>PAFB01000046.1 GCA_002700865.1 Rhodospirillaceae bacterium
CGTCAGAGTATTTGGGCCAGTTGAGAGGCTTTGATTAGAGGAGTATCTGGCTCATCTGTTTGATTGATTATGCTGCTGCTTTTGGCCGACATCTATTGCGCCAGCCCCTGAGCTTCCGCCCAGGCAGCGTGACGGGGAGCAGCGGGCACGTCCATAGGCTCCATGATCAAGCGCGGATTGCTGGTGAGCTTGCCCAAAGCCTCGAAAATCGGGAACCATGGCAACTGCCCTTCGCCGATCCCCCAGTGCCGGTCGGCAGAGCCGTCAGTATCCTGCAAATGCACGTGTTCGAGCATGTTGCCAGCAGACTTAATATAGTCGACCACGTGCGGCGCGCCGAAACGGCCGTGCATGTAGTGTGCGTGACCCGTGTCGATTGACGTTCTGACCCGGTCGGAACCCAGCGTTTCTATCAGACGCACGCGCCAGCTGGGGTCGATGTCCTGGATGTTTTCGAGAACAATGGTGATGCCCATGTCTTCGGCCATCTTGATGGCATCACCCATGGAATCCTGCACCAGTCCGATTTTGCCGGCCTCATACCCCTGATACAGCATGTTATCCCGATCCCACAGCGTCAGGGGCGAGTGCAGCACCATCTGCGTAGCGCCCATACGATGCGCCATCTTTAGCGCCTGTTCCAAGCGCATCCGCACGACTTTGCGGATCGCGGGATCGACGCTGTCGAGGTCGAAGCCGTAGAAGGGACCATGCAGACTCAGTCGTCCTTTATAGGACGAGCCAAGCAGCTCTTTAACCCGGTCGGCCACTTTGTCTGCGGTCTTGTCGAGGACGAACGCGTGATAGCCGTCCTGGATCTCCAGATCCCTGTCCTTTTCCAGCACCCACGGTACCATTGTTTCGAGATTGTGGAGTTCCATGGCGCAGCCAAGGACGGGTAAGTCGGACATCAAGGGCTCCTGTGAACGGTGTTGTCTACCTTAAAGGCACATAAAATGACAATGAGGCTACGGGCAAATCTTTATTGTTCTGCTGGGCCAAGCGGTTCCAAGTCATCCTCGAGTCCCCCGATTCGTTTTACTGTCAGCAGAGATTCCCAACTTGCGGGAAGCCTACGCATAACAAACCCGTCTTTTTCTATTCGCAAAGCGTTTCGAAAATGACTGAAGCATTGATGCAACAGGCTTTTTTGCGATCGATGAATCGGCTCGCATAACTGCAAAAGGGCAAGGATTCATGTCCGGTCTGGGTGATCCCTTGTTGTGAACTTGTCTGCTGCAGGCCGACAGGTGGGCTATTTTATTGGAGTAATTTGATGAAGTTAATTACCGCAACTTTGGGTGCGCTTGCGATTGCAGCAGCGGCCTTCGTCGGTACCGCGCAGGCACAGGGCTACTACGCTGCTCCTGTCTACACGCAGGGCGGTGCCATCTCTCTGGGTCAAACCGGTCAAATCGGTTACCGCCCACAGTATTACTATGGTCAGCCACAGTACGTTGTGCGTCGTACAATGAAGCCGATCTGGGCGCTGGGTTCTCCGGTCACGCTGGGCAATCCAGCTGGGAATACTGAGCTAACCTTCTACAGCGCGCTGTCTGTCTCAACTGAGCAGTCGATCCCGCTGGCTGGGACCTTTGAATTTGGTCCTTCGCTGGGTCTGGGTGGTCGTCTGGCTTGGAACGACCCCTATTCCAATATGCGCGTGTCTGCCAGCATGAGCGCGACGCGTTGGGAAATCGATAACATCTGGGATGACTTCGACGACGCGCCTTACCTGCGCAGTCCGTCTGGTCGTGTCGCCGATTATACTCAGGTGGCGACCGACATCGGCCTGGGCGTGGTTGAGGGCAATACGTGGCTCAGCGGTGTTCTGGGTGTGAACACGGACGTGGATTACACCTATGCCCTGCCTTACGCCGGTGTTGAATTCGGTTCCCAGACCGAGATTGCTCCGGGCGTTGAGCTGGACTTCTCTTTGAAGGGTGTTCGTGAGTTCTCCGAACCGAGCCTTCGCGGCTTCCACACATCTGGTCGTTGGATTGCAACGGGTAGCGTGGGTCTGCGAATTACGTTCTAGTGCGCCTCCAGCGCTCCTGACACACAGCCCACCCATGATAAAGGCTCCGTCCGGCAGATCGCCCGACGGAGCCTTTTTGGGTGCCTGTTTGATACCCGTTTGGGGAAAGCGTTTGCTGCCCCGGTGTGCTTAGCTGAAGTGAATCCGGAAGCGTTCCCGAACCGCCGCGTCAATCTCCGCCGGGATGTGTCCCGGCTTAGGACCTTGCAAAATCGTTCCCAAGGTCTTTTGCGCTGTTTCAAGCAAGACAGGCTTACCAACTTCGGCCCATTCCTTAGGTGAGGTGCGGTCGCCGATGGTGGGATAGATGTACTCGGACTGCATCAGGTTCAGTGTCTGGTCTGAGCCAAGGTAGTGTCCCGGACCCTCCAAACAGGTTCTTTCCATCACGTCCAAAGACAGCTTTTCCGGTGTGACTTCCACCCCGCGCACACACCGCATAGCCTGACCGAGCATGTCATTATCGATGATCAGCGATTCTAGGCAAAAGCCCAGTAGCGACGCGTGCATCCCCGCAGATTCATAGACCATATTGATCCCGGCGAGCCCCGCCATGACGTTTGTAATGCCCTTTTCGTAGCCCGATTGTGCATCAGGCATTTTGGCATCGGCCATGCCCGCCGCAGAACCCGTCGGCAGGCCGAGGAATTTACCCATTTGACCAACGGCAGCCGTCAGGATGGCCTGCTCCCCCGATCCGCCGGACATGGCGCCGGAGCGCAGGTCGGAGACAAAGGGCCAGGGGCCAAAAATGGCTGGATGACCGGGTGAGATCGAATTGACGTAGACAAGACCGCTCAAGCATTCAGCCACAGCCTGCACCACGGCCCCTGCAATCGCGGCGGGTGCCGTTGCCCCTGCCTGACCGGCGGACAGCAGCAGAACCGGCATGCCGCCCCGGATTGCGACTTCCATGACTTCACAGGATTCTGTCGCAAATTTCATTGGCGGCACAACAAATGTCACGGACAGCGACACAAAAGGACGCGCGCGCCACGCTTCTTCAGAGCCCGCAACCATGCGCAACAGTTCCAGACCGTCTTCCATATGGCTTGGGTCCACGAACGACGTGCCGACGTGTTTCTTGGTTCCAGCGATCGAGGCGTAGACCGTGTTAATGTCCATCTCGCGGTTATCGAGAATGTCCCGCGCCACCATGGGGCGCTGGAAGAAGTGGATGTTATCCATCTGGTCCACGACGCGCGCCGCGTTGTAGAGGTGCTCGATGGTGGAATCTTCGTATTCTTTGGTATCCACGTTGACCAGATGCACGGCCGCGCCAGCGGTGCCGAAGTGGACCCGGTTGCCGCTGAGGTCGAGGTCATACTTCGGGTCCTGAGCGTGCAGGGTCATGTTCTTGTTGGCGATGGAAAGGGTGTGCTCGACCAGAGCACGCGGGAACCGCAGGCGACGGTCGTCGCCCAGAATAGCCCCGGCAGCAACCATTGACTCAATGCCAGTGTCGGGCGCGTCGGCCATGCCCACGGTTTCAAGCGCGGTCAAAGCTGCTTCGTAAATGGTGGCCATATCGACTTCGGAAAGCGGCTTGTAAGCGCCGCCTTCCAGACCCGGACGGACTGGCCGCAAGTCTTCAGCAAGCGGCGCGGCGCGAAGGGCAACTCGGGCTGAACGGCCGCCAGCGCGACCCTTTTTTGGGGGGTGAGCATTCATGGAACAAAACTCCTGTTAAACCCGAACACGCTCGGCTTGGGGGTCGTACATGGGTTTGAGCGAGACCTCGGCGGGCACTCTTTCACCTGCGATTTCAATTTCATAGGAAGACTGCAGCTGCTCGACACCTTTTTCGGCGTCCATTACCGGTACGTAACCCATACCGATGGAACCGCCCAAGGTGTGACCATAGTTGCCAGAGGTCAGGAAACTTACGATCTTGCCGTCTCGGATCACTGGCTCGTTGTGGTAGACCATGGCCTTGGGATCGTTCAGCTTGAACTGAAGCATGCGGCGTTCGAGGCCGCGCTCACGGGTTTCCAGAACCGCTTTGCGGCCAATGAAATCGCCGAACTTTCCGCTGTCCTTGTCGCGTTTAACCGCAAAGCCCAGTCCGGCCTCCAGAACGTTGTCTTCGTCGGTGATGTCGTGGCCAAAGTGACGGAAGGCCTTTTCGATACGGCAGGAATCCAAGACATGCAGACCGCACATCTTTAGGCCGAGATCACGGCCAGCTTCATCGATGCTCTCAAACACATGTCCGGCCATATCGGCGCTGACGTACAGCTCCCAGCCCAACTCGCCGACGTATGAAATCCGATGCGCACGCGCCAGACCCATACCGATCTCAATTTCCCGCGCGGTGCCGAAGGGGTGCACGCCGTTACCGAAGTCATCAGGTGAAACCCGTTGCAGCAGGTCCCGTGACTTTGGCCCCATCAAAGCAATCACCGCTTCACCGGAGGTGTTGTCAAATACGGTAACGTGAGCGCCGTCAGGAATACGGCGCTGGAGCCACGCCATATCGCGGTGGATGGTGGCGGCCGGAACGACCAGCAGGAAAGACGTTTCACCCAGACGGGTGACGGTCAGATCGCACTCTATACCGCCACGGTTGTTGAGCATCTGGGTATAGACAATCTTGCCTGCTTCAACGTCCATATCGTTGGCGCAGACGTGCTGGAGGAAGGGCATAGCATCCGCGCCCTCGACCCGGATTTTGCCGAATGTCGACAGGTCGAACATGCCCACACCTTCACGCACCGCCTGATGCTCTTCGCGGGCATTGTCGAACCAGTTCTGCGGCCCCCAGTCGTAGCGGTATTCGCGCTCCTGCCCTTCGCGGGCGAACCAGTTCGCGCGTTCCCAGCCGGCGGTTTCGCCAAAAACGGCACCCTTGGCTTTGAGGTGCTCGTGCAGCGGCGTCCGGCGCACACCGCGCGCGGTTTCAGGCTGGCGGTAAGGCCAATGGTCAGCATAGAGCAGGCCCAGGCTCTCCGACACGCGCTCGCGCAGGTAAAACCGGTTCTTCTGGAAAGGTTGAGCGCGTCGAATATCGACGTCCCAAAGGTCAAAAGGCGGCTCGCCATCGACAATCCACTGGGCCAGCGCGTATCCCGCGCCACCTGAAGATACGATGCCAATGGAATTGTACCCTGCTGCCACCCAGAAACCACGCAACTCCGGCGCTTCGCCGAGGTAGTACTTGTCATCCGGGGTAAAGCTCTCGGGCCCGTTGAAGAAGGTGTGAATACCCGCCTCACCCAACAGCGGCATGCGATTTACGCCCATTTCGAGGATGGGTTCGAAGTGATCAAAGTCCTCAGGTAACTGGTCAAAGCAGAAGTCTTCAGAAATGCCGTTCATGCCCCAGGGCTTGGCCTTAGGTTCAAAGGCGCCGAGCATCATCTTGCCCGCGTCTTCCTTGTAATAGGCACACTCATCCGGCACCCGCAGGACCGGCAGTTGCGTCAGCCCCTCCACAGGCTCGGTGACAATGTAGAAGTGCTCGCACGCGTGCAGCGGTACCGTCACGCCCGCCATAGCGGCAAAGTCCCGCGCCCACATGCCGCCGCAGTTAACCACCACATCGGCGTCGATCTGCCCGGGCTCGCCGTCGCGTTCATAGGTCACGCCGGTTACGGCACCATTGGCCTGATTGACACCTGTGACTTTCACGCCCTCGACGATAGTCGCACCCATCTGACGGGCACCTTTGGCCAAAGCCAAAGCAATGTTGGCCGGATCGCACTGGCCGTCCAGCGGCAGATGTACGGCCGCCTTCACACCATCGATGTTCAGGTGCGGATACATGGCCAGCGCTTCTTCGGGGCTGATCTCGTTGACATCAACGTCAAAAGCCCGCGCGAGAGATGCCTGTCGGTAGATCTCTTCCTTGCGGGCTTCGGTGAGCGCAACGGTGATGGAGCCGTTTTGCTTCATCCCCGTCGACAGGCCGGTTTCTTCTTCGAGCTTGACGTACAGCTCGGCGGAGTACTTTGCCAGACGGGTCATGTTCTGATTGGGGCGCAGTTGGCCGATCAGACCGGCAGCGTGCCACGTCGTCCCGCACGTAAGCTGCTTGCGCTCCAGCAGGACAATGTCTTTCCAACCCATTTTGGCGAGGTGATAGGCGACTGAGCAGCCGCTGACCCCGCCGCCAACAATGACAGCGCGGGCCTTGTTCGGAATGGTCTTGGTGCTCATGCCCGTAGCCTTTCGTTTTGGGGATCCCAGGCCGCTTCGTCGCCAGTGACGACCGCCGCGCGGCGCTCACCAAAGATTTCAACTTCGAGATTGGTGCCGGGTTCAAGGCAATCGGTCCGCAGCACGGAGAGTGCGATGAACTTATTGCACCGGTAGCCCATGGCGCCGGAGGTAATCTCGCCCACCACTTCATCGCCGTTCCAGACCGTAGACATGTAGGGCGCATCGTAGTCGCCGATGTCGATGGTCATCATGGAGAACCGCTTGGCGAGGCCCTCGTCACGCTGAGAGATGAGCGCATCTTTGCCCAGGAAATCGTCATTGCGATCAAGTTTGACGAACCGGTCGAGCCCGGCCTCCAGCAACGTGTAGTCAGTGGACAAATCGCCTTTCCACGCCCGGTAGCCCTTTTCGATGCGCATGCTGTCCAGCGCGAACATGCCAAAGGGCTTTACGCCCGCGTCGATCAAGGCGTCGTAGATTGCCGGTTGATCCGCTGGTGCTGCGTGGATTTCCCAGCCCAGTTCGCCAGTAAAGGAGACGCGTACCAGCATGGCGGACTTGCCGGCAACCGTGGCGCGTTGGTGGGTCAGCCAGCCTTGGGACAGATCCGCATCCGTCAGCGCGGCGAGTTTCTCACGGCTCTTCGGACCGGCGACAATCAACGTGCCCAGCTCTTCGGTGCGGTCGGTCAGCGTAAAGGCCGCATCTGCGGGCATGTGGCGCTCCAACCAGCCTTTGTCGTGCCATTCCGCCGATGCCGCCGTGATGAGCATGAAGTCGTCTTCGTCGAAGCGGATGATCGACATTTCAGTCACCGTACGACCCTTGTCATCCGCGAAGTACAGCAGACCAATCCGGCCCGGCTTGGTGATCGCGCCTGAGACCAGCGTGCGCAGCCAAGCCGAAGCGCCTTCGCCTTTGACGTGGTAGCGGGAGAAACCGGGCAGATCGAGAACGCCAGCGTCATCGCGGACGGCGCCGACTTCTTCAGCGACGCGCTTCTGCCATGGACCTTCGCGCTCCCATGTTTCTGTTGCTTCGATCGAGGTGTCGTCGCCATCCTGAGCAAACCATGCAGCCCGCTCCCAGCCATTGTAGTCGCCCATTTGACCGCCCAGTTCCTTAATGCGGTCGTGCAGCGAGGACAGGCGCTGGTCGCGCGCTGCCGGCCAGAAGTGGCGCGGGTAGTGCATGGCGTATTCGTGTCCGTAGACTTCCATGCCTTTGGCTGTCGCGTAGTCCTGACCGATGAAGCCGGTGAAACGGCGCGGGTCACAGGACCACATGTCCCACTCGGTCCCGCCTTCAACGATCCACTCAGCCAGCACTTTACCTGCGCCGCCCCCTTGGGTGATGCCAAAGGTGAAAACGCAAGCCTCAAAGGCATTTGGCACGCCTGGCATGGGACCAATCAGCGGAAGGCCATCGGGGGTGTAAGGGATGGGGCCGTTGATGATTTTAGACACGCCCGAAGTCCCGACCAGCGGCACCCGCTCCATCGCGTCCGTCACGTACCATTCGATCCGATCCAGATCATCCGCCCATAGCTGGAAGGAGAAGTCATCAGGCATCGGGTCGTCTGGCGTAACCCAGTGCGCCCGGCAATTGCGCTCATAAGGGCCAATATTGAAGCCCATCTTTTCCTGACGCAGGTAGTACGAGCTGTCCACATCGCGCAGCAGCGGCAGCTTGCCACCGGTTTCCTTAGACCAGGCCTCCAGCTCTTCAACCGGTTCGGTCAGAACGTACTGGTGCGACATGGAGACCATTGGCACATAGCGGCCGAACCACTGGCCGACTTCCTGCGCGCGGTAGCCCGCCGCGTTGACCACGTACTCGCAGCGGATTTCGCCCTTTTCCGTCTCAATCACCCATTCATCATTCTCACGCCGCGCGCCGGTTGCCGGGCAAAAGCGGATGATCTTGCCGCCCATGGCCCGCGCGCCCTTGGCCAGCGCCTGCGTAAGCTGTGCGGGGTCGATGTCACCGTCGGTGGGGTCGAAGAGGCCGCCTTCGAGGTCGTGGGTTTCCAGGAAAGGGTAGTGCTTCTTCAGGTCGTCGTTCGAGCACATCTCCATGGGAATGTTCTGATACCGGCCCATGCCCATCACGCGCTCAAATTCGAGCATGCGGTTTTTGTTGTGTGCCAGTCGGATCGAACCCGTAACGTGGTAGTTCATCGGGTAATCGACTTCATCGGCCAGACCGCGGTAAAGCTCGGTCGAGTAGCGCTGCATGTTCATGACCGACCATGACGCCGAGAAGGTCGGACAGTTGCCCGCGGCGTGCCAGGTGGAACCGGAGGTCAGCTCGTTCTTTTCGAGCAGCACACAGTCGCTCCAACCCATCTTGGCCAGATGATAAAGCGCCGAGACGCCAACAACACCTCCGCCGATAATGACGACTCTTGCTGTGCTTGGAATTTCTGCCACGATGCGATCCTCTCCCTTTGGGGTCACACGCGAAGCGTAACCCTCTAAAATCCTGATTTAACGCACTTCTACGACCTTCCACGGCGTTTTTTGAGCAGAAAAAAGTCGCAGGGCCTCATGTTATCAATCGAAAATACCGATTGATTTAAAGCGACATCCTCAATGCTATCCAATGAACTGGTGGAGACCTTTCTCGATCTAACCAAGACCCTCAATTTCAACCAAACCGCCGACCGTCTCAATGTCTCGCAATCCACGATCAGCAGTCGCATCAAGGTGCTGGAGGAGCAAATGGGCGCGTCGATGTTTACGCGCGGTCGGTCCGGGGCCAAGCTGACACCCGCAGGGGAGCGATTTCAGGCCCACGCGCATGAACTGTTCAACGCGTGGGCGAGGGCCATGCGCGATGTCAGCGAAGCCGAGGGCTTTGAAGCCAGTTTGTATATCAGCGCGCAGTTAAGTTTGGTTGATTCGCTGTTTTACGACCTGATTGAGGCCTTTGACGTGCGCATGCCCAAGCTGTTTCTGAAACTGGAGGCTGATTATTCCGGGCAAATCATGCGCGACCTGTCGGCAGGGGAAATCGACATCGGCATCCTGTTTTCCCCATCTTGGTCCCCCGATCTCCATATCGAACCTTTGTCAGCACTCGGCTTCCGCATGGTCTCCACCCAAACCGATCGGATGGAAGAGGTTGGTAAAGACGGATACATTTACGCCAGCTATTCCCCGCTATTCGAGCGCTTTCATCGCGATTTGCTGCCCGGTTTGACGCAAGGGGCAATGATCGTGGGATATGAAGGGCTGTCGATCGAACTTTTGCGGCGGCGGGGCGGAACGGCTTATTTGCCTGAAACACAAATCCCCAAGCTGCAGCAGGAAATGCCCAATCTTCACGTTGTCAGGGACGCACCGTTGATCCAGCAGCCCCTGTACGTGGCCGCGCACGTGCGGCGGCGTCACCGACAGCTTGTTTCCGCAGGCCTGAAAATGGTGCGCGAGGTCGCCGACCGGACACAGGATATGTCGCCTGTTGTTCCTGCAGGGAACGATCTATAAAGGCTGGCGCGCAGAAAGCGCGATTTTGGCTGATACGGTTTAGTGCCCGCGACCGATACAGAAGGCGATGACGTTTTCGAGTGCTTCACGAATTTCCTGCGCCGCACCGGTGCTTGGGCTGAGTTGATTGAGCGCTTGGGTGGCTTTCGCGCCGTAGCGTTCAGCAGCCTCAACAGTCCCACGCAGCGCACCATGTTTGTCGATCAGCGCCTTGGCTCGCTCAAGATCGCCTTCGTGCTGATCTAGAGTTTCGATGGTTCGCCGCCAGAACGCCTGCTCTTCGTCATCTCCTGCCTCAAAGGCCAGCAATACCGGCAGGGTCACTTTGCCCTCAGCAAAGTCGTCACCGACGGTTTTTCCGAGCTTTTCCTGATCCGCGCTGTAATCAAGCGCATCGTCGATCAACTGGAACGCCATGCCGAGGTTGTAGCCATAGTCGCGGATTGCGGCCACCTGTGGCCACGGCGCCCGCGCCGCTTCACCGCCCACCTGACAGGCCGCTGCAAACAGCGCCGCAGTTTTGGCTTCGATGACGTCGAGGTAATCCCGGTGATTGGTGTTCAGGTCGTTCGCCGTGGTCAGCTGCGCCACTTCACCGGAAGCAATGACCGCAGACGCATTCGCAAGAGTCTTCAGCGTGGCCAGATTCTTGTCGGCAACCATCAACTGAAAGGCACGGGAATAGAGAAAATCCCCCACCAGCACTGACGCCTTATTCCCCCAAACCGCATTCGCTGACGCCGCGCCCCGACGCAGAGAGCTATCATCGACAACATCATCGTGCAGCAAAGTCGCAGTGTGGATGAACTCGACCGAGGCGGCGAGATGCACCGCTTCATCGCCCTCATGCAGCCCACAAAGACGCGCTGAGGCCAGCGTCAGCAGAGGCCGCAGCCGTTTACCGCCTGATGCAATCAGGTAGCCGGCCAGCTGCGGAATGAGCGCGACATCCGATTGCATATTTTCGATAATGGTCGCGTTCACGCGCTCCATATCGTCGGCAACAAGCGCCGTTAGGCGGTTGACGGCTTGCGAGACATCTCGGCTTCGGACGCTTTTGGTTACGTCCAAATCATCAATGTCCTGTACCCGTGATGCAGTTACGGTCAAAGGGGCTCTCCAAATCCGCCAGATTAGCAGGCGAGGGGCTACAAGGGGTTGTCACCTTAGTGGCCTATGTAGAATAAGCATGCCTAAAGGAAAAGCGCCTGCTGGTCACGGGACCGTTGATCATAGTGAAGGAATGCCGCCATGTGGGTTGCCTTGCAATCAGATAATCCAATCGAAGTCAGCTTTGCGCAGCACTGCCTGAACGAGTCTGGCATTTGGAATGCAGTGCTGGACGACGCCAGTCAGGCGTTCTCGGGCCTTGCGGGCGTGCAGGGGCGCCGCCTTATCGTGAACGACGGCGACGCCGAAGCTGCTCATGCAGCTCTGCGGGAAGCGGGCGTTGCGTGCCGAGCGCTGGATGATTCTGGGGTCGAGCCGCTGTTCTAAATCGCTGGGTTGGCCGGGCGGTTTTGCCGCGGTTGGCACCGCAGCCCACAGAATTGACCTTCGGCGCATCACCGCTAGATTTGGGGTCATGAGTGAGCCCATTCTCTTTCGCGAAATTCTTCAGCAGCATCAGGCTTTGTCCCAAAGGGGCTGGGCGATTGTGTTTTGTGCCTTGGGCCTGTTTTTCACCGGTTTTGGTTTGGCCATGTTCATCAATGGCGCTTGGCCAGTGATCGGCTTTCTCGGTGTCGAGGTCGGTGCGCTTTATGTCGGTTATCGTGTGATGACGGGCCGCGCCCGTCGGCAGGAAGAAGTCATCCTAACCCCCTCGACGCTCAGCTTGCACTTACGTGATCCTCGCGGCCGCTTACAGCGACAGAGTTTTCCGGCGCGGGACTGCGCGGTAATGATCAATCGGCCAACAACGTGGGACGATCCTGTGGTACTGCGAGCGGGTAACCGTCGCATTCCCTTTGGCGGGGACCTTAACCCTGATCAGCGTCAAGACGTTGCCGACCGCTTGCTCAAGGCATTGAGTGAAGCCCGGAAATTTGCCAATCCGTGACTTAGTCCGTCAGCCCAAGAACGTCGTTCATGGTGTAAAGCGCGGGTGATTTTCCGGCCAGCCAGGTCGCGGCCTGTACCGCCCCACGTGCAAAAATCTGTCGATCACCAGCGCGATGACCGATTTCGATGCGCTCATCCTCTCCGGCAAAGACCACCATATGGTCGCCCGGGACCGTGCCGCCGCGGAGGGTGGCGAAGCCGATTTCGCCGCTGGGTCGTTGCCCGGTCTCGCCTTCGCGGCTGAGCTGCTTCACCGCGTCAAACTCCTGCTGCCGGCCCTTCGCGGCGGCTTTTCCCAGAACCAGCGCTGTCCCGGAAGGCGCGTCGATCTTTTGGCGGTGGTGCATCTCAAGAATATCGATATCGAAATTCATTGGCAGCGCAGCCGCCGCCTTTTCCACCAGATTGAGCAACAAATTCACGCCCATCGAATAGTTTGCCGCCCAGATCATCGGGATTTGCTCGGAAAAGCCCAGAATGACGTCTTCCTGTCCATCCGTATGACCGGTCGTGCCCAAAACAACCGCCGCACCAACTTCGCGCGCAGACTGCATATTTTCGAGCGTCGCGGAGGGCAGGGTGAAATCAATGACGACGTCAGCCCCGGCAAACGCCACCGACCGGTCAGCAGAAATTAGGACATCTGGCCCACCGCCATACCCGATCATTGCAGCAGCTTTCTGCCCAAGCAGCGGCGAGGCGTCGTGCTCCAATGCGCCTGAGAGCGTGCAGGCCGGGTTATCGCTCACGGCCTGGATCAGCATCCGCCCCATCCGACCGCCCGCGCCAGCAATTGCGATTTTCAGTGTCATGTCAGCCTTTCATAGAAAGCTGCAACAAGCTCAATTTTAGCCTGCTAGCTTTTCCATCACTTCATCAGAGATTTCCGCATTGTAGAAGACCGCCTGCACGTCGTCGTGGTCTTCAAGCGTATCGATCAGCTTGAGCATGGTTGAGGCTTTGTCTTCCGCCAAATCCACCGTGATGTTCGGTTTCCAGCCAATTTTGGCTTCCATAGGGGTACCCAGAGAGGTTTCCATGGCCTCGCGAACGGCAAGAAAGTCCTCCGTGGTGGTCAGAATTTCATGGGCATCTTCTGAGCTTTCCACGTCGTCTGCACCGGCGTCCAATGCGGCTTCCATCACTGTGTCGGCATCGGCGACATCAGCAGCGTAGGAAATCAGGCCGCCACGGGTGAAGTTGAACGAAACCGAACCGGTTTCGCCAAGGTTGCCGCCGAACTTGTTGAAGTAAGACCGCACATCCGCTGCCGTGCGGTTGCGGTTGTCGGTCAAGGCTTCGACGATCACAGCCACACCGGCTGGCCCATAGCCTTCGTACCGCATTTCCACGTAATCAGCGCCATCACCGCCGCCAATGGCTGACTGAATGGCCTTCTTGATCCGGTCATTGGGCATGTTCACCGCACGTGCCGCCGAGATGGCGCCGCGCAGACGTGGGTTCTTCTCAGGGTCCGGCTCACCGCTGGATTTCACCGCCACCGTGATTTCGCGCCCGACCTTGGTAAAGATCTTGGCACGCTTGGCGTCCTGCGCGCCTTTGCGGTGCATGATGTTCTTGAATTTACTGTGGCCTGCCATGGTTCAGCACTCTTTGTGTCGGTGTCGTCGGAATAGGCGCTTTTCTTAAACCCTGGCGCGGCGAAGGGCAATTGGTGCAAGGGTATAGGTGCCGCTTGCCTGGCATAAAAAAAGGGTCGTAGCCTTTCGTCTGCTGCGACCCCTGCTCAATTCCGGCAATTCAGCGGCTAGCCTGCAGCGGCTTCACCAGATGTTTCCGCCTCGTCAGCTTCAGTTTCGGCTTCTTCATCGCTGTCTTTGGACTGGTTGATGTTCTGGCGCGAGCCGGACTCTTCCTTTTGCTCCTCAGCGGCTTTTTCAGCTTCCCGCATCTGTTCGCGATAGTCGCGCTTGGCTTCGGCGATCAGAACGTCGAGGTCGGTCGGCTCGCAGCCGAGTTCATCGAGGCGAACATTAAAGGCGCCAGCGCCCTGGCGCAGTTGTTCTTTAGCCTTCTGCTCCTCAAAGCCGACATCGGGCAGACGCACCATACCAAACATAGCTGCCACGCCGCTGATCATCAGGCTCTGACCAAACTTCTGACCGCGTACAGTGTCCACGTAGGCGATGGCCTGCGCAGCTTTGCCTTGTTCGACCCGCAGGCTATCGCAGTCCATTTCCATTTCTGCAGGCGTCAGAATATAGGTGCCGTTGCGCTGCCAACCGTAAGCGGGTTCGGAGAACTGGCCACCGATGGTGGTCGGGCCACAGGCGGTCAAAGCGACCGTTGTGCCCATCCCCAGTGCACCAAGGAGAATATTTCTCAAAAGACTGCCCCCAAATGCGGTGCACTTAGCGGCACCTACAATTAATGCACTGTTTTTGAGCTATCCTCGCAAAGGTAGCAACCCCAAGGTTCAATAATGTTGTGAATTAGCCAGATTATGCATCATCAGCAGAGAGAACAAATCAGTCGCTTAACGGCTCACAATATAGACAGTGTATAAATGCTCTTGCAAGCCTCTGACTCGCCCGTTAATCAGAAGGCCCGATTCATCACAAGGCTGAGGCAATGGCATCAGGCGCGGTTAAAACTGCAATTCTTCCCGTGGGCGGCTTAGGTTCCCGGTTCTTGCCGGCTACGAAAGCTATGCCCAAGGAAATGCTCACGGTCGTCGATAAGCCGCTGGTGCAGTACGCCATCGACGAGGCACGGGCCGCGGGGATCGAGAATTTCATCTTTGTGACAGGCCGGGGCAAAACAGCCATCGAGGACCACTTCGATCATTCCTTTGAGCTTGAGCACACGCTCGCTGAGCGCGGGAAGAATCACTACGTCGAGATGATGCGGTCGATGATGCCGGAGCCGGGGCAGATTGCCTATGTGCGCCAACAGGACCCGCTGGGGCTGGGTCACGCCATCTGGTGCGCCCGGCATATGCTGAAGGACGAAGCCTTTGCCGTGCTTTTGCCCGATATCATCATTGACCCGGTTGATGGCGGTGATGGCTGTCTGAAGCAACTGGTCGATGCGCATGATCAATACGGCGGCATGGTCCTCGCTGTGGAGGAGGTGCCGCCGGAGCGGGTTTCGTCTTACGGCATTATCGATCCGGGCGAAGTGCGCGGTTCGCATCTGGAAATTCGCGCCATGGTGGAAAAGCCAAGGATTGAGGATGCGCCCTCAAATCTCTGCATCACCGGCCGCTACGTGCTTTGCACTGAGATTTTCGACTTTCTCGACAAAGGCGTGCGCGGGGCGGGGAATGAAATTCAGCTGACCGACGCCATTGCCGCCAACCTGCAAAAACTGCCCATTCACGGCGTCCGGTTTTCGGGGCGTCGGTTTGATTGCGGGTCAAAAGAGGGTTTTGTTGCTGCTAATCTGCACTTTGCGCTCAAGCACCCGGAAATCGGGGACAAGGTGCTGAAGTCTGCCACTGAGATCATGGCGCGGCAGTAACCTGCCGGTTTGATGCCGGCGGTTTTCAGACGTCGGGGACGCAGCCCTGCAAACGGCCACCGACACGCACGGGTTCCGCGCGGGTCGCCAAGCCCTCGTCATTGCTTTCAACAAACAGACCGCACAAAGTCGCCTCGCCTTCTGCGGGGCCGAATTTGGCGCGGGTGCCGACTTGGGTAAAGCGTGGGATTGAGGCGTCTTTGAGCATGCCAATGACGGAATCATAGTCTCCCGTCATCCCTAAATCACTTTGGAATGCCGTCCCGCCGGGCAGAATTTGAACGTCTGCGGTTGGGGCGTGGGTGTGGGTGCCCTCAACCGCGGTGACACGGCCATCAAGATAGTGGCCAAAGGCGATTTTCTCGGATGTTGCTTCGGCATGAACATCGACAAAGGTGGCGTCTCGCGCCTCGTCTTGCCACTCGTCGAGCGCTGCATCTGCCGCGAGAAAAGGGTTGTCCGCATCTGGGTTCATGAACAGGCGGCCAATGGTTTGAATGACCCCGACACGGTGCCCATTGCGTCCGGTCAGCAGCGTTTTACCGCGCCCCGGAGTGCCGTCAGGATAATTGATAGGCCGCAAGATCCGATCATCTTCGTTCAGCATCGGAATGATCTCTTTACGGTCGAACGAGTGATTGCCCAGAATGATGCAATCAACGCCCGCCTCGAAAAAACCCTGCGCATGCTCGGGCGACAAGCCAAATCCATGCGTGGCGTTCTCGCCATTGACGATCACGAAATCGAGTTTCAAGCGCTCGATAAGGGAAGGGACGTGCGCTGCTACCGCTTGCCGTCCGGTTCGTCCTACGACGTCACCAATGATCAAAGTTCGCATGATTAACACCTAATCCCTGGTCGCCTGGTCGTAAACCGTGGTGGGCGTAATCACCGCATGCAGAACCTCGTCTGTGGGTTCAACGGGCAAGGGCGCGTGGCTGAGCTGGCTGTTATAGGCAAGTCCAATAGCCGTGACACGCCGCCTTTGCTGGCGGAACATTTCCAGCGTGCGATCATAGAAGCCGCCGCCGTACCCCAGCCGAAACAATCGTCGGTCAAAGCCGACCAGCGGCAGCAGAACAACCAAGGTATCAGCGCGCATTCGGGGTGCGCTTTCCGGGGGTTCTTGCGTATTGAATAACCCCTCGTCCAGCGCGTCTCCGGGCGACCAAAGCCGAAAATCAAGCGGGCCTGGATCGCTGGGCGTGCGGGGCAGCGCGATCGGGAAGGCCTTGAGCCGCTCAACCAGCGGCAGGGGGTCCAACTCACGCCGAATGGGCAGATAGGCCGTCAGCTGGAAAGGGTCGTCCGGCAGCAAAGGTGCAATGGCCCGGGCCATGAAATCGTACTGCGCTTGTCGTGGTTGTTCGTCGGGGCGGGATTTGATTAACGCGCTGCGCAGGGACGCCTTTTGCTCAGGGATAGACACGCACACAGGCTCCGAAATCACACAGGAGGACAAAGAAGAAGGGAGCCAGACGACCGTTGATCGAGTAGTCCACCTGCGGCCCGACATAAGTCAGGTGGGCGCCGCGTAACAAAACCTCGGCTCTGACAGAGGCAGCTCCCGTGCAAGGTGCATCGGCCCCGGGGACAAGATGATCTGACGCGTCGCCCAGCTCTGTGGAAAGGAGTGGTGCTTTGCCTTCGCACTGTCA
>PAFB01000047.1 GCA_002700865.1 Rhodospirillaceae bacterium
CAACCGCGCGGCGGCCTTGCATACGTCGTCCTCAACGTCGATGCCAATCACCGACTGCGCGCCGTAGTCCCTCGCAAGCAGCACAGCGATAGCGCCGGATCCACAGCCAATATCCAGAACCCTTTTGCCCTCAAGGTCCAACCCGTCGAGCACCCGTGCAACCTCTTCCGGCCCACCAGGCGAGAGAAAACCCACACCCCAGATGTCCTCCAGCAGTGCGATATGCTGGTTGTCGTAGAGCATCTCTTCATCGGTCACGGTGTCCCTCCTCTTGGGTCCAAGCAGCTAGGTGTGCATGTGTCCTCTCAGCCGCTCCAGATAATAGTTGATGAAACGCTGGGTGAAGGCTTCCATCCCGGCCAGTGGGCCAGGTTGATAGAACCGCGAATTCACGCCCTTCTGGTTTTTCTCGATGATGTGTTTGTCAGCTTTGGTGGTCGCATCCCACAACCAGGTAAGGCGCTGCAGGTCATAGTCCCTGCCCTCCTGCGCATCTTCGTGCACCAACCAGATGATTTCCTGTATCGACAGCTCGCGGCTTACAGGGATGAAACGATAGATGACGGCGTGATCATTGTATACCAGCAGCGGGTTCAGAAAACCGACATAGAGATCCATCGCGCCCTGATCGTAGCCTTGTAAGGCGCCAAGCAGTGGAGCGACGGGTTTGCCGGTATCACTGCCTGTGTCAAAGCCTTCATACAGGGAGTGGCGACTGTAGGAATAATCCACCGAACCCACCGGACATAGGCCGGGGCCAACCCGGTCGATGAAATCCGTCGGTATGCCCAGCGCCCTTGCACGCTCTTCCATGGCGAGGTTAAACGGCTCAACACGATCTGCGCTCAGGTGCGTGGGGTGGGTGCGGCGGTATTCCGGGTGTGCAGGCGCGCAGTGATAACACTCGTTGTAGTTCTCGACCAACAGCTTCCAGTTGGCCTCCACCGTATAGCGTTCCCTGTGTGCAATGCGTGTGCGGTCGAGCCCATAGGGCGTCAGCGGTCCATCGACTTCGGCGCGCAGCGCCTCAAAACTCGCAGGCTTTTCAGCCAGCGACACAAAGATCATTCCGTGAAACACTTCACAGGCGACGGGCTTGAGGCTCAGTTCAGCGTGATCCAACTCCGGCCCCATGAGCCGCGCATGACGCAAACTCCCATCGAGTTTGTAAGTCCAGGCGTGGTAGGGGCACACAAATTGTCGTGTCGATCCGCGCTCTTCGAGACAAACGCGCGACCCGCGATGGCGGCAAACATTGGCAAAAGCGCGAACCTTTTCATCCTCGCCGCGTGCGATGATGACGGACTCGTCGAGCAGCTCGAACAAGAAGTAGTCGCCCACCGATGCGATTTCATTGGCAAGGCCCGCGAAGTGCCATTCCTGCATGATGACGGCTTCAACATCGGCGGCAAACACGGAATCAGAGTGGTAAAAAGCCTGCTCCATCGCATGGCCCGACCGGTAACGCTCCAGCAGCTCGGTTACGGAGCCGTTTTCAGCGAAGGGGCGATTCTTGGTGTTGGCGTCCATGGTGTCACCGCTGGGTTAGTCAAACAGCACTACCGATTCATGACCCCAGCCAACCCGGACCTGAGTACCGGGTGTCAAGATCGACCGACCGGTCGTATTGCGCATTGAAATCGTTACAGGTTCATCTGCCTGTGCCAGAAGCACGCTGTAATAGGTCATGTCGCCGCAGTAGGACGCCGAAGTGACTTCGCCGGGCGCTTCCCGTTCCGCGGTTTCGCTCTCATCAAACAGGATGGTGAGCATTTCCGGCCGCACCCCGATTGTATCGACAGCCGCTGGGTTCAGGCCTTCTGGCAACTGATCGGCGCGAAGATCAACCTGCCCCAGCGATGGGATGTTGACGCTCATTGCGGTGTCCGAGCTGGCCGTAACTGTCGCAGGCATAAAGTTCATGACACCGATAAACGAGGCCACCCGTTTGTTTACCGGGCGTCGATACAGGGCTTCAGGGGTATCGAGTTGCGCGATCTCGCCCTCGAACAGAACCGCGATGCGGTCAGACATAATCAGGGCTTCTTCCTGGTCGTGGGTGACGAGAATGAAGGTGATGCCAATTTGCTTTTGTAGCTGGCGCAATTCGATTTGCATCTGCTCGCGCAGCTTTTTATCGAGCGCTGAAAGCGGTTCGTCGAGCAGAACCACCTTTGGCTTCATCACCAGCGCGCGCGCCAGTGCGACGCGTTGGCGCTGACCGCCTGACAGCTCGTGCGCGGCGCGGTCGCCATAGCCGGCCAGATCGACCATGGCCAGCGCACGCGTGACCTCATCCGCGATTTCCTGCCGCGACATCTTCTTTTTCTTCAGCCCGTACCCGACATTTTCGCCAACGCTCAAGTGCGGGAATATGGCGTAGCTTTGAAACACCATATTGGTCGGCCGCATGTTGGCAGGTTTGCCGGCCATAGGCTCCCCGGCGATGCTGACGGTGCCGCCGGTCGGCTCGTCGAACCCGGCAATCAGACGAAGCAAAGTGGTTTTACCGCATCCCGAAGGTCCGAGCAGCGAAAAGAACTCGCCCTCTCGGATGATCGCGTCAACGCCACTAAGCGCTGTGACGGAGCCGAAGGATTTGCTGACGTCTTCGATTTCAATGATGGCGTTTTCTGACATTTACACCAGTCCTCCGGTCGGCGATGTACTCTTGCCTTGTCGTCTGGCAGAGCGGCGGCGGAACAGCTCACCCAGCACCAGCAAAAAGATCGAGAGCAACAGCAGGATTGTCCCCAGCGCCATGATTGAGGGAAGTTTCGCGGGGAAACGCATCTGTCCCCAAATATAAACAGGCAGCGTCACGTCGGTGCCTGTCAGGAAAAACGCGATGATGAATTCGTCGAGCGAGATCGTGAAGGTAATCAGCATGCTGGAAATAATCCCCGGCAGGATGAGCGGGAAAATGACCCGGCGGAATGTCCCAAAGCGGGTTTCGCCAAGATCCATCGACGCCTCCTCAAGGCTGGGGTCCAGCCCCTGAAACGCGGAACTCAGGATCGCCACGGAAAATGGCAGGCAGATCAGCACATGCCCGGCAATCACAGTCCAAATCGACAGGCTAATGCCAATCTGCATCAGCAAAACCAGCAAAGAGACCCCAACGATGATTTCCGGAAGGATCAACGGGACCATAATCAGTCCCACAATCCCTCGCTTGAGCGGAAAGCGAAAACGAACGATGGCTCTGGCACCCAAAATGCCCAACAGGGTACTGATGGCCGAGGTAATCAGCGCAATGATCAGGCTGTTCTGAACTGCCTTGTGCAGGGCCTTGGTTTCAATCAACACCCCGAACCATTCCAAGGTAAAGCCCTTGAGCGGGAAAGCGATGATGGTGGATGAGTTGAAGGCAAACAGCGGTAACAGCAGCGCAGGCAAGTACAGCAGCACCATATAAACAACCGCGTAGGAAACCAGCCAGTTACGGGACAGGAAGCGGGTGACATTCATCGTGTGCGCCCCCCGATCCTTCGTCCTACGATAAAGATGATCACGCTAATCGAGGTAACGATAAGCATCGAAGACACGGCCAGCGCCGTTGCCAGCGGGGCGTTGTTGGCCTTGCCAAAGTAGACCTGGATGAGGTTGGCAACCATCAGACCGTCCTTACCGCCGACCAGTCTGGGCGTTACAAAATCGCCCACCGTCGGGATGAACACCAGCAGAGTAGACGCCAGCACACCCGGCATGGCCAGCGGCAGCGTCACCCGGAAGAAACGACGAACAGGACCGTCGCCAAGGTCTTCGGCAGCTTCTAGCAAAGACCGGTCTATGCGCTCCAACGCAACGAAGATCGGCAAGATCGCAAACGGTGCCCAAGCGTGCGCCAGGGTGATCACAACGGCGGTGACGTTGTACATGATGAAGGTGAGCGGCTCGTCAATAAACCCTGCGCCCATCAGCGCTGAATTCAGCACACCGTTGTAGCCCAGAATAACTTTCCAAAGGAAGATCCGCAGCAGGTAGCTTGTCCAAAACGGAATGGTAATCAGAAACAGCCACAACGCCTTGTTCTGCTTGACCCGAAACGACAGGAAGTACGCCATCGGGAAGGCCAGCAGCACGGTGAAGACCGTCACAAGCATGGAGATGTTGAGCGACCGCAAAATCAGCACCCGATAAATCGGCTTGGTCCAGACTTCGCGGTAATTTTTCAGGGTAAGTGTGGTGTCGAGGTCGAGGTAGTTCTGAGACCAGAAGCTGAAGGTAACGACCACAGCCAAGGGCGCAGCAAGCAACAGCAACGCGTATAGAAACGGCGGACTGATCAGCGTCAGCCCTTGTCTTCCCTCACGGCTCAACACAAACAATGAACCCTTCCAAACTGAGGGTTAACTTTGGGCGATACTCTGGGGGTTGAGCAAGCAGATTCTGGCCGCTACGCCTGTTTTTAGGGCTTATTTTCCGCTTAATCGGAAAGCGCGTCTTCGACCCAGTCCATTCGGTCCTGACCAAAGTGCAAAACGCCATCAATGATAAAGGACGGCGCGCCGAAAATACCTTTTTCGACAGCTTCCTCTGTGCGTTTCATCAGGTCTTCTTTGACTTCTGGATCGGCAATCATGACGAGAAACTCGCCGGGATCAAAACCGTTCTCAGTCAGCAGCGCGGCAAAGCGTTCCTGATCGCGAACATCGACTTCGTTTTGCCAGATCGCGCGAAAGATCATGTCCACGTATTTGTGAAACAGTCCTTCATCCTCACGCAGATACCCAACGGCACCGCGCATCAGTGGAAGTGTGTTCAGGGGGAAACCGGCGGGGAAGCGAATTTCGGTGTTATACCGCTTCGCCCATCGGGCCAGATCGCGGTTCATCCACTTGCCCTTGGCAGGGATGAGCACGGGGCTTGAATTACCAGTGGCTTTAAACACGCCACCCAGCAGCATGGGCTTCCAGATAAGTTCGGCACCCGTGCGCTCAGCTATCTTGGGGATTTGCGTATATCCCAAAAAGGTCGCTGGGCTTCCAAAGTCAAAATAGAACTCAACAGATTTGCTCATGCTATGCACGCTCCCCACGACGCATAATTCATTTAATTTTCCCTACTGTTACACTCAAGACCGGCTCTGCGCCAAGGCCCCATAAACGTGGGCGCGCAATTCTCTGCGCAAGGGGTAGCCGCTGGATGGGATCTGTTGCGTTAGGAACACTGTCGTCACGCCTTCTACAGGGTCCACCCAAAACACAGTCGAAGCCAAACCGCCCCAGCCAAACTCGCCCGGTGTACAGATCATGGCGGTTTTTGCTGGGTCCAGAATGCTGTACATCCCCAACCCAAACCCAACGCCGTGGAAACTCACCTCGGCAAAACTGTCCACGCCCATTGAGGCGATGTCGCCTTCCAAGTGATTGCTCGCCATCAGTTTGACCGTGCGTGCGCCCAAAATCTGGGCGCCGTTGGCCCCCTGCCCGCCGTTGCGCAGCATCTCAACAAACTTCAGGTAATCTGCCATGGTGCCGACCAGGCCTGAACCGCCAGAAAAACAGGTGACCGGATTGCTTTGGTCCGCCTTACTGGCCCCTTCGCCGGTTTCGTCCAGTTCCAGTTTCTCATCGGCGGTTTTGTTATACAGCGCTGTCAGTCGGTGTTTCTTATCCGCTGGAACCTGAAAAGCCGTGTCATCCATCCCCAGCGGTCCGAGGATGTGGTCCTGAAAGTATTGGTCCAGCGGTTTTCCGGACACGACCTCGATCACCCGTCCCAAGACATCCAGTGACACACTGTAAGTCCATCGTTCACCGGGTTCGTGGGCAAGTGGAATGCGGGCAAGGCGCGCGCAAACATCGGCCAGTGTACCGTCCTGGGGTTCGAAATCGGTGCGCTCCCGCAAGTACTCTGCGGCAACCGGATCGCCCATAAACAAGCCATAACTCAGCCCGGAGGTGTGGCGGAGCAGGTCGTGCATACGGATTGACTGGCGCCGGGGTCGCCGAGAATTAACCCGCGGCGCAACCCGCTCAAACACCGGCGTTTGGGCAAATTCGGGCAGCCACTTTTCCAGCGGATCATCAAGATGGACAAGCCCTTGCTCCTCCAGCTGCATGTAGGCAACGGCTGTTACGGGCTTGGTCATGGAGAAAAAGCGCACCAGCGCATCCTCGGTATAGGGTCGCCCGGCCTCAAGATCGGCCATGCCGGCATGGTGCGAAAAGATCGGCATCCCGTCGCGGCTGACAACCACGTGCCCAAACGGAATTTTGCCCGCGTCGATGTAGCGCTGCATCCACGTTTTTAGCCGGTCAAGCCGGTTTGCGTCAAAGCCTGCCTTGCCTGGGTCGCCTGTTTCCATGACTTCTCCTCCCGGTTAGGTTCGTCAGAGCAAAGCGTGTTTCATGACGGAGAGCAAGATGAAACGATTGGGTGTCATTGGTGGCATGAGCTGGGAAAGCACGGCGATCTACTACCGCTATCTGAACCAGCAGATAAAGGCCGCCAAGGGCCCGTTGAGCTCGGCGCCTCTGTTGCTGTGGAACATGGATTTCGCCCCGCTCGCCCAGTTGCAGGCTGAGGGCGAATGGGATGAGCTGACCGAGCTTATGTGCGCCGCAGCGCGGGGGCTTAAGGCCGGTGGTGCCGAGGCGCTGATCATTGCGACCAACACTATGCACCTCATGGCGGACGAAGTGCAGCAGGCCGCTGATCTGCCGCTGGTTCACATCGCGGATGCAACCGCAGGGGCAATCCGTGGTGCGGGTGTGCGCAAGCCGCTGTTGCTTGCGACACGTTTCACCATGGAAAAAGAGTTCTACCGCCATCGTTTAGAGCACGGCGCAAACTGTGCTGTCGTTGTGCCAGAGGAACCGCATCGAACCTCCATTCACAACGTCATTTACAAGGAACTGGTACAGGGTGAAGTCAAAGCCACCAGCCGGGAAACCTATTTGAACATCATCGGGTACTATCAGCGCGAGCACGGCATCGACGGGGTGATCTTTGGCTGTACCGAAGTCGGCATGCTCATTGACCAGTCGATGATTGACGTGCCGTGTTTCGACACGTCCGCAATCCATTGCGAAGCTGCCGCTGCAGCGATTTTAGGGCACTGATTGGAGCCACGGGTAAGGGCCAACAAAAAAGCCCGCGAACATCAGCTCGCGGGCTTCTCTTAAAGGCCTGATAAACAGGCGTTTGGATCAGGACAGATCGTAAGCCCGCTCACCGTGGGCTGTCAGGTCGAGGCCTTCCTGTTCGGTATCGGCGTCAGTGCGCATGCCGACGATGGCGCGGCAAACCAGCGTAATCACCACTGTCGCCACGATGGTGAAGACCGCGACAACGACAACGCCTGCAATCTGAACCACGAACTGCGACATGGCTGAAACACCATCACCAAGACCCGCGCCGCCAAGTCCCGCAGCGGCCAGGAATGGTAAAGCCAGAGTGCCCCAGATACCGCCGACGCCGTGGACCGCGAAAACGTCGAGGCTATCGTCGATGCGGAAGTTCTGCTTCACCACGTTGATTAATTCCTGACACAGGATACCCGCAACACCAGCGATGATTAGCGCACCGACCGGCCCAACGTGCCCTGCAGCCGGGGTAATCGATGCCAGACCGGCCACCATTCCCGTGGCAATCCCGATCAGCGAGGCCTTTCCAAAGCGCATCCGCTCCCAGAGCATCCACGTGCAGCAGGCGGTGGCTGCGGAAATGTGTGTGACAAAGGCAGCAGCGACGGCGTCGCCATTGGCGGCAAAAGGCGAGCCGCCGTTGAACCCAAACCAGCCAACCCACAGCATTGAAGCGCCAATCATGACCAACACGGGCTGGTGTGGCGGTTGAATGGAGGACGGGAAGCCCGGACGCTTGCCAATCATGATCGCCAGAACCAGCGCCGCAATGCCCGCTGTGGTGTGAACCACGACACCGCCAGCAAGATCCTGTACACCCACGCCCGCAAACAGGCCAATACTGCTATCCGTGGACAGGAACCCACCGCCCCAGACCCAATGCGCCACAGGTGCGTAACACAGCAGCATCCACAGCAACGAGAACAGCACCACAAAGCCAAACTTCACCCGTTCGACAAAAGCACCGATGATCAGGGCTGGCGTGATGATGGCAAAGGTCATCTGGAACAGGGCAAACAGCTGATCTTCCCCACGCGGGGTAGCAAGCATGAACATGTTGGCAAAATTGCCCAAGAACTGACCGGACCCACTAAAGGCCAGACTATAGCCCAAAACCACCCAAGCCACGGACATGACGGCCGCAAGCATGAAACAGTGCATCAGGACAGAAAGGACATTCCGAGCGCGGACCAAACCGCCATAGAACAGGGCCAGACCCGGTAGGGTCATAAACAAGACGAGAGCCGTGGCGGTAAGCAACCACGCGATATCAGCTGCAGGCATAAAACAGAACCTTTAATGGACTACAAAACAAAGAAACACGTCGGAAATCTGCTGGTTGATTAGGCAGAAACCGCGCAAAACACCACTGAGCGCGCCCATTAGCACACAATCGATGCATTTCCAGTCAAAATCTTCACCGTTGAACAAAAAGTAGGCAGTCCAAGACGGGCGAGTGATTCTAGTGTTTTTCCACTCGGGAATTGGCATCAAAAATGCAGGTGATTACCCATTTAGGGCTAAAGCATACTCCTTTAGTCGCGGAATATTTTTGATGCGAGACCCCAATGAAGGCACTTCTTTTTGCTGCTAGCGCACTGATATTAAACACTGTTTATTCGGCTCAGGTTGCGGCGCATCCGCCCGCCTATGGCCCCGACGGTCTCATTCCGCATTCCCATACTGGGGATGGCACGACGATCACTGGTAGCGTTGTAATGGCTTCGCACAATGATTGCCCGGAAGTGACTTTATCTGCGGCTCTTGGCGTTCAGCCCGAGGGACCCTGCATTAGGGTCAACCATGGTCGGCCGATTAGTCATCACGTTTCGGCTCCGGAAGGCGAGCCTGTACTGATCCCGACTTCCCGACCCTTTAGCGCAGCGCCCTCTGCGCCGACCATGCTCGCGCCTACTATGACGGTGCCGGTCAAGCTGCAGCATTCGATAATCCGGCCCGTTATTCGTCAAGCCGCTGTGCCGATTATCCCACTGGTTCGCCAACCCGTGCCCATGCCTGTTGTGGCTCAACCAGTGGCAGTCCCCTCTGTCGTCGCTGCAACCCCTCGAGTTTTGATTCAGGGGCCGGTGCAGGCTGCTGTCGTCGGGCCAGAATTGGTCACACAGTTTCATCACGATGGTGAGCTGCTGACCGTTTTCAACACCCACACTAGCGGCATGTTCGGCATGACGCTGATGAAGATTGTTAATCAGCGCGGTCAGACCGAAACGAACTGGTGGACCTCGCGCGGTCGCTGCTTCACCCGCATGGCCTTCCTTTCGCAGGCGTGCTGGTCCACGGCCGGTTATCATGAGCGGTTTGAAAGCGAGTTGCAGCGTATCCGTCGGGTGATTGACGGCCCCGGTGCCAAGCGGTCAACGGACCCTTGCGACCACTATACGCGGTTGGAAGCCATTCTTTCAGGCGATGATTCAGGCTACTGCGGCTACTAAGGTTGCAGGAATAAGGCATTTCGTTGAATTGCGCCTGACAACCTGTAATGACTGCAAACATTGGTGTATTAAGGCAAAACACATTCTCTGAGAG
>PAFB01000048.1 GCA_002700865.1 Rhodospirillaceae bacterium
CAGTTTCATCCCTTCCGACGCTGAAGCGGACAATACAATTGAAGACCGGCAGGATGCCCAAATTTATGGCCCCGACGACTGCCTGACGCTGACATTTATGATGATGAATGCCTTTGAGTGGATGGACGACCGACGCCAGCGCATCCCGCAGTACCTCGCCGCAGGCGATCCACTGACGCTGGAAGGTGTCCGGAATGCCGTGGTCAGAACCGACGAAGCGGAGATATCGGCGGTAATAACCGATGATCAGGGTGTCTCCCGCTGGCGGTTGAAGCAGTCGGGTCTCTATTTCCTCAACGGTGAAGGCATAACGCAAACGGTGCCTGTATCGCTGGCCTTGTTTAATGCCGAAGAATCCTCACTCTCGCGCGCGCCAGTTACCGCCCTGCCCGACTTTAGCGCGCTGTCGCGTGGCGATGGGCTACGCCGCCTGACCCGGCCTTTGATCATGGGACTTCTGGCGATTGCTGTGCTGGAGGCGCTGTTTCTGATCCTGCTCGCAGGGCGTCGATTTGGCGGCGGCAGGCAACAAAATCAACAGCCGCAACCGCGCGGGAAGGCCAGCGCATGACTTTGATTTTTGCTGCCCTGATCGCCGCCGCTGTCCTGTTCTGGCTGGCACCTCTGCTGCGTCGCCTGCTGGATCGACTGACCGGGATCGAACGCAACCAGCGTACCTCTGTTCTGATCACCAGCCTCCTGCTGCGTGGCCTTGCGGTCGGCTTGATCGGCTTGCTTTGGATGGGTGTGACGGAGTTTCGCCAGACCGTTCCTGCAACATCGAAGGCGCGGGTTGACGTGCTGCTGGACCTGTCAGAAAGCCTCGTTCATCCCGACGCGCTAGAGCTTGCGTCCTACTTGCGCGGCGCGGACCAGCTTACCGATGAGATCGTCAGTAGCCTGGGCGTGCCTGCGGACGTGAAGCGCCGCGTGTTTGCTCAGGGCAGCCGCTCGGTCAACACGTTTAACGGCGCTGCGGGCGCTATCGCCGATATTGGCGGGGCCTCAACCGACCTTTCGGCAGTGATTGCAGAAACCCTTGCCACCGGCGCAGGCTCTCCCGCGCAGGCCATTGTTCTGATGACGGACGGCCTGACCACCCGCCAAGGCACACCGGACGAAGCGCAGCTGACCCAAGTGCTACAGCTGCTCGCTGGGGGCGAGGTGCCAGTGTTGATCGTGCCCCAGCGCGGCGACCCCCGCCACCGTCTGGCCAATCCCAACGACCCCCGCTTCATCATCGGCGATGATCAATCTCTCTCGCTGCTGAGTCAGGGCGATCTGGAAGACCCCTTGGTCGCCACGCCAATCGACTTGGCCATCCAGCCGCAGGATCAGCAACGCGTCGCCTATCTGGGCGCTTTGCAGGGTGAAAAGGTACAGGATCTGTTCCGCTTTACCTGTCTGGACGGCGATCCGGCTGGTACAGCAGCGATCATTATCGACGAACGCGTCGAGACCGTCTCCTGCACGCCGTTGATCCTCGATCAGGAGGGCGAAGGTGCCTTTGTTCAGATGACGGTCAAGCTCGACAACGACCCAGAGCCCGTGCCGGACGCGCGTTTCGCGCAGCCGCGCCTGCCTGACACCGTGCAATCCCGGATGGTGCCGACAATGGCGACGCCTCAAGTGCTGTGGCTGGATGGTGGAACACAGCCGATTGTGCTGATTGAAACCATCATCGAGGAATTGAACTGGAACATCGAACGCGTCGTCCCCAGCGACCTTCCGCGACGAACCGGCATTGATTCAACTGAGCCTCTGGACCTGTTCGACTATGACCTGATCCTGATGACAGACTTTGCGCCCGGCGATATTGGCGATGGGCTGACGCAACAAGCGCTGCTCAGTGAAATCGAGGATTTTGTACAGCGTGGCGGCGGTCTGTTTATGGCAGGCGGCGACGAGACCTATGGCGTCAAAGGCTATGCTGCCACGCCCGTCGCCCGGGTTTTGCCTGTCAATGTGGAACCCAAAGGCTCATCCGGCGACCCCAAACTGCTTGCTGTCGGGGTGCTCGATGTTTCTGCATCGCTGTTCTACGAAGACAGCACCATGGACCGCGCCGTGCGCTACATCGTGGAAAGCTTTGCGCCGCTGTCTGAAGGATCGCTGGTCAGGGTCTTTGGCTTTTCGGACGAAGTCCACGAATTGGTGCCGCTGGATACCTTTCAGGGCGTCGATGACCTCGAAGCTCAAATCCGGGACTCACTCGGGCTGTTGGCCGAGGAATTCGAACGGCGGCGCTTGCTCGGACTGCAGCCTGAGGGCATCGACATCTATGACGCGCTGGCTGAAACAAGACGCTCGTTGGTTATGGCTGAAGAGGCTGGTTTTGAGCTGCCGGAGGAGCGCCGTGTGCTGATTATCGCCGATGGCGGTGACGCGGATACAGGGGCTTATCTGTCGTGGAAGGTGGACGAAGACGGCATTTTCCAGCGCGATACCGCCCCGGCCCTCGCTGCGCGCCTGAATGGTGAGGATGACTTTATCATCAACGGTATCGCCATGGCCTATGGCGAAACATCCCTGCCGGACATTTACGAAGTGCTCAACAGCCGTGATCCAAGCTTGCGGCAGCGGGTTGGTATTGCCTCTGAAGGGTTTAGCAACCTGTTCAGCGTTGCTGAAGCGGGGGGTGGCATCGCCTATCTCGACCGCTTCCAAATTCCCATCGGCCAACTGGCTCGCCGCATGACAAGTTACAAAGACGAGCGCATCGACGACCCGCAATTCAACGTCCGCCACCGCTTTTTGAACGACCTGCCAGCGCAGGAAATGGGTCTGGGTGGGATCAACGGTTATTCCGTGCTCGCCGCCCGTGAGGAGGCACGGTTCATCATGGGGCAGCAGGACTATCAGCCCGAGCAGGGACGCCCGCTGGATCTGGCTCTGTGGACCGACTGGGTGTTGAAACGCGAACCGGAAAGCACGCCGGAGGGCTTTATCGAGCGGGCAGCGGTTGGTGGCCGGGTTTCAGCGCTGGGAACATCCTTGCGCGATGGCGGTGAAGACGGGGCGCTCAGCAGCAGTGCGATTTTCCAAGTCGCGCTGGCCAGAGCCTTCGCATGGGCCACGCGAACCAGTCCGCGTGACTCCATCGAGCTGTCCCTGACACGTGACGGCAGGAACGAAGTCCTGCTGGCGATCGACCACCGCTCTATCGACCCATTCGCGCCCACGGGGTTCTCGGTTACTTTGCATGACTACGAAGAGCCGGAAACCGGGTTAGCGACAGATGAGCTCACCGAAGATGAAGCCCAGCCGCGTGGCGATCTGATTGCCGCTTTTGATCTGATTGGGACTGAGAACCGCTGGACTGGCAATCTGGGCAGCATTCGTGATTTGCCCGACGTTTTTGAGTTGGTCATCAGCGGCGTCGGCACCGACCGACAGGGCCGGGGCCGCGGGTTTGAGAAATCCGGCGTTGTGCGGCCTGCCTTCCTGCATCTGGCCACTGAGCCTCTCGCTCTGGACGCCGGCGCGAATATGCCGGCTTTGGAGGCGATTGCACGCGCCAGCGGTGGCGTGGTTCTCGACCCACAAAACCTTGCTGTGCCCGGGTCGCTGGTGCAGCTGGACCAAAGCGGCACCAAGGACCGTGTCTGGGATCTTACCTGGGCGCTGGTCCTGCTGATCCTGCTGGCGCTGGTCGCGGACTACCTGATCCGCGAATACCTGTCCGAGGCGGAGGCTTGAGCCATGGAGATCACACCAATAATGCGAAACCCTCTGATCAAGCTGCTGATTGCTCTCACGCTGACCCTTGCCGGTTGGACCACGGCCTCCACCGCCGCCAATGCTCAGGCCTTTGACCCCCAAGACCCATATCGCCGCGCTTTCCTTGACATGATGCTGACCTTCACCAGCGCGGCGGAGCTTTCAGAAGACTGGAACGAAGACTGGGACAGCATCCGCGCTGCCCGTGATTTGCAGGAAGAACTGCGCGTCTGCGGCACCTTTTACCGGCGCGACCTGCTCAATCACCTGCTGCTGATCATGAGAGAGGCCAGCGATGAACCGGAAGTGCTCTCGGGTATTGCCGATGTTGTCCGGGCCTCGGTCGCGTTTTCAAATATGGATGAGGAACTGGGTAAATTCTCGCTGGAAGCCATTTCTGACGACATTCTCGGGCGCAGCGATATTCAGGGGCTGGTTGACTTGATGACCCGGTATTTTGGTCTCGAAGACCAGTATTACGGGAACCTGTGGTTTGGGGAAGCGCTGACCCCGCGCGGCTTGGCACCGGCGCGGCTGTCGATGGATCTCTATCCCAAGGCTGAATTTCTTGTTGGCGATATCCAAAAGTTCATGAGCTACGCAGAAACCGCCTTTGGCTCTGACTTTCTGGACTGGCCGATTACCGCGGCAATGCGCGCAGGCAGGGACGACCTCGCACGGCGTCTGCAACAGGATTACGACCGGACCAAGCCCACAAACATCACCAAACTGCTCTTTCTGGAAACCCCAACAGCACAAGCTGCGCATTGCCAGGGCCTGTTGCAAGGTGTTCGAGATCGGCTGGTGGAGCGAGAAAATCTGACGGCTCGGGCCGAGGCTGAAACAACGGGAGTCCGCTTCGCAAGCTGGACGCTCCTGCTGTGTGGCCAATTCGCTGACTCCCGCCGCTCGGCGCGCAAAATGGGGTGGGAACGCATGTCAAGGAGCTGTGGCTTCAACCGCGAAACCTCCAACGTCACAGACTTCTACAACGCCATTCTCTCCGGCTCCTACCTCGCCACGGAACAGCGCAAAAACGGCGAGCTGTTACGCTCTGCTTTCACGCTGGAAGAAATCGTCGCGGAGGTGCGGCAGGTGCTCTATCTCGATAGCTTTACCGGCTTGGGTCACATTAACATCGTGGTTGATGAAGACATCGAACTCTACATGACCCACCTGCACGGGATGACCCCGGAACTGCGGGTGGTGCAAGGCTTGCTCGAAGAGGCCCGCGGGAACACAGCGCTGGCGGTTGATGCGTGGAAAGCAGCACTGGCCGAAGACGAATTGCACGAACGATGGGTCATCACCCTGCAAGCCTGGGTCAACGCCCAAAGCAGCCGCGTGAGCCTGCTTTCCCCCGAAGAAACCAGCTGATCAGGTCGCTCTGCCCCTCATGATGACTCAAACCCACGTCGCTATCGGCCTGTTGTTCGCAGCGCGCACAGGCAAACGCGCTGCCATCACCGGCGCGATCCTTGGCGGCATAGCACCAGACTTTGGTATGGTACCAATGATGCTGGTTTCGTACTTTCTGCTCGGTCAGGACATGGGGCAGATTTGGGATACGACCTTTTACAGCTTCCCGTGGTGGACAATCGATCAGATTACCAATTCAGCCCCCCTGTACCTGTTTCTTTTGGGCGCTGGAGTGCTGGCGGGCAGACAGACGGGGCACTGGTGGCCGCAATTTCTGGCCGCCTTTGCCCTGATGGCGCTGCTGCACGTCGGTTTCGATTTTCTGACGCACGCCAGCGATGGTCACATCCACTTCTGGCCGCTGTCTGACTTCATTTTTGCCAGTCCAGTCTCCTACTGGGAGGGCGCGCATCATGGGCAGGTGTTCGGGTTTTTCGAAGCCATTGCCGGTGTGATCGCTGCCGTGGTTCTTTGGCGTCTCTATCAAGGCTAGCAGGTGCGCACTTTTGCCGGCTTATTGGCCTTGCTGTCGCTGGTCGGGCTCGTGTTCACCATTCTGTTTATGGCGGGCGTGTGGGACCAGCCCAGCGCCGGGGATTGAAGGTAGGGGATTAAAGGTCGGGGCTGAGGTTCGGGCGCTAAGCAATCCCCAGCAGCGCAGGGATTTCACGGACATGCTCGATTTTCACGTCAACACCGGCGCGAAAGCGCGGGTCGACGTAGCTGTCTTCGATCACACCAATGCACGAATGCGCCCCCGCGTTACGGGCAAAATCGAGGTCCGTCATGGTGTCGCCCACCATGGCCACCTGCTTGGGCGCGAAACCCGTTTCCCTGCATAAAGCCTGCATCATTTCCGGACCGGGTTTGTTACCGTGGCTATCATGACCGTAAATCACGGTGCAAAATTCGGTGATGTCGAGGTCTGCCATATCCCGCCGGGCGGCGGCTTCTGAATCGTTGGTTGCGATGCCAAGGACGTAACCGGCGTTAACGAGCGTTTCTATGGTGGGGCGGATTTCGCCCAGCGCAACGGATGCGCGCGTGCGCTGACCCGTCCGCATTTCTTCGAGGAAGGTAACCATGCGCCGCCCCTGCTCCGGTCCGAGACGCTCTTGCCACGCCTGAAAAATCGAACTCCAGTCGCCCTGTGCGAGCTGGCTGTCAGTTGTGAATTTCTGCGTTTCGAGGTTGAAGCCGCCAATCCGCGCCAGATCCTCCGCCACCCGTTGCTCGCCTTCGCCCGCGGAGTGCCAAATCAGGTCATTGAGAACCGCGCCCCAGGTTCCATGCAAGTCCAGCAAGGTACCGTCCTTGTCGAAAAGCAGAGCTTTGACGCCACTCATATCCATGTTTTGGTTCCCCTTAACTCATGCGAATGTTCATATATTGTTCTTGCAGGTTATACACAAGGGCTGTTATTGCTCTTGTCCGGTTACGCCCGTAGAAGCAGCTTTAGGCCGCGCCTGCATAAGGGCGTATAACAGATTTACGAGAGCTTGGTAGAAATGAGCGTCAATAAAGTCATTCTGGTCGGCAATCTTGGCCGTGATCCAGAGGTTCGCACCACCAGCAATGGTAACAAAGTGGTTCAACTTTCCATTGCCACGTCCGAGCGCTGGCGCGACCGCGCGACGGGCGAGCAGCGCGAAAAAACTGAGTGGCATCGGGTGGTGATTTTCAACGAACGCCTCGCTGACGTCTCTGAGCGGTACTTGCAGCGCGGCCGACAGGTTTACATCGAGGGGCAGTTGCAAACCCGCAAATGGCAGGATCAGGAAGGCAACGACAAATACACCACTGAGATTGTCCTGGGTCAGTATCGGGGTGAGTTGCAGATGATCGGCGGACGCGGTGAAGGCGGCGGCGGTGGCGGCGGCGACTACGGCGATAACAACTTCGGTGGCGGCGGCGGTGGCGCGTCTGGCGGTGGCTTTGGTGGCAGCTCTGGCGGCGGCGGCTTTGGCGGTGGCGCAGGTGGCGGTTCTGGCGATGGTTCCAGCAGCTTTGGCGGCGGTTCGTCGGGCGGCGGCGACTTCGATGATGACATTCCGTTCTAGGCCATCATCCCCCGATTTTTACCCAGAGGCGTGGGGGTGGTTTCCCTTGCTTCGTGACGCATAATTTCCTAGTGTGAGGCGGCAATAATCAAGGCCGGCTGACCCCTGTTTGTATGGCAAATGTCCGGCAGCTTCATGCGGTGCGAAAACACCGCCTATCCATACCCCGGAGCGTACAGTGTCGGACAACGAAGACGACCTCCCACCAGAGAGTGCAGACGCCTCAGGCAATGATGGTGACAACGGCGAGAGCGGCCTTGCAGCTGGTGCTTTGCCAGACGATATCGCACCGGTTTCTTTGGTCTCTGAAATGCGCAAGTCCTACTTGGACTACGCGATGTCGGTCATTGTTTCGCGTGCACTGCCGGACGTACGGGACGGCCTGAAACCTGTCCATCGGCGCATTCTGTACACCGCCAAAACCGGCGGCTACGAGTGGAACCGCGCTTACCGCAAATCGGCGAACCTGGTTGGTGAAGTCATGGGTGGCTATCACCCGCACGGTGACGGCGCGATTTACGATGCCATGGTGCGTATGGCGCAACCGTTTTCCATGCGGGCCATGCTGATCGATGGTCAGGGCAACTTCGGCTCGATGGATGGCGACCCACCAGCCGCCTATCGTTACACCGAAGCCCGCCTTTCTAAGCTGGGGTCCGGACTGCTGGAAGACATCGACAAAAACACCGTCGATTTCCAACCGAACTACGATGAAAGCAAGCAGGAGCCGCAAGTCCTGCCCGCGCCTTACCCCAACCTGCTGGTCAATGGCGCCGGTGGTATTGCGGTCGGCATGGCGACCAATATTCCGCCGCACAACCTGCGCGAAGTCATCAACGCCTGCGCCGCCTACATCGATAACCCCAGCATCACCATTGACGAACTGATGGAGCATATCCCCGGCCCGGACTTTCCGACCGGCGCGATGATCCTGGGCCGCTCGGGCATCCGGTCGGCCTATCACACAGGGCGCGGTTCAGTCATCATTCGGGCCAAGACCCACATCGAGGAAAACCGTAAAGACCGCGAGACCATCGTGGTGACAGAACTACCCTATCAAGTCAACAAAGCCCGTTTGGTCGAGCGAATTGTACAACTGGCCAAAGACAAGATCGTCGAGGGCGTGGCCAGCGCCAACGATGAGTCTGACCGCCACGGGATGCGTGTGGTGATCGAGGTCAAGCGCGACCATCAGGCGGAAGTCGTCCTGAACCAGCTGTTCAAACACACCCCGCTGCAAAGCTCCTTCGGGTGCAACATACTCGCCATCAATGGCGGACGCCCCGAGATGCTGAACCTGCAGCAGATCATCAGCGCCTTTGTCGATTTCCGCGAGGAAGTCATCACGCGGCGCATGGCCTTTGAACTGGGCAAGGCACGCGACCGTGCGCATATTTTGGTTGGTCTGGCGGTGGCTGTGGCCAACATCGACGATGTAATCAACCTGATAAGGCAGTCGGCTGACCCAAGCGCGGCACGAGTTGAACTCATGGAGCGCGCCTGGCCGGCAGAAGATATCCGACCCCTGATCGAGCTGCTGGACGAGCCTGGCCGCGGCGTTACTGAGGATGGCACCTATCGCCTGTCCGAAGAACAGGCCCGCGGAATTTTGGCGCTGCAGCTGTCCCGTCTGACCGGACTTGAACGCGATAAGATCGCTTCCGAACTGGAAGAATTGGCGGCCAAGATCAAAGAATACCTCGAAATCCTGTCCAACCGCGATTTGCGGATGAGCCTGGTCCGCAGCGAGCTTCTTGCCGTGGCTGAAGAATTCGGCGACGACCGCCGGACGACCATCGAGAACTATGAAGCCGACTACGACATCGAAGACCTGATCCCTCGCGAAGATATGGTCGTTACGGTCAGTCACGGGGGCTACGTCAAACGCGTCGCACTGGACACCTACCGAGCCCAGCGGCGCGGGGGCAAGGGGCGTTCTGGCATGTCAACGCGGGACGAGGACTTCGTCGCCAACGTCATGGTCTGCAACACCCATACGCCCGTGCTGTTCTTCTCCTCCCGAGGCATGGTTTATAAGCTCAAGGTCTGGCGCCTGCCTGAAGGCACACCGCAGGCGCGCGGTAAGGCCATGGTCAACATCCTTCCCCTTGAGCAGGGCGAAACCATCACGGCCTTCTTGCCTTTGCCTGAAGACGAGGATCAGGCCGACGATCAGTTCGTTATGTTCTCAACGGCCAGTGGTGGTGTTCGCCGCAACCGGTTGAGTGACTTTGTCTCCGTTAAAGCCAACGGCAAAATCGCAATGAAGCTGGATGAGGGCGATAGCTTGGTCAACGTTGCGATCTGTACCGAAGGTCAGGACGTGCTGCTGTCCGCGCAGGGCGGCAAGGCAATCCGCTTCCCAGTCACTGATGTGAGGGTGTTTGTTGGGCGGGATTCGACGGGCGTTCGGGGTATGAACCTGTCGGGTGACGACCGCGTGATCTCTATGGCTATCCTCAATCACGTCGCCGCCTCGGCGGAAGAACGCGACGCTTACGTTCGCCACGCCAACGCCCTGCGCCGCGCTGAAGAAGAAGGTTCGAGCGGGACCGACGTGGGAGCAGGCGGTTTACTGTCCGAAGAACGGCTGACACAACTGGCGGCGGCGGAACAGTTCATCCTTACCCTGTCCGAAGACGGTCTGGGCAAGCGCACCAGCGCTTACGAATTCCGCACCATGGGCCGCGGGAACCGGGGCGTTGCCGCCATCGATATCGGGCGCGCCGGCAAGCAAACAGCGGCGGTCGCTGCGAGCTTCCCCGTTCAACCGGGCGATCAGCTGATGCTGGTCACGAACGGTGGCACGCTGATCCGCACCTCCGTTGACGAAATCCGCATCGCTGGCCGCTCAACTCGCGGCGTGTATGTGTTCCGTGTGGCGGACGGTGAACAAATCGTGTCGGTTGCCCGACTTGACGATCCGGGTTCATCAGACGATGACGAGGACGGTGACGCAACCGAAGGCACCGCAGACGACGCAACTGAGGAATAGCCCCTGATGAGGCGAGTTGGACTCTACCCCGGCACCTTTGATCCCGTGACCAACGGGCACTTGGACATCATGCAGCGCGCGACGCACGTTGTCGATCATTTGATCATCGCCGTTGCCAACAGCCCCGGCAAAAACCCCGCCTTTACCCCGCCTGAACGGGTGCAACTGCTGCAGGATTTAGTCGATGACTGCGACTTCGGCGACTGTACGGTCGAGGTGCGCTCGTTTGGGTCACTGCTGATGCATTTTGCAGATGAAGTGGGGGCGTCGCTGGTGATCCGGGGTTTGCGCGCGGTTTCCGACTTTGAGTACGAGTTCCAGCTCGCCACCATGAACAAGGCACTGAATCCCAAGGTCGAGACAGTGTTCCTGACTGCATCGGAAAGTCAGCAGTTTATTGCGTCCTCGCTGGTCAAGGAAATCGCCAGTCTGGGCGGTGACGTATCCGACTTCGTGCCGGAAATGGTGCTGCGCGCGCTCAAAATCCGCTACCCGATCTAATCGACGAGCGTGCTCCCGGTGGACAGCGGGCTCCAGTGACGATCGGGGATCTCCGCGCGTCGCTGACCCGCCGCATTCGTGGCTTTCTTGGCACGCTTTAAAAGTCCCTTGGTTTGGTCAGCGGGTTAACCCCAAAAATGCCGCCGCAACCTCTGGCGTCAGCGCGGAAACGGCCTATTGTCTCGGGTCTCTTTGATCGTTTCTGGACCTGAATTTTCCGCATGGCCTCTAAGAAAACCAGCTTCGCCGCTCACGAAAGCCCTTTCATCTCCGTTCGTGGGGCGCGCGAGCATAATTTGCGTGGCGTCAACATCGATCTTCCCCGCAATCAGCTTGTCGTGATCACCGGCCTTTCAGGGTCCGGCAAGTCGTCGCTTGCGTTCGACACGATCTATGCTGAAGGTCAGCGCCGCTATGTCGAGAGCCTTTCCGCCTATGCCCGCCAGTTCCTGGAGCTGATGGAGAAGCCGGATGTCGACAGCATCGAAGGCCTCTCCCCGGCGATTTCAATCGAACAGAAGACAACCTCAAAGAACCCACGCTCGACAGTCGGCACCGTTACCGAGATCTACGACTATCTGCGCTTGCTGTTCGCGCGGGTTGGCATTCCCTATTCACCCGCAACGGGTCTGCCGATTGAGAGCCAGACCGTGTCGCAAATGGTGGATCGCACCATCGCGATGGGAGAGGGCACGCGCCTGTACTTGCTCGCCCCCATCGTGCGCGGCAGGAAGGGCGAATACCGCAAGGAGCTCGCAGAACTCCAGAAGCGTGGGTTTCAGCGGGTCAAGATCGATGAGGTTATGTACCTGATCGAGGAAGCACCAGCGCTGGACAAGAAGTTCAAGCACACAATCGAAGTCGTGGTTGACCGTGTGGTCCTCAAGGAAGGCATGGAGCAGCGGCTGGCTGACAGCTTTGAGACCGCTTTGGAACTCGCCGACGGGCTGGTGATTGTCGAAGATGCCAAGACGGAAGATCGCACAACCTTTTCCGCGAAATTCGCATGCCCGGTGAGTGGCTTTACCATCGACGAGATCGAGCCTCGCCTGTTCTCTTTCAACAACCCTTTTGGTGCCTGTCCATCCTGTGACGGACTGGGGCACCAGCTGTTCTTCGACCCGGAACTCGTTGTACCGGTTAAGGGGCTGAGCCTGCGCGAGGGGGCCTTGGCACCGTGGGCAAATTCGTCCTCGAAGTACTACATGCAAACCCTCGACGCGATCAGCGCCCACTATGGCTTCGATCTGGACACGCCCTTTGATGAGATGAAGCCGAAAAATCAGGACGTTATTCTGCATGGCTCGGGCAAAGAAGCCATCACGATGATCTACGACGACGGCACACGAGCCTATCGCACCACCCGACCGTTTGAAGGACTGATCAACAACATGAACCGCCGCTATCGCGAGACCGATAGCGATTGGGTTCGCGAAGAGCTGGGCAAGTATCAGAACCGTCGCCCTTGCGAGTCCTGTGGTGGCCACCGGCTGAAGGAAGAGGCGCTGGTTGTTAAGATCGACGACCTGCACATCGGTCGCGTCAGCGAAATGTCGATCGGTGAGGCTAACGCTTGGTTCCAGGCCCTGCCCGACCGATTGTCCGAGAAGCAAAGCGCGATCGCGGAGCGCATTCTCAAGGAGATACAGGAGCGGCTGGGATTCCTAAATAATGTCGGCCTGTCCTATCTCACGCTTTCGCGGGGGTCGGCCACTCTGTCGGGTGGAGAAAGCCAGCGTATTCGACTGGCCTCACAGATTGGGTCTGGTTTGACCGGGGTTCTTTACGTGCTCGATGAGCCGTCGATTGGACTGCATCAGCGCGATAATGACCGCTTGCTGGAAACCCTGACCCGGCTTCGGGATCTCGGCAACACGGTCTTGGTGGTTGAGCACGATGAAGACGCAATCCGCGCGGCTGATTATCTGGTCGACATGGGCCCGGGCGCGGGTGTTCATGGCGGGACGGTGGTGGCCGAAGGAACCCCGGCTCAGGTGCAGAAGGCCAAGGCCTCTGTGACCGGTCAGTATCTCTCCGGCAAACGACGGATCGAAGTGCCGGACAAGCGGCGGAAGCCAAAAGGCAAAGTCCTGCGGATCGAAGGCGCGACGGCGAACAATCTCGACGATGTTACGGTTGATTTCCCTATGGGTGTGATGACCTGTGTGACGGGCGTTTCCGGCTCTGGCAAGTCGACCCTGACGCTGGAAACCCTGCACAAAGCACTGGCCCGGCATCTTCACGGTTCCCGCGATACACCTGGCGCGCATCGGGCGATCAAGGGCATGGAACAGGTTGATAAGATCATCGTTATCGACCAGTCGCCCATTGGCCGCACGCCGCGGTCCAACCCCGCGACCTATACGGGCGCCTTTGGTCCAATCCGCGATTGGTTTGCCGGCCTGCCGGAATCACAGGCGCGCGGTTACAAGCCCGGCCGTTTCTCGTTCAACGTCAAAGGCGGGCGCTGCGAAGCGTGTCAGGGCGACGGCATGATCAAGATCGAGATGCACTTTCTGCCAGATGTCTACGTGCAGTGTGACGTCTGCAAGGGCAAACGCTACAACCGCGAAACCTTGGAAGTCCGGTTCAAAGACAAGTCGATCGCTGACGTGCTCGATATGACGGTTGAAGAGGCTGTAGAGTTCTTCAAGGCCGTGCCGTCGATCCGGAGCAAGATGGAAATGCTGGCAGAGGTTGGGCTGACTTACGTGCGCGTGGGCCAGTCCGCAACGACTCTGTCAGGCGGGGAAGCACAGCGGGTTAAACTGTCCAAGGAACTTTCCAAGCGTTCGACGGGAAAAACGGTTTATATCCTCGACGAACCCACAACGGGCCTGCATTTCCACGATGTTTCGAAGCTGCTGGAAGTGCTGCATCGGCTGACCGACCAAGGCAACACGGTGATCATCATTGAACATAACCTCGAAGTGATCAAAACCGCTGACTGGATCATCGATATCGGTCCAGAAGGAGGGTCCGGCGGCGGTCGCGTGGTGGCACAAGGCACCCCGGAAACCGTCGCTTGCAGCGAAGAAGGCCACACCGCGCGCTATCTCCGCCCTGCGCTCGGGAAAGACTAAAGCGCGAAGGGGCGCGGGTGAGCGTGAGGGGTGAGGCGTCAGCCTATGACCTGATCAAGTAGGAAACCTGAGACTCAAACGGGAACCGGCGTAAATCCAGCTCTGCCGCCCCAATAACGTCCAAAGCCGCCCGCGTCTCGCCCGGAAACTCCGGAAACGCCAGTTGATCAAAAGCCATGACGGACCCTTTGGGCATCAGGGGCCAAAGCGCTTCCAGCGCCGCGCGTGTCGGACGGTAGAGGCACAGATCAAAGTAGACCATGGCAATCAGCAACTGTGGGTTAGCGTCGATGAAGGCTGGTAAGGTCTGCTCAACATCGCCCACAATCAATTCGACCCGAGGGACCTGCCCCAGAAACCGGTCCTCGTCATGCGCGGCAATGGATGCCTGCAGTCGTTCCAGATTTCCCCGCAATTTGCCTGTTTTCACGTTCTTGGCGCCAGCGGACTGATCGATGGGATCGACGCCGGGAAAGCCTTCGAAGGTGTCGAAGCCATAGATGCGGCGGGCCACGTGGTTGGGTTCAAGGTTGGAAATGATGTGCGCGAAGGACATCAGCCCTTGGCCATGCTGGACCCCCAGTTCGAGGATCACTCCCGGCCGGTCCGCAACCAGCTTGAACAACTCATAGCGTGTAATGAACGCCAGCATGTCGCGGCGCTTGGCAGTCAGGGCAAAGGGAGGCGTTTGGTCGGATGTCACGGGCGCTTTGGACCCCGGAAAAGTGGGGCGACTGATGGGGTTCGAACCCACGACCCCCGGTACCACAAACCGGTGCTCTAACCAACTGAGCTACA
>PAFB01000049.1 GCA_002700865.1 Rhodospirillaceae bacterium
CCATCACCCGTGCCGTCACCGGTGCCATCACCCGTGCCGTCGCCGGTGCCATCACCGTCGCCATCGCCATCGCCAGAGCCGTCGTCAGAGCCGTCGGCGTCGTCGTTATCGTTGGCAAATGCGCCCGTGGCTGCGGCTGTGCCCAGACCCAGGGCACCAATACCCAGAACGCCTGCTGCAATGGGCAGGCCCCAGCCACCGCCGACGCCGTAAATACGGGACAGAACGGAGGTGGTTTCGGTCACTGTGCCGAGGTTGCCCGCAATGTTAGATGCCAGCCAGACGTCGCCACCATTAAAGGCGTAATCACCCGCCTGAGCGGTCAGGTAGTCGCCATTCTTGAGTTCGATCGACAAACTACCGTCTTCAAGACGCTCGGTTTGAACAACGTCGGTTTGAACGTTGCGGAAATTCTTTGTTTCAACGCTGGTCGCGACGTCACCAATTTGCACCTGCTGCAATGGGTCGAGCAGGGTCACTTGGGTCGTTTGCGTTTGCTGCGTTGGGAAATAGGTTGGCGTGGTTGAGGCTGTCTGTCCTGAGGACCAGCGCTGCACCTTTGAAACCTGCTCTATGGGCTCAAGATCGCCCATGATGTTGATCACACCAGGGTCGGCACTGCTGCGCGACGTTGGCGCGTCGATATCGCCAAAGCTGTTGCTGGTGAAGCTGGTGTTTACGGTGCCACCATTTTCACCAGGGTGAACGTGCGGCACAGCAAGTCCGGTTTCACCGTTGAACAGGGGACCAGTGGTCGTGGTTCCATCGGGCTTCAGCGTAACCGTGTGGCTGAGTGCTTCGCTGCCAATCATAGCGCTGAGCGCCACACCAGAATAAAGTCCGGCGCGCAAAAGAGCACGTTTTGAGGGTGCGGATGCTCTCTTAGAATTTAAAATATAATGTATATTCTCGTTTCCAAATCAGTCTGCAGCTTAGCCTGAAATCCACCCCGGAAATTGAGGTTTCGTAATCACCAGACGCCCCTGCAAGGGTATGAAATAATTCGAAAAGCGCCACGTAAGCAGCACAATTACAGCCGTATGTACCTAAGTATTTAATCTCATGCAAGAATAATTTTACATAACTCATTGTAAAAACGAAATTTAAGACCGAACGCGCTAAAAAAACTAAAATTCGTTCTATCAATGCAGAATGCGTTTCAGGGGATTCTTCTGACAAAACGAAGCGCGGCGAATGGATTGATCCAGTCGCCGCAATGCATTCGATACAAAGTTGCCTTTTTGGGCAGAATTATGAATCAGCAGGCACCCACACTCGATTTTCACCGGTACCAATCCATCCACCCGCAGAACGAGGCGCATAAACTTCAGTTTGGGTGATTCTGGTGGTCGAATACGAGGACGTTGTTGTGGACGCGTCTGTGGGCTGAGTCGCGGATATTGTTGTCGTCGATGACGGTCGTTGGATCGACATGGAGGTCGTGGTGTTGCGGTAGAGCGTCGAGGGAGCGTCTTCGACCAGTTCAAGCCCAACACTGCTTATTCGTTTGATCGCCATGCCGCGCTCCACCCGCTTGTCAAACCGCAGCGCAAAGGGACCATCCACGCCTTCAAACCCCTGTGGGCGCTCAAGCTCTCCGGTGGAAAACGCAGGGTTTGGCACGCGGCCAGCAATTTCCAAAGCCATGGCGACGCCATCGTAAGCCACCGATGAAAGCGGGTGTGGGGCGCTGCCAAAGGCCGCTTTGAACGAGGCTTGGAAAGCCGCGAAACCGCGTTCCGCAGGTGAAGCATACACAGCCCCAAGCAGGGCTTGTTCGGAAATCAGCTGATTGGCTTGCTGATCCCAGATGGGCACACCAAGGAAACGAACCCGCTGTGGGTCAACGCCGTAGAAGTAAAGCAACGAGGCCATATCACCGGCTTCGGCGGTGTCAGGCAGATAAATCGCATCAAAGCTGTTCGACCGCTCTCCGACCGATTGCGCAACCGCGGCACGGCCGGGTCGGTCGTTGGCGTCGGCGGGGTAGATTTCGGTAAAGACAATCTCGGCACCGACATAGCGCGCCAATCCATTGGCAGCATCTGCGGCGGCCCGGCCATAGGTATCAGAGGGGGCCACGACCGCGATACGAGGCTGCCCCTGACGCGCAGAATATTCCAGCACACGTTTGGTAACGGCTTCTGGCGTGATGCCCATGACATAGGCATTTGGCGTGGCGCGCGTGATGTCGTTGCTGAAGCTCACAACGTTGACGCGCCGACGGGAGGCCAATCGGGAAACCGGCGCGATGGCTTCGCCACGCAGCGGGCCGAGGATCACTTTGGCGCCCTCCTGCAGGGCCTTGGTCGCCGCGGCTTGCGCGCCGGTGTTGTTCGAGCGGGTGTCATAGATGCGGGTTTCGAACGTGCCGACCAGACCTTTATCCTTGATCGCCAGTTCCGCCCCGTTCTTCATAGCCTCACCGATTTCGCTCAACTGTCCCGTCAGGGGCAGCAGGATCGCAATGACAGGTGGCGTGGCTGGCTGCATGTTTTGAACGTTGGCAGGAGCCTGCTCGGGGTTAATCAAATAGCCCTCCGGCGTGATCACGCGCAGACCATTGGGGGTCATCACCATCCGGTATTGCGGTTCTGCCTGACTCGTGATCGTGGATGTCGTGACTTCGCCATCCATGGTCGTGTAGGTGGTCTCAACACAAGCCGTCAGCGCGCCCAGACTGAGCGCGGCTATACCGGCAAGCAATGTTTTTGCAGAAGTGTACCAACGACCCATGGAAACCAACCTCAACTCAACTCAACTGAAAAAGTACCTGTGCGACGTTCATGCCGTCGTCTTGTGATAAATTCGGACGCTGCTTCTGGTCATACCCAGAGCGCATGCGCCCCTTCCGTTCAAAACCCGTGACACGCACGCGCTGAGCAACCACCTTTAGAGTTACAGTACAAAATGGAAACTCGTAAACGATCCACAGACCGGTTTATACGCCATTGTTATCGTACACTGAGGCTTTCCAACACCAATCGGGCGTAATTATGCCCTAGGAGGACGACTGAATGTCTTCGATCAGGCCTTGGCGGGACATAGAACGGCGAAAGACGCGCCGAATCATGGTTGGCAATGTGCCTGTCGGCGGCGAGTCTCCCATTACCGTTCAGTCGATGACGAACACACCGACTCCGGATGTGCAGGCAACAATCAACCAAATTCGGGCCCTCGAAGACGCCGGCGCAGACATTGTCAGAGTGTCCTGCCCGGATGAAGCTTCTACACAGACCTTTGATCAGATCGTCAAAGCGGTCTCCGTCCCGCTGGTCGCCGACATCCATTTTAACTATCGCCGCGCGCTGGAAGCCGCTGACAAAGGTGCCGCTTGTCTGCGGATCAATCCGGGGAACATTGGCAGCAAGGAGCGCGTGGGCGAAGTCGTTCGCGCGGCAAAGGCCAACGGCTGTTCAATCCGTATTGGTGTGAACGGCGGGTCGCTGGAAAAGCACCTGCTGGAAAAGTACGGCGAGCCCTGCCCGGAGGCGCTGGTCGAGAGTGCCCTGAATTCCATCAAGATGCTGGAAGATTGGGACTTTCACGATATCAAGATATCGGTCAAGGCCAGCGATGTGTTCCTCGCCGTGGCGGCTTACGTCGGCTTGGCTGATGCCTGCGATTACCCCTTTCACCTCGGCATCACTGAAGCGGGTCCGGCGCGGCTTGGGACTGTGAAGAGCGCGGTGGGGTTGGGGAACCTGCTGTGGTCGGGGATTGGGGATACGATCCGGGTCAGTCTGTCAGCGGACCCCGTGGAAGAAATCCACGTTGGCTTTGATCTGCTGAAGTCGCTGGGCCTGCGGCACCGCGGCGTCAACATCATCGCCTGCCCGTCGTGTTCGAGGCAGGGTTTTGACGTGATTTCTGTAGTCACAGAAATCGAGGAACGGGTGGCTCATATCAGTACCCCGATGGATGTGTCTGTGCTGGGCTGTGTGGTCAACGGCCCGGGGGAAGCAGCGCAGACGGTTTTGGGGCTGACCGGGGGTGGCAATGGTCGCCATAAGGTGTACATGGGCGGAAAGCCTGATCACAACGTGAGCGACGCTGAAATGGTTGATCACTTCGTTTCGTTGATTGAACAGGAAGCTGAAAAGATCGAGGCGGCGACAAAGCTGTGAAATGGTATCCATCCGTACCGCTGGAGACCCTGCGATCCTGGGATCGAGAGTTTAGCGACGTGGTCTTTGCCGTTGGTAATTTTGACGGTGTTCACCGGGGGCATTGCGCCCTGTTGGAAGGCGCGCGGGCCAAGGCGGATGAACTGGGTTGCCGGGCTGGTGTTCTGACCTTCGCGCCCCACCCGCGCCGCTATTTTGCTGGACCTGACAAGCCACCGTTTCTGCTGACCCGTGGGGTTGAGCAGCGGGTGGAGCTGTTGGAAGGGACGGGCCTTGTCGATGTGATGGTCGAATTGGCTTTCAACACCGAGCTTTCCAGCGTTGAAGCCGAAGACTTTGCGCTGGGCATTCTGGGCACCCATCTCGGCACGCGCCATGTCCTCGCCGGACCGGATTTCCGGTTTGGTCACAAGCGCGGCGGTGACATGCTGCAACTCGATCGCTGGGGGCAGGATATGAGCTTCGGCGTCTCCGCTGTGCCGCTGCGCCATGACGACGCTGAGGGGGGTGTGATTTCCTCCTCGCGCGTGCGGCAAGCGCTGATGGATGCGGATATCACAACGGCGAACCGATTGCTCGGACGTCCGTGGAGCGCTGAAGGCACGGTCGAGCAAGGCGATCAGATTGGTCGCACGCTGGGCTTCCCAACCGCCAACTTGAGCTGGCCCAAACTGCAACTGCGTCCGCATTTCGGCGTCTATGCCGGCTGGGCGGCGGTTAATGGCGGCGAGCGATTGCCCGCTGTGTCCTACCTTGGCACGCGTCCGACAGTTGATGGTGTCGAAGAGCGGTTCGAGGTGCATTTACTTGAATGGAGCGGCGACATTTACGGTCAGCACGTTCGTTTCTGGTTCGACAGCTTCATCCACCCTGATCTCGAATTCCGCGGTCTGGAAGCGCTCAAAGTGCAAATCGCTGAAGACTGCGAGGAGGCCCGCCGCCGGTTGGGGGTTGCGCAGCCTACCACCTAGTTGATTAGCCGCGTTGCGCTTGCCACACTCGCGTTTCGCGCTTCGTACCTGTATTGCGTATTGTATCTATTCAATGAAGACCAAGTAGCTTTGAACCCATGAGCGACACTGAGAACGCCCGCGATTTCCGGGACACGGTAACGACCCCGGAAACAGCTTTTCCTATGCGCGGCAATCTGCCGACCCGCGAACCTGAATGGCTAGCAAAATGGGAGGAAATGGGCCTGTTTGAGCGGATTCGCGAGGAATCCAAAGGACGCCCAAAGTTCGTCCTTCACGATGGTCCTCCCTACGCCAACGGCAACCTTCACATTGGCCACGCGCTCAACAAGATTCTCAAAGACGTGATCAACCGCAGCCATCAGATGCTCGGCAAAGACGCGCACTACGTGCCCGGCTGGGACTGTCACGGTCTGCCCATTGAATGGAAGATCGAAGAACAATACCGTGAGCGCGGGCAGGACAAGGACGACGTGGACGTTATTGAGTTCCGCCGTGAATGCCGCGACTTCGCCCAAGGCTGGGTCGAAGAGCAAACGCGCCAGTTCAAGCGCTTGGGCGTGTTGGGTAACTGGGACCAGCCTTACCTGACCATGCATTATGATTCCGAAGCGCAGATCGTGCGCGAGCTGGGTAAATTCCTGCTCGATGGACAGCTCTATAAAGGGAACAAGCCGGTGCTGTGGTCGGTAGTGGAAAAGACCGCGCTGGCTGATGCCGAGGTCGAATACTACCCGCACAAATCCGTCACCATCTGGGTCAAGTTCCCGATCACTGCGGCCCCGCAGGCTGAGTTGGTCGGTGCCAAAGCTGTGATTTGGACCACGACCACGTGGACCATCCCGGGCAACCGGGCCATGGCTTTTCATGACGAAATCAAATACGGCGTATACCGGGTTGACGCGGTCGCCGAAGGCTCCCTGGCACAAGTCGGTGAGCGACTGATCATCGCCGATGAAACCGCTGAAGCGACAGCGCAGGCCGCCAAAATCGAAGGCTGGACCCGCGAAGACCTCAGCGTTGATCTCACCGGTGCCATCGCCCACCATCCGCTCAAGGGGCAGGGCTACGACTACGACGTGCCGATGTTCCATGGTGACTACGTCACCACGGAGCAGGGGACAGGGCTGGTTCATATTGCGCCCGGACACGGCTTCGATGACTGGCAACTCGCGACCGTCAAGCATGGTATCGAAGTTCCAATGACCGTGGCCGAAGATGGCAGCTTTTATGACCACGTTCCGCTATTCGCCGGGCTGACGGTCTATAACCAAAAAGGCAAAGACGGGACGGCGCTTGGGCCAATCCTCAAGGCCATGATCGAAGCTGGCGGTTTGCTCGCTAAAGGCAAGCTGGAGCACTCCTATCCGCATTCCTGGCGCTCCAAGGCCCCGCTGATTTTCCGCAATACGGCGCAGTGGTTCATCTCTATGGAGGAAAAGGGCCTTCGGAAAGGTGCACTGAAAGCGCTGAGTGAGACTGGATTTGTGCCTGAGCAAGGCCGCAACCGCATCACGTCGATGATTGAGAGCCGCCCGGACTGGTGTGTTTCGCGCCAACGCGTCTGGGGTGTTCCGTTGCCGATCTTCGTGCGTAAGTCTGACGGACAGCCACTGCGAGACCCCGCCGTGATCGAGCGCATCGCTGAGGCTTATGAAAAGGAAGGCGGGGACGCCTGGTTCAACAGCCCCGCTTCACGCTTTTTGGGCAACGACTACAACCCGGACGATTTCGAGCAAGGCAAAGACGTCGTTGAAGTCTGGTTCGACAGTGGGGCAACCCATGCCTTTGTGCTGGAAAAGCGGCCAGAGCTGAAATGGCCAGCGGACCTGTACCTTGAAGGGTCGGATCAGCACCGCGGCTGGTTCCACTCCTCCCTGTTGGTTGGCGTCGGCACGCGAGGTCGCGCGCCCTATGACTCCATTCTCACCCACGGTTTCGTGCTGGATGAGAAGGGCAACAAAATGTCGAAGTCGCTGGGCAACGTGACCGCGCCCGATGACGTGGCCAAACAATTTGGCATCGATATTTTGCGCCTGTGGGTGGTGGCATCGGACTACAGCGACGATTTACGCATCGGGCCGGCAATCCTGAAGCACTCAGCGGACGCTTATCGCCGGTTCCGAAACACCTTGCGATTTACGCTGGGCAACCTCGGAACTTTCCAGCCGTCACAGGCCGTGCCTTATGCCGATTTGCCGGAGTTGGAGCAGTGGGTTTTGCATCGCCTCAGCGAGTTGGACGCCTTGGTTCGCTCCTCGGCTGAGGCTTATGACTTTCACCGACTTTACACCGAACTGCATAACTTCTGCGCGGTGGATCTGTCGGCGCTCTATTTCGACATTCGCAAGGACGCGCTCTATTGCGATGCCCCAGACAGCCTGCGGGCAAGGGCGGCTCGGACGGTTCTGGCGGAGTGTTTCTCCTGCTTGACCGCGTGGCTCGCGCCAATTTTGGCGTTTACGGCCGAAGAAGCCTGGATGACGCGGGCTGAGGACGAAAAGGATCTGCCTGAAAAGCTCGTGGACACAGACTCCGTGCACTTGCGCACCATTCCCGACATCCCATCGGCTTGGGCGAACCCAGCGCTGGCGGACAAGTGGGCCAAGGTGTTCGCGGTTCGCAGGGTCATCACGGCGGCACTGGAACCGCTGCGTCAGGAAAAGACCATCGGCTCCAGCCTGCAAGCAGCGCCAAAGGTGCACCTGTCTGACGACATGCACAGCGCCGTTTCCGGCGTTGATTTCACCGAGGTTGCCATCGTGTCGAATGTGCAGATCAGCGCAGGCAAAGGGCCGGCTGATGCTGTGCGGGTGGAGGACATTCCCGGCGTTGCAGTTGAACCGTCTCTGGCCAAGGGCGAGAAATGTCAGCGTTGCTGGCAGGTGCTGCCTGAAGTCGCGCTGCATCCAAACCGCATCTGCGCGCGCTGTGATACGGCTGTTTTGGCTCAGGGGGCCTGATAGATGTTCCGCTGGGGCCTCCTCCTCGCGTTGGCTGTGCTGGCTCTGGATCAACTGACCAAAGCCCTCATCGTCGCCAATATCACCCAGTCAACCGCTGCAGGCCTCGACATCCGCGAAATCACGCCGTTCTTCAACATTTGGCACGTGCGCAATTCGGGGATTGCCTTTTCGCTGGGTAATTTTAGCGACGGTGGACGGTATTTCATTGGCATTCTGGCCTTTGCCGTATCCGGATTCCTCGTCTATCTCGGCACCAAGACCAGCAAGCGTCTGGTGATCAGCGCTTACGCTCTGATTGCGGGGGGGGCTGTGGGCAATGCTTTTGATCGCCTCAATCCCGGTCGGCAAACCGTGGTCGATTTCCTTGATTTCCACATCGGAACCTTCCATTGGCCTTCGTTCAACGTCGCAGATATGGCGATTGTCCTTGGCGTCGCCCTAATTCTCACCGATATGCTATTCTTCGCAGAGAAGCAGGAAACCAATTCGACGGAGTAGAAGGCGCACCGATGCTGGGTTCACGGGTCTTATCAGTTCTGATTCTTGGGGGTGCTGGGTTGGTCCTGACCGGCTGTGGCGCGGTGTCTCAAGGACTGGGGAGTGTGACCAGCGAAGGCTTGGTGGACGAATACGCCATCCCGCAAAACCGCGGCCTCGCTTACCCCACGGACTTTTCCCGCCTGCCAACCCCACAAAACCCACGCGGTGTTGAGGCCAGCTTGCCTTCGCAGTCGGAAATTGAGTCGCTGATGTTTACGCTTGAGCCTGAACCGGTTGAGGAATACGTGCCCCTTACGGTCGTAACCGGCACGGTTCCCGAGTATCAGCCCATCGGTCGCATCGTGGGCAGTGGATCGAGTGGCGCTGCGCAACAAGCCACGGTTTCGGCTCAAACCACGGCAGCCGGGTCGATTTACCCGGTGTATGATACGGCCCCAGCAGTCACCCCTGCATCCGCCCCTGTTGCTCCTGTCTCTGCATCTGCATCTTCATCGGATGCGGTCGTGGTGCTGAGCCCTGAAGAAGCCGCGGCCCTAAGCGCGCTCGCCATCGGCGCGCCGGTGTACGCTGTGCCCCCTGCTGCACCCATAAACAGCGCTCAAATCATCACATTTCTGCCAGATGGGGTGACAGCCGTCGGTGCGCCGGTCGTTTTACAGCGCTGACGCCCCATATCTCTTTCGAGAAAATGAAGCTCTGCCGCGACGCTCAGTGCGCGGTTTTCCTTTCCGGTTGTTAGGAGAGATGATGAAACGACTGATGCTTGCCCTTTCCGGTGCCGTGAGCGGTGCCTTTACCCTGTTTGCCAGTACCCCCGCTCTGGCGCTCTATGAGCAGGCCCGATGGTTTACGCTCCACAATGGCATGGATGTCATCGTGATCGAAAACCACCGTGCACCAGCGGTTCATGCGCGGGTTGTTTACAAGGTTGGCGCGCTGGATGAACAGCCGGGCCAATACGGCATTGCGCACGTGCTCGAACACATGATGTTCCGTGGCTCCCCAGCCTACAAAGGCCGTGCGCTGGCGCCCGGGGAATATGACAGCGAGCTGGGCCGGATCGGCGCGACAGATAACGCATCAACGTCGGCAAACGTCACCAGCTACTATGCGCTGATGGGATCGGAGCATCTGGAATTGTTTATCGAGATGAATGCCATCCTGATGAACGGGCTCAACGCCGACAGCGAGCAGCTGGAGAATGAAAAGGGCGTTGTGCAGCAGGAATTTCGTCAGCGCTGGGAAAACAACCCCACCGCCCGCGCAACCCATGAACTGCGCGCGGCCTTGCGCGGTGCCAGTGCCTACGATCATCCCGTCATTGGTTTTGAGGAGGATTTTCAAGGACTGACCTCTCAGGATTTGCTCGATTTTCACGCCGCTTGGTATCAGCCCAACAACGCCGTTCTGATCGTGTCTGGTGATGTCCTGCCGGAAGATGTGCTGGTCATGGCGGAAAAGCACTTTGGCGATTTTCCGGCTGGCGACGTGCCCGCGCGCCTGCGGCCTGATGCAGAGCGACCATTTGAACCGGGTTTTGAGACCGTCACAGATGCCCTGATTACAAAAGCTTCGGCACGCCGGGCCTGGCGCCTGCCCGAAGTCGTTCCCGAGAAGGGACCGGAGGCTTTCCGCACCTGCTACGCGGCGCGCTTGCTCACCTCGATGTTAACCAGCGGATTGGACGCACCCTTTACCCGCTATCTACAAACCGAGCGCCAAATCGCGCTCAGTGCGGGGTTCAGTCTCGTGTTGGATGAGGGGCAGGATTGGGCGCTGCTCAACGTTGATCCGGTTGAAGGGATCGACGCGGTTGAAGTGCTCGACGAAGCCGAAGTTTTCCTGCGCAACTGGCTCGCC
>PAFB01000050.1 GCA_002700865.1 Rhodospirillaceae bacterium
GCACAAAATAATAAGCGGCGAGGAACGAGTGATGATTGTGTCTAATTATTGGACCCGCAGAGTGCGGCTGGTATCTTCCAGTGCGTTGCTCTCGGTAGGCCTTTTGGCCTATGCGTTTACAGCCGGTGCGCAAAGGGGGATCAATTTATCCGCCCCAGCACCCAATGTGGAGCAAGCGGCACCTGACGGTGGCCGTGACATTCCTAATGGAATTCCTTTTCAAATCTCTGTTGACGGTGTTCCGATCGACGCCTCGTTGGGCACGGCCGAAGATGATCAGCGCGCTGTCGACGTCGCTTTGGATCGCATGGATGTGCACCTGACTTTTGACGGGCTCAAGCTCGACAAGGCAGCAAACATTCAGGCAAACAAGGCGGGCGCGAAGGTTGGTGAGGAAGTCGTCTTTACCCCATACTGGAACTACGGAGCGTTTATTGAGCGCGCCGAAGTCCGGATTTTTGGGAGCGACGATTCCACGGACGGTGAACCCCTGAAAATCATCCAGCTACCTGCTGGGCGGTCTGTAGGCTGGGAAATCCCAGAAGGGGTGCCGGACGAGCTTAAGTATGTCCTGCGTCTATATAGTAAAGACAACCGCTTCGACGAGACCCGCGCTCATCGGCTCAAAGTCTTCGCCGAAGACCATGGGCAAGAGGACAATCCACCCGTACAGCAAGCCGGCTATGGGCGTAGCTCGCTTGCCATGTCAAATATCGCCTTGGGCGGCGGTACTGTGACGGTGTTTGGTGAGAATGTTCCCGCTGACAGCACGGTTTACGTACTTGGTTTACCGGTTCCAGTGGACAGCGACGGCAAATTTGTCACCGAGCAGGTTTTGCCTGCAGGGTCGCACAACGTCACCATTGCGGTTCTGGACAACAACAAGCGCGGTCTTGAGTTTCAGCGTAACCTCCACATCCCCGACAGCGACTTTTTCTATGTTGCGCTCGGCGACCTGACCGTTGGTTCCTCAGCGGTTTCCGGTCCAACAGAGCTGGTCGGTGACGACGGCGGCCTGGGTAGTAATTTCTGCACCAACGCTCGCCTGGCCGGTTTCCTGAAAGGCAAAGTCCGCGGCGATATTTACGTCACTGCGCAAGCAGATACCGGTGAAGCTTCCGTACAGGATATTTTCACCAACCTGCTGGACAAGGATGCTTCGTCCCTGATCGAGCGCATTGATGACGACCGACCTACACGACCTTTGGTGACGACTCATCAATTACCGATGAAACGCCATCCCAGGGAAAGTTCTATACCAAGGTGGAAAAGGGCAACAGCCACGTCCTTTGGGGTAACTTTTCAACCGGAATTACCGGAACCGACTTCGCACAGGTCAATCGTTCTTTGTACGGTGCGCAGCTCAAGTTCCGGTCCGAGCAAGCCAACGCCAAGGGCGATGCCTACCTGTCCGTTGATGCCTTTGGCGCGCAACAGGGCACGGTTCGCCACCGCGATGATTTCCGCGGTACAGGCAACTCGGTCTACTTCCTGTCGTATCAGGATCTGACGGTGGGCGGTGAACGCCTGACTGTCGAGGTTCGCGACCCATTCAACAACATGGTCAAAGAACGCCGTGTCCTCGTCTATGGCGAAGACTATGACATCGACTACATCCAGGGCCGGGTAATCCTGTTTGACCCCCTGCCTTCAACCGCTGATGACGGCTTTTTGGTGTCCTATGGCACCGGGACAGCCGGGGACGAGGTTTATCTGGTCTCCGAGTATGAATACACGCCGCTCGGCGCAGATTTCTCCGACCTGTTCTACGGCGGTCGGGCCTCAGCTTGGATTGGCCAGAACGTCAATATCGGCGCAACAGCAATCCGTGACCAGCGCGGCTTGATCGACAAGCAAATGCTCGAAGCCGATGCAACGGTCAGCTTTGGCGGGTCCACCTATATTCGGGGTGAAGTCGCTCAAACCAATGGTGATCCTTACGTGTCCTTTGGCTCTTTGGATGGCGGTTACTTCGTTAATGAAAACCAGACGCCAGCGGCGGTTCAGACCCTGATCCCGACCGGTGGCACACTGAACATTGTCGGCGATCTGACCAACCTCGAAGACCTAACCATCACTTTGGTTACCCGCGATCCGACAACCGGGCAGCAGACGGGCAGTCAGACGCTGACGGAAAACACGCACTTCACGCTGAACGGCGACACAATCGAACTGATCGGCGTCTATGCCGGATGGAATGCACAGATTGATGATGCCGCTGAGGCAAGCGAAGTTTCCTCTGCTACTCAAGTCGGTGACGAGGTCGAGCTTCTGGTCAACCCGAACAACGGCTTGCAAGGCGAGTTGGGCTACCGTCTGGAAGCTTCCGTCGCCGCAAACGACTTCGGGGCTGATTTTGCCGGCAGAGCCACGGGCTACTTTGAGCACAAGGACGCTGGCTTTGCGGGCAGCGGTTCGTAATCCGCAGATGACGTCAACCAGTTTGGTGGCAGCCTGTCTGCGCCTTTGGGTGCGGTCAATTTGTCAGCGCGCTATGATCAGACCAACAACATCACCCAGGATACGCAGGATCGACGCGTCAATGTCGATGCCAAGCTTTCCTACGACAACATCAGAGCCGGGTTGGGCATCGGGTATTCCGATGGTCAGGCAGAGGGGGTTCAAACCGCTCAGTCCACGACGCTTGGCGGTGATGTCGGCGCAACCTTTGGCGACTATGCAGCAAAGCTGTTCGGTCAATACGACCTGCAGAACGCCAGCGGCGTGAACAAAGGCCGGGTTGGCATCAGTGGTCAGGCTCAAGTCACGGAGAAAATCGCGCTGACCGCCCAGGTTGGTACCGACTTTGACAACGGCGGCGAAAGCAACATCGGCGATAACGTGTTCGCGTCGATTGGTACCGATGTAACGGTTAACGACTACATACGCCTGAATGGTGCTTACGAACTGAGCAACCGAACCAATGTCGGGACGGGTCAGGGACAGTTGGGCGGTACGCTCAACTTTGGCGCCAACGCACGCTTCAACAACGGCGTTAACTTTCACCTGAGCGAACGCATTACCCATGCGGGCACCTCTGTGAATGCTCTGCAGCACGCTTTTGGTGTGAACTACGCAATGTCACAGGCCCTGACCTTTGGGGTCACAGCCGAAGTCGGCCAGGTGCGTGAGGACCAGTACGCTGAGGCAAGCGAGGACAACCCGTTCCTCAACCGCCGTGCAACCACGCTGCGGGCTCAGTACACACAGGACGGCCTCAGCTTTGGTGGTGTCGGTGAATATCGCTGGGAAGAAAGCTCCAGCGACACCGACGCAGACGGCAACAACGATACCCGTGCGACCTACGTGCTCAAGGGCAACGCAGGCGCGAAGATTTCACCCGATTGGCGTCTGACCGCCAATGCAGCCGCGGTATTCTCGGCCTATAACGGCAATTTCGAGGACGGTAACTTCCTCGAAGCGTCGATTGGTGCGGCTTACCGGCCCATCGATAATGACCGGCTGAACTTGCTGGTCCGCGCAACGTCCCTTTACGACTTGCCAACCCGGACTCAGGCGGAAACAGCCGAAGAAACCGGCAGCGGTGTAGCCAACTATCGCCAGCGCTCGCTGATCGGTGAGGCCGATGCCATCTATCAGGTTTCGAAGAACTTCGATGTGGGTGCAAAATACGGTGTGAAGGTCGGTGAAGTGACGTCCTGTCGGTCCTGTAGCGACTGGTATGGCTCGAACATTCACCTGATCGTGGGACGTGTCGACTGGCACGTTGTCAAGAATTGGGACGCCTTGCTCGAAGGCCGCTTGATGTGGCAGGGCAACGTCGGTAACTCCGGCGAAAGCGCGACCCGGTACGGTGCCCTCGCGGCGGTCTATCGACACCTTGGAGACAACTTCAAGATCGGTGGTGGTTATAACTTTGGTGCATTTGACGATAACCTGACGAACGTTTCGTTCGATAAACAAGGCCTGTTCGTCAACGCAATCGCGAAGTTCTAGCCACCCGGTCAGCAACCGCTCGTTCCCTGCTGACCAGGTCTTGAAGCCTGGAGCGGGGGTGCCTGCCATCTTGAGTGACGCCCAACACCCAATACCTTGGTCATGGTTGGCGGCTTAGTCCGCCCGCCAAACGGTATCCCCGTTCCTTTTTTACCCCAGAAAAGACAGCCCCTGCAATGACGGCATTTTTGTCCTAAGGTCAGTCCCGCTTAAGCGCTTCGTCGCGCCTCACAGCCTTCTCGGCCCCAGAATCACAAGATCGATCACAAGATCGGCCACAAGATCGGCCCCTTGAAGGACCACTTGAAGGACCACTTGAACGGTAAGCCATGACTGAGCTGCTCCTCGTATTCATGACAATGTCTCTGCTGACGGTAACGCCGGGGCCAAATAACCTGCTGTTGGCAGCGTCAGGGGTGCAGCACGGATTTCGGCGCTCGCTGCCCATGCTGCTCGGGATCGTTCTGGGTTTTCCGCTGCTGGTATTGTGCGTTGGGTTAGGGCTGGGGCCAGCTTTTAGCGCGGTTCCTGCGCTCAAGACCGTGTTGAAATTTGCGGCATCGGCCTACCTGCTCTATCTGGCCTGGCAGGTCGCCACGACAAAAACCATCGCGACCACAGGCGAGGTCAGCCAACCCATTGACTTTTTCAAAATGGCGGGGTTTCAGTGGGTGAACCCTAAAGTCTGGTCCATGGCCATCACTGTAACGTCCAGCGTGATGATTGCCGACACCGCGACAGTCTGGGGCGACGTCAGGGGCGCTGTCACCGCTGCTCTCATCATCATGGCCACAACCTCGATTTTCAACACGGCCTGGCTAATCGCCGGGGCCTTGCTGCGCGACTGGCTGAATGTCGGGCGAAGGATTGTCTGGTTTAACCGTCTGATGGGCGTGGCTTTGGCTGGATTTGTCGCTTCACTGCTGCTTTCGACCTAGAAGCGCTCCAACACAACGTAGAGGGCGTCGATGTCTTCCTTGGGCAGATAGTCGTTAAACCCGCGATAAATCTCCCTGAACAGCCCGTCATCGAACAGCGCTTCCAACGCCTCCTCAAAGGGGCGTTCCTCATAGCCCTTACCGTTGATCGAAATCACAGCGCGCGCACCGGCCTTCAGCGGCGGTGCCAAGTGGATCAGATGCTCCGGCCCAATGACGGACGGTCCAAAAATTCCGCAGCACGTCAGCGCCTCGACACTGCCTGCCTCGATGTCATAAGGCTGAGTCATGTCCAGCTCACCGAGGTTGCGATAGACACCCAGCTCCCGCGCCTTGGCCAGCATTTCCGGACTGAGGTCCAGACCATCGATGATGGAAAAACCGTGTTCCCGTAGCGCCGTGCCGAGCATGCCGGTTCCGCATGCCAAATCCAGCACTGGCGTTCCCTTGTCCAGAAACTCCGCGGACAGGTCGGCAATAACTTTGTGCGCGACGTAGCCCATGCCTTCTGTGGTATCGCTGTCATAGGTATCGGCCCAGCCTGCGTAGAGCTTGCGCGTGCCTTCAACGTCGCTGATGGCGTAAGCCTGATTCTTGTTCGCGGAGCCTTTGTTCTCAGCCATGTCCCCTGCCCTCCGTTTGCCCTAAGCCGCGCTGTGAGGCGCGTGCTAGTGGGCTTCCATCCAGTTCTCTGCAACACCGGCATCGGCGATCAGCGGTACAGCCAGCTCGATGACGGGGCTACAGGCATTCTCCATCACCTCCCGCGCGACCGAAACCAGCTTTTCAGCCTCGTCTTCAGGTGCTTCAAAGATCAGCTCATCGTGCACCTGCAGCAGCATTTTCCCGCTCAGCCCCGCCTCGGTCAGCGCCTGCGGCATGCGCAGCATCGCGCGCTTGATGATGTCGGCGGCGGTGCCTTGGATGGGGGCGTTGATGGCTTGACGTTCCGCAAAACCACGCTTGGCAAAATTCTTATCGGCAATCCCAGAAAGATGGATTTTGCGCCCAAACAGGGTCTGCACAAAGCCATGATCCCGCCCGAACAGCTTGGCCCGCTCCATGTACTCGCGAATACCGGGAAACCGCTGGAAATACTGGTCGATGAAGTCCTTGGCCTCGGCGTTGGAAATCCCCAGATTGTTCGCCAGACCAAAGGCCGAAATGCCGTAGATGATGCCAAAATTGATCGCTTTGGCATTGCGCCGGACCATCGGGTCCATTCCCTCAATCGGCACGCCGAAAACCTGACTGGCGGTCATGGCGTGGATGTCGAGGCCGTCGCGGAAGGCTTGGCGCAGGGTCTCTTCTTCCGCCATATGCGCGGTCAGCCGAAGTTCGATCTGCGAATAGTCGATCGAGACAAGTTTGCAGCCCGGCTCAGCAATAAAGGCCGAGCGAATCTTGCGCCCCGCTTCTGTCCGCACGGGGATGTTCTGCAGGTTCGGATCAGTCGATGATAGCCGGCCAGTCTGGGCCCCTGTCATCGCGTAGGAGGTGTGAACCCGCTTGGTGCGCGGATTGATCTGGGTCTGCAGGGCGTCGGTGTAGGTTGATTTGAGCTTGTTCACCTGCCGCCAGTCGAGGACACGCGCAGGCAGTTCATGCCCCTGTGCTGCCAGGCCCTCAAGCACGTCAGCACCGGTGGAATAAGCCCCCGTTTTGCCCGTCTTCTTGCCCCCGGGCAGCCCCAGTTTGCCGAACAGGATTTCGCCCAGTTGCTTGGGCGAGCCAATGTTGAAGGTCTCGCCGGCGAGTTGATAAATCTCATCCTCAAGCCGTGCGCTGTCCTGACTGAATTCTGAGGACATGCGCGAGAGCACATGCGGATCAACCTTGATCCCTTCGCGCTCCATATCGGTGAGAATACCGATCAGGGGTCGCTCCATGGTTTCATAGAGCGTCGCCATCTTCTCCGGCACTAAGCGTGCCTTGAGCCGCCGATGCAACCGCATCGCGATATCGGCGTCTTCAGCGGCGTAATCGAGTGCTTTATCGAGCGTAACATAGTCAAACGTCACCTGCGATTTACCCACGCCGGCAACTTCTTTGTAGGCGATAGTTTGATGCCCCAGCATGCGGGATGACAGCTCATCCAGACCGTGATTGTGCTTACCACCATCGAGCACGAAGCTGAGCAGCATCGTATCGTCAACCGGCGCAACCTGAATGCCTGAATGCATCAGAACGGCGCGGTCATACTTGGCATTGTGCGCGATTTTCAGGACAGCGGGGCTTTCCAGCAGCGGTTTGAGGCGGGCAATGGCCTCGGCCATCGGGATTTGCGCGGGCGTTTCGCTGATGAGATCCTCCGCTTTGTGCGCCAGCGGGATATAGCAAGCCTCGCCCGGCTCAATGCACAGCGAGACCCCGACCAACTCGGCCTGCTGCTGGTCCAGCGAGGTCGTTTCTGTGTCAAAGGCCACCAACCGCGCCGCTGCCGCCCGGCTGATCCAACTTTCGAGCGCGTCGAGCGTGGTTACCAGTTCGTATTTGTTCTCAGTAATCGGGATTTCTGGCTTTTCAGCGGGTGCTTCGACCACCTTCTGAACATCAACCTTCATGCCCATTTTCTGCGCGATAGACTTAAATTCCATCGTTTCGAGAAAGGCGCGCAAAGTGTCTGCGTCGTGAGGCTCGTGGCGCAGTTCTTCCAGATTGGGCAAATCCGGGACCGCCGTTTCCAACCGCACCAAGTCCCGCGAAACCCGCGCCAAATCAGCAAACTCGATCAGGTTTTCCCGTCGCTTGGTCTGCTTGATCTCAGCCGCGCGCGCCAGCAAGGTATCCAGATCACCATACTCGTTGATCAACAGCGCAGCCGTTTTGATGCCAATGCCGGGGACGCCCGGTACGTTGTCCACGCTATCACCCGCCAACGCCTGCACATCGACCACTCGCTCAGGCCCAACACCGAACTTTTCGACCACCTCGTCATGGCGCAAGGTTTTCTGCTTCATGGGGTCGAGCATGCAGACCCGGTCGTTGACCAGTTGCATCAGGTCCTTGTCAGACGACACCACAACGACGTCCAACCCGGCCTCTGCCCCCTGTTTGGCATAGGTGGCAATGATGTCGTCAGCCTCAAAGCCTTCGCGTTCGATGCAGGAGAGATTGAGCGCTCGGGTCGCGTCGCGGACCAGAGGAAATTGCGGTCGAAGGTCTTCGGGAGGGGCGTCGCGGTTGGCTTTGTACTGATCGTAAATCTCGTTGCGGAAGGTCTCACCCTTGGCGTCAAAAATGACCGCGAAGTAGTCGTGGGCGCGGTCTTCGACCAACCGCAACATCATCGTCAAAAACCCCCGCACAGCCCCAACCGGTGTGCCATCCGATCGCGTCAGCGGCGGCAAAGCATGGTATGCACGAAAGATATAAGCCGATCCGTCAACCAGATAGAGAGTGCGCCCTGTGTTCGCGTTTTCGTTCACCGCTTTCCGTCCCTTTGGGTTAGTCGCGCCCACCCTAGCGTTTTGTTGCGGCCTCTGGCTAGCCGCAGCAGCACAGGCAGACACAGGTTCTGGGCTTAACGCGGCTCTGAAGGCGCAGTTTGGACCGCTTGAATGGCGGGACGAGCACCGCTTTCCCACCCAATGCGATCCCCTGCCCGCCCATCAACCCGCCCCGCTGGACGCCGCGAAGCTGGACGGTTTAACCTCGGGAGTGGCAGCGTTTATCACGGTGGAAGGCACTGTCGCGGGCATATTCGAAGGCCAACGGCGCTGGTTCATCAACTTTGGCGACGACTACCGCAGTGATTTTACCGTGTCACTGCAGGATCAGGCCCTGCGCATGGTCAAACGGCTTTGGCCAATCCCGGACAATTGGGTGGGACAGCGGGTCAGGGTGCAAGGCTTTGCGGACCTGTGGAATGGTGTGCTGATTGAATGGGACTTCCCCGCCCAGCTTTGCTTTATCGAACCCGTACCGTACAAATTGTGAAACTGCACAAGAACCCCTTCACACACACGCCATGAACAACACGCACCAACCCGTCCTGACCATCAACTTAAGCGCCATTGCTGAAAACTGGC
>PAFB01000051.1 GCA_002700865.1 Rhodospirillaceae bacterium
TGCGAAGGCACGGCGACGCTGGCCGCCGGGATCGCAGCAGGAATGACCTACATCGACACAGCGCCCTTCTATGGCTATGGCCTCGCCGAACGCCGGGTGGGAGATACTCTAAGGGCTCTGGACCGGGATCAAGAACCGGAGCGCTGTGTGATTTCAACCAAGGTGGGCCGCTTGCTGGAACCGGGTAAAGTCATTGATCCCGGCGCACAGGACTGGCCGGCCGCATTGCCGTTCCACCCGGTTTACGACTACAGCTACGACGCCATCATGCGTTCCTTTGACCATAGCTTACAGCGTATGGGAGTTGATCGGATCGACATCCTGTTCGTGCACGACATCGGCACTCTCACCCACGGCGATGAAGACAACGCCCGCCACATTCATGACTTGGAACGTGGCGGGTACAGAGCGTTGGATGAACTCCGCCGAGGGGGACAGGTTCAGGCGATTGGGCTGGGCGTGAACGAGGCTCAGGCCTGTCTGGATGCTTTAATGATGGGTGAGTGGGACGCCTTTTTGCTCGCGGGCCGATACACCTTGCTCGAACAAGCCCCGCTCTACGATTTGTTGCCCGCTTGCGAAGCCGCCGGCACCTCAATCATCATCGGCGGTGCCTTTAACTCCGGTATCATGGTGGGTGGTGAGACGTGGAATTATGCAGCGGCCCCCGACACCGTGCGTCAACGGGTGCATCGGCTGGCTGAGGTCTGCGCGGCCCATGCCGTGCCCTTGCCCGCTGCTGCCCTGCAATTCCCCCTTGCGCACAGCGCGGTCGCATCGGTTTTGCCCGGTGTGCGATCCCGTGCCGAGCTGGCCGAAACGCTAAGTTGGGTGCAGATGCCGATCCCGGTCGAGCTGTGGGAGGCGTTGCGTCAGGCCAGTCTTATTCACCCCCAAGCCCCAACGCCCACGACCTCAATTTCCCCCTACCTGAGCCCCTCGGATAAGCCATGACCGCCAGCATCGACGCCCATCAGCATTTCTGGCAGCTCGCGCGCGGCGATTACGGCTGGCTCACGCCTGAGCTCAAGCCAATATACCGTGATTTCATGCCCGAAGACCTGCGCCCGCTGCTCGACGCCTGTGGTATCGACGCGACCATCGCAGTACAGGCAGCACCAACAGTTGCCGAAACCGAGTTTTTGCTGTCGCTGGCCGCGAGACATTCGTGGATCGCTGGTGTGGTGGGGTGGGCAGACCTCGAAGCAGCTGATGCGGCCGAGGCCATCACCGCACTTGCTCAGACACAGCCCAAACTCGTCGGCTTGCGCCCGATGATACAGGATATCCCCGATCAGGAATGGATGCTGCAAGACCGACTGGCACCAGCTTTGGCCGCAATGGCTGCCAACGACCTGACCTTTGACGCGCTGGTTCTGCCCCGGCATTTGCCCGTCTTGAGTGAGTTTTTGCAGCGGTATCCGAACGTGCGGGTGATCATCGACCACGGCGCGAAACCGCAAATCCGAGACCATGATTTTGAGCCATGGGCAAGCCAGATGCAGGACTTGGCCTCGCGGTATCCGGGGGTTTACTGCAAGCTATCCGGGCTGGCCACAGAAGCACGCCCCGAGCAGGTCAAGGCCGAGGACCTTCGGCCCTACGCCGGTCACCTGCTGCAAGCATTTGGCCCCGACCGCCTGATTTTTGGCTCCGATTGGCCCGTTGTTCGGTGCGCCACTGATTACCAAAAGTGGTTTGAAGCCGTCGGCGGCTACACGCGCGCGCTATCGGCCGGGGAAAAGGCCGCTGTCATGGGCGGGAATGCGGCGAAGGCTTACCCGCGTCTGGTACTTGAACAGAGACGCTAGCGGGGTCAATAGCCGCTGTGCTGGTCCGGTGCGTGGAGCAGCGTATCGTCGTACTTGGGCAAATCATCGTGCAGCTTCAGCCAGTCCAGCTTACTTTTGTAGTTGACGTGAAAGGTCGGCTGGAAGGCTTTGGGATCGTCCAGAGACGCTGCGTAGAGATGCATGCCATCAGCGAAACGGTAGCTCGCACAGCGTACCCGTCACCGGCGCGCCGTGTCTGATCACTTCGATTTTGTCACCGGGTTTCAGGTCGGTTGAGATCAGGGCAAAGCCGATCATCCGCTCCAGCTTGAAGGAAAAACAGCCGCACGTCATGTCACCAACCTTCTGGCCCTGCGCATGGATATCGTACCATGTGAGTTGGCCCGGCTGAGGTTCTTCCTCATCGAGCAGGACGCCGAGCTGATGCCGCCGGGGACCTGCTGCCTTGATCTCGCGCAGGGCCTGAATGCCCAGCACTTCATCGGGGACATGGAGGTCAACGTAGCGTTCAAGGCGGACTTCATAGGGGTTGGTTTGATCATCAGTATCACCGCCAAAGGACAGCAACCCGCTTTCAATCCGCTCAACCGGGCTTGGGTTTCCTGGTCCAATGCCCCAAGGCGCACCGGCCTCACGCACGATGTTCCAAAGGTCCACACCGCGCTTGCCGTCCAGCAGGTAAATTTCAAACCCACCCTGCCCCGAATAGCCCGACCGCTGAATTTTAACCGGAATCCCGTCGATTTCCGCATCCTCGAACCAAAAAAATCGAATGTCGCGGATCCAGTCACCAAAGACAGCGGCAACAACATTCTCGGCCATGGGGCCCTGCACGGCCAAGGGTGACACGTCCGGCTCACACAAATCGACTTGTAAACCGCGCTCTGCCGCAATTGCGCGGCACCACATCAGCATGTCCTTGTCGGCAATTGACAGCCAGAAGCGGTCTTCGGCGAGTTTGAGTACGACAGGATCGTTGACCAAGACCCCGCGATAATCACAGCAGGCGACATACTTGCCCTGCCCGATCTTCTGGGCGGAGAGGTCGCGGGTGCACAGCATCTGCGTAAAGGTCGCCGCGTCAGGTCCTTCAATCGCGACCTGCCGCTCAACCGCCACGTCCCACAAGCTCACGCCCTTGGTCAGCCGGTCATATTCGGCGCGTGGATGACCGTAAGAGGTCGGCATGAGCATCCGGTTATAGGGCGAAAACGCGGCCACGCCTTCCTTGAGCGTTGCTTCATAAAATGGCGAAACACGAAGTCGCGTGTTGGGGCCGATTTCTGCCATGGTGCGGATATCCTTCAGCGGTCAATCAAAGAGCCAAGCGGGGTGCTGGTTTAGGCCAGCCCCCCTTGTAGCGGCGCTCGGCCTTCGGCTTCCAGCATTTTGTTGAGTATCTGCCGGACGCGTATGCCGCCTTTGTCTGGGCCGAGCGTGACTTCCAAATACGACAAGCCGCGCGGGTCAGCGGCGATCTGGCGCTGCATGATTTCGAGCAGGTGCTTATCCTCGTCAAACGCTTCAGTCACGCTCGCCTTGGTCTTGGCAATGACTTCGTCGGAAAGTGCTGGCACGTCAAAAGCCGAACCCCAAAAGTAGTGCGTCTTGCCACGCTGGGCGGGCGTAACGATGTGACAGCCGCGCATGATGAAGTCTGAGCGACGGCCCGGTTCCGGTGCGGGATCGTGGACGTTCCAGTCGGAAAAGGAAATCGCGAGCGAGGGCATCGTCCCTTTTTGCACCCGCTTCACCGGCTTATCCTCCGGCAAGCCCATGCCTGCGCAAAACAGCGGCGACAGCGGCGCGAGGTCGAATTCCTGCTGGTAGCACAGTACATCGCCCTCCATGAAGCTGTCCGGTGCATTGATCCAGTCGTTCTGCTTGAAGGTATTCTTGTGGAGAAACGCAATGTGGGTGAGGTCAAAAACATTCTCCCGGATCATCACCCAGTTCGCGGCAACTTCGTAGTATCCGTGCAGGAAGCTCCAGTTCGGATCGGTCTGGTAAGCGACGTCCGGTGGATCGCGGTCTATGGCTTCAGGATCTCCCATCCAAATCCACAGAAACGCGCCGGCCTCGCGCATCGGATAGGCGGGTATCCGGGCGATATTTGGCTGCATTTTCTGGGTCGGGGCCTTGGTACACAGTCCGGTCGTGTCAAACTCCATGCCGTGATAGGGACAAACAATCTTGTCGCCGCAAACGTGTCCTTCAGACAAAGGTGCCCATCGGTGCGGGCAGCGGTCATAAAGCGCCGCTGGCGTGCCGTCTTCGAGGCGGTAGATGACCACCGGTGTCTCCAATATCCAGCGCGCCAAAGGCCGTTCGCGCACTTCATCAACATGGGCCGCCGCCCACCACATGTTGCGCGGGTAGTTATCCTCCAGCATGCCGTTCGGGACCAGCTGACCCAAGCGTCGGGGAGACCGTTCGCGCAGCACGTCGTCGGTCGAAATCTCAGTCTTTGTCGTCACGCCCTGTCCTCTTCGTCTTTTTCCGCCGCCAGCGCCTGTGCCAGCTGGGTGATTTCTTCGGGTTTCATGGTGTAGCTGTGTTCGGCATCGGGAAAAACGCCGTTCCGCACGTCGGCGGCAAAATCAGCAAAGGCCTTGGTGGCGATGTCAGCCATGTTGGCGTACCGCTTGGCGAATTTTGGCTTGAAGCTGTCAAAGGCCCCGATCAGATCATAACCGTTGAGAAGCTGGCAGGTTCCAGCCGCACCAGCGCCTATGGAAAAAGTAAAGATATCAACGGCTTCATCAACGGCTTTGCCAACCTCGCAAGGCATGGCTTCGATTTCCAGACCGATGGCACCGGCTTCTTCTATGGCGCGCGCGTTGTCGATAATTTCAAGCGCGGACTGGGCTGTTCGTCCCTGCATCTTGAACCCGCCCAGCTGATGGACTCGATGGGGCAGAAGTCCGACGTGGCTCATCACCGGCACACCGGCGTCAGCAATGGCTTTGATCGTATCGATCATCTCCCGGCCGCCCTGCATCTTCACCGCCTCAACCCCACCTTCCTTCATCATCCGGACGGCATTGGTGACGCCAAGCTCAGGGGTGGCGTAGGAGCCGTAGGGCATGGAGGCCAGCGTCAGTGTCTGCGGCGCGCCCCGGCGCACGGCGCGACAGTGATCGATCATCTGATCCACCGTCATGGCCAGCGTGTTCTCGTGCCCATGCAGAGTCATCCCGAGGCTGTCGCCGATCCCGATAATATCGACACCGGCCCGCTCCGCCCAAGCCGCGCTCATGGCCTCACCCAGCGCCACCATAACCAGGCGCTCTCCAGCCGCTTTCTTTGCCGCGAGATCGGGGATCGTCAGTTTGCCCGCAGTGGTCATGCACAGGGCCTCCCGCCCCAGTTCAGGATTAACGCAGCGGGATAATGCTGGGTTTTGGTTGACGGGTCAAAGCCGCCGAAACCCTTGGACTGAAATTCTAACCCTTCATCAGGCGAATGATGAAGCGGGTCAGGGAGCCATAGGGTGGATGCAGTAACTTGATCCCTGTGAACCGGCCTAGGCCTCTCTGCACAAAAACAGATTTCAAGTGTGAAAACGTGTCGAAACCGGCCTGTCCGTGATAAGCCCCCTGCCCACTGGAACCGACACCCCCAAAGGCCATGTCGTTCTGAACATACTGCAAAAGCGTCTCGTTGACCCCGAGTGAGCCCGAGACCGTCCCTTCCTGTACCCGCCGGATCACCGCCGGATCGTGGGAGAAGACATAGAGCGACAAGGGGCGATCGCGCTCATTGATGAAGTCTATGACCTGATCGAGGCTATCGTAGGTCAGGACAGGCAGCACAGGGCCAAAGATTTCCTCCTGCATCAACCGGCAGTCCGCCGGGACGTTCAAGGCCACTGTGACCGGCATTTTGTAGACACCATCCTGCTCGGTCGGCGCGAAACCCTCAGGCCGCAGGATTTGGGCGCCCCCGGCCTCGGCCTCGGCGATCATGTCTTCGAGGCGGCGATAAAAGCGCTCGGATACAATGGCAGTCAGGTCTTCGTCGTCCATAGCGGCGAAGGAGCGCGTGAATTTATCCAAAACCGCTTGTGCGAATTCATGCGCGGTTGCGGCGGGAACAAAGGCGTAATCTGGTGCAGCGCAGGTTTGGCCAGCGTTGAATGCCTTGCCCCAACTGATCCGCTCGGCGGCTTCCTTCAGGTCGTAGTCCGGGGCAACAATGGTTGGTGACTTGCCGCCCAGTTCCAGCGTGACCGGCGTCAAGCTCGACGCGGCCGCCTGTGCAATCAAGCGCCCCACGCGGGTTGAGCCGGTGAACAGCAAATGGTCAAACGGCAGGCGCGCGAAGGCAGGCGAAAGCACCTCACCGCTTTGAAACACACTGATTTCGTCTGCGGCAAAGCTCTCCGCGAACAAGCGCTGCAGCAACGAGCAGAGGTTAGGCGTTTCTTCCGAGATGCTCAGCATCACGCGATTGCCCGCAGCAAAAGCACCGGTCAACGGCGAAAGGCTCAGGTCCAGCGCGTAGTTCCACGGCGCCATGATCCCCACCACGCCCAGCGGCTGTGCCTGTACATAAGCGCCTGCGGGCTGCGACCAGAACGTGACATGCCGGCCGCGCCGCCGCATCCATTTGCGCAAGTTGCGTCGGGCGTAGTTGATGGCGTTTTGAGTATTCAGGATTTCCGCAAGCACGGTCTCTGTCCGCGAACGGCACCCAAAATCGGCACTCAGCGCATCGATAATCGCCGCCTCGTTGGTTCTCACCATCGCCAGAAGCCGGTCGAGGCGATCCAACCGAACCGCGTATTCCGGGTTCGGATCAGCCGCAAAGGCGGCGCGCTTTTCCGCAAGGTTCAGTGCAAGATCCTCGGCAACAGCGGCACTGGTGTCTTCCGAATTCATAGGCCACAAAACTCCCTAAGTCGTATGCCACCAATTAAGTCGCGATAGCGACCTGACCAATTACATCACTGCGCCAATCTGCCAAGGCACAAACTCACTGTCCCCCAACCCAAGCGCCTCACTGCGCGACACTTTTCCGGACGCAACGGCGAGAATTTCATCGAGAATCTCCGCGCCCTTGTCGGCCAGCGCCACCCCAGCGCTCAAGACATCCCCGCAGTTGATGTCCATGTCGTCTGGCATGGCGTGGAACAGCATATCGTTGGTCGCAAGTTTGATCGTCGGCGCTGGTTTGGAACCGAAGGCCGAGCCGCGTCCGGTGGTGAAGACCACAATCTGCGCGCCGCTGGCGATCTGTCCCGTGACTGACACGGGATCGTAGCCGGGGGAATCCATGAATACGAAGCCCTTGGTGCTGTACCGCTCAGCGTACCCGATGACGTCAGCCAAGGGGGTCGAACCGCCCTTGGACGCCGCGCCCAGCGACTTTTCCAAAATGGTGGTGAGCCCCCCTGCTTTGTTGCCCGGTGACGGATTGTTGTCCATCGAGGCCCCGTGTTGAGCAGTATAGCGCTCCCACCACTGGATGCGCTCGATCAGCTTTTCGGCCACCTCTTTACTGGCAGCACGGCGCAACAGCAACTGTTCCGCGCCGTAGATTTCCGGTGTTTCTGCCAGTATCGCTGTACCGCCCAGCCCCACCAACTGATCGGCAGCGACACCCAAGGCCGGGTTCGCCGTGATCCCGGAATAACCATCGGACCCGCCGCACTGCAACGCCACCGCCAGCGCCGAGGCCGGACACGTGCTGCGGGTGACCGCGTTCACCTCCGGCAACAAAGCTGTCACCATGGCCTTGAGCCGGTCTATGGTTGCGCGCGTACCGCCGGTTTCCTGGATGGTCAGACCGTGGAAGCGGTCGGCGGTGTCCTCGCCGTAGAGGGTTTTCATGACCTCTACCTGCATGACCTCACAGCCAAGTCCCACAAAAATTGTCGCGCCGACGTTCGGATGAGTCGCATGACCCCACAGGACACGCTCGAGATGCGCCGCCCCCTCGCCCGCCATCGCCATCCCGCACCCCGTCCCATGGGCAAAGACGCACACGCCGTCGACGTTGGGAAAAGCCTCCAGAACACCACTGACCGTCAGCTCATGCGCCGCTTGCCGAACCACCGTAGCCGAGCAGTTTACCGTCGAGCACAGGGCAATGTAGTTGCGGGTGCCAATCTGGCCGTTGCTGCGTCGGTAGCCCTCAAAGGTGCGGTCAAGGCCCGCAGGGATGGCGGCGCGCGCGGTGTCGAGATCAACGCCTATCTGATAGTTTTGGTCATGCTCGCCCACGGCGCAATTGTGGGTGTGGACGTGCTCGCCCGGTGCAATGTCGCTGGCGGCATAGCCGATGATCTGCCCAAACTTTCGAATGGCCTGTCCAGAGGCGATGGGCTTGGTGGCAATCTTGTGACCGGGCGCAATATCTGCCTTCAGCGCCTTTCCGCCCTCAATCAACGCTTCCCCTGCCACCGCAGGACGCACCAGCGTTCCGACGTCATCGGCGGGGTTGAGCAACACGTATCCGCTCATGTTCAGTCTCCTTGACCCAAGGTGCGGTGCTAGTGATTGTTCCGTGGCACTGATTTCCGGGCAACGTCGCGGAACCGGTCGGCGTCGCGCAGCGTCATACCGCGGTCCAGCGGCTCGATCTGGTCACGGAACAGCGCCTGCCACGGTGTCTGACTTTCCGGCACAGGGAAACCGCCCTGCGCGATCAGAGCCGCTCGCCGCGCCTCGAACTCCTCAGCCGTGATGAGAATATCCGCGGTGCCTCTGTTCAAATCAATGCGGATGCGGTCCCCGGTCTTCAGGATCGCCAGACCGGCGTTGTCGGCGGCTTCCGGGGCTGCATTCAGGATAGACGGAGAGCCACTGGTGCCGGACTGCCGACCATCGCCGATGCACGGCAAGGCTTCAATCCCCTGCTTGAGCAAATAGGCGGGCGGGCGCATGTTCACGACTTCCGCTGCACCGGGGTAGCCCTTGGGCCCTGTACCCCGCATGACCAGAATGGTCCCGGCATCCAGACCTTCTTTTGGATCGTCGATGCGATGGTGAAAGTCTTCAGGCCCATCAAAGACACAGGCTGTCCCTTCAAACGCGTTGGGGTCCTCAGGATTGCTGAGGTAGGCTTGGGCAAAGGCAGGCGAGATCACGCTGGTTTTGATGATCGCGCTTTCGAACAGGTTGCCTTTGAGGTTGATGAACCCCGCTTCGGCCTTTAGCGCCTGATCGAGGGGACGGATGACGTCATCATTGCTTGCAACCCGGTCCCGGCAGTTGTCCCCGATGGTGCGCCCGTTCGCGGTCATGGCCTCAGGGTGGGGCAACAAACCCGCCTCCAGCAATCGATTGACAACAGCCGGAACGCCGCCTGCGCGGTGGTAATCCTCCCCCAGATAAGCACCGGCGGGCTGCATGTTGGCGAGCAGGGGGATTTTGTGGCCGACTGCCTGCCAGTCATCATTATCCAGCGGCACACCCAAATGCCGAGCAATGGCGTTGAGGTGGATCGGCGCGTTGGTGGAACCGCCAATCGCTGAGTTAACGACGATGGCGTTTTCGAAGGCCTGGCGGGTCATGATGTCAGCCGGACGCTGATCCTCCCAAACCATATCCACCGCCCGCAAGCCCGTCTCGTAGGCGATTTGCCCACGTTCGCGGTAAGGCGCGGGAATGGCGGCTGAGCCGGGGAGTTGCATGCCCAGCGCTTCGGCCAGTGAGTTCATCGTTGTGGCCGTGCCCATGGTGTTACAATAGCCCACAGACAGTGCAGAGGCCGTGGCGATTTCCATGAATTGCGCATCGGTAATCTCGCCAGCGGCCAACTGCTCGCGCGCTTTCCAGATCACCGTACCCGACCCGGCCCGCTTGCCATCGTGCCAGCCGTTGAGCATCGGTCCCACCGACAGCGCGATCGCAGGGATATTCACCGTAGACGCTGCCATCAGACAGGCAGGCGTGGTCTTGTCACAGCCAATCAACAGCACCACGCCATCGATGGGATAGCCGTAGAGCGTTTCAACAAGGCTGAGGTAAGCGAGGTTTCGATCGAGCAGCGCGGTCGGCCGCTTGCCCGTTTCCTGGATAGGGTGCACCGGCACTTCCAGCGCCGTACCACCTGCTGCAATCACACCATCGCGCACCCGCTTGGCAAGCTCCAGATGGTGGCGGTTGCAGGGGCTCAGGTCCGAGCCGGTCTGCGCAATGGCGATAATCGGCTTGCCCGACTGCAGCTCATGCGGCGTCAGCCCGTAGTTCAGGTAACGCTCGATATAAACGGCGGTCATTTCGGGGTCGTCAGGATTGTTGAACCACTGACGAGAACGCAGATCCTCGGGCTTAACTTTGGTCATGAATGAACGCTCTCCCCCACTGCACAGCCGACAGCAGGTCCCTTCCTCCCGAAAGAACCCGTCGGTTGAATATCTGTCTGGATGATCCGTCAAAAAGACGGGCAAAGGCAAGCCCTCGTTTCGATTTCACAGCCGCTGCGCCCGAACCCCATCAAAGGGAAGAAAACTCAGCCCTGATCGCGTCAGTGTGTTCGCCCAGCGCAGGCAGTCGCGGCGCAGTGTTCTGATCGGTTGAGCCTCCGGGCAAAACTGGCACTTCGATCACCTCGCCGTTTTCGAGCGTGACAGAGCGGCGCTTGAGGGCAGGATGACTGGCAAGGTCGGCGACTTCGGATAAGCGGCCAAAGGCGACCCCTGCCGTCCGCATCCGAGCTTCACACTCTGCGAGGCTCAACCCGGCAAATACCGGTCGCATGATCAGATCAAGCGCTGCCCGGTTCTCCGAGCGCGCAGGATTGTCACGATAGAGCGCATGGTCAATCAAATCGGGCCGCTCCAAAACGTCCGAGCACAAGGAAGCCCACTCGCGCTGGTTCTGGATCGACAGCAGGAACGCCCCATCAGCGCAGCCAAAAGCGCCGTACGGATAAATCGACGCGTGCGCCAGCCCTTCACGCTTTGGCGCCGCGCCTGTGCCTTCGTATTGCAGCAAGGGTACGCTCATCCAGTCAGCCATGGTGTCAAACATGGCGATCTCGAGGTGCTTTCCTGTCCCGCTAATCCCGCGTTCGATCAGCGCTTCGAGCACCGCGGCGTGCGCCGTCATGCCCGTCCCGATATCGGCGATCGACACGCCCACTTTAGCGCGTGCGTCGGCTGTGCCCGTAACCGAACAGATGCCGCTCTCCGCCTGCACCAAGGCATCGTAAGCGCGCATCTGGGCGAAAGAGGTGCTTTGGTCGTAGCCCACCACCGAGAGACTGATCAGGCGCGGGTTGAGCGCTTCCAATGCGCCCGCGTCCAAACCCATTCGCGCCATCGCTCCGGGTGCAAGGTTCTGTACCAGAACGTCGGCCTTGGCGATCATCGCGCGCAGCAATGCCAGCCCGTCATCGCTCTTCAGGTCCAAAACAGCGCTTTCCTTGCCCGCATTCAGCCACGCGAAATAGGCTGAAGTCCCCTTTGTCGCCCGATCATAATGACGCGCCGTTTCGCCACCCGCGCGCTCGACCTTGATCACCCGCGCCCCGGCCTGTACGAGGCGAAAGGTACACAGCGGCGCAGCCACCGCCTGCTCGATCGACACGACCAGAAGCCCCGCCAGAGGGCCGCTCGTAGAGGCGGCTTGTGAGGACTGTGACGACATCAGAACGACCTCGGCAACCCGAGCACGTGCTCGGCGAGATAGGACAGGATCAGATTGGTTGAGATGGGGGCGACCTGGTACAGCCGGGTCTCGCGGAACTTGCGCTCGATATCGTACTCTTCTGCAAAGCCAAAGCCACCGTGCGTCTGAATGGCGACGTTGGCGGCTTCGAAAGATGCGTCGGCGGCAAGCATTTTCGCCATGTTGGCCTCTGCGCCCGGATTTTCGCCGGCATCGTACCGGCGGATGGCTTCATCCACCATCAACTCAGCGGCGCGCATGTTGGTGTAGGCTTTGGCGATGGGGAATTGAATGCCCTGATTTTGACCAATGGCCCGCCCGAAAACATGGCGGTCGCGCGCGTAACCGACTGACTTGTCGAGGAACCATTTGGCGTCGCCCACGCACTCGGCAGCAATCAGAATGCGCTCCGCGTTCATCCCTGTCAGAATGTAGCGAAAGCCCTTCCCTTCCTCACCGATCAGATTTTCAACCGGCACGCGCAATTGATCGAAGAACACCTCCGTCGACGCATGGTTCATCATGGTGTTGATGGGCCGGATGGTCATGCCGCCGGACTGCAGCGCAGCCTGCATGTCCACGAGGATCACTGACAGCCCATGCGTCTTCTTCATGCCCTCAGTCAGCGGCGTGGTCCGGGCGAGCAGCAGCATCAGGTCGGAGTGCTCGGCGCGGCTGGTCCAGATCTTCTGACCGGAGATAACAAACTCCTCGCCTTCCCGGCGTGCCGTTGTCTGCAGCGCGCCGGTGTCCGTGCCAGACGATGGTTCAGTGACGCCAAAGGCCTGCATGCGCAGCTCACCCCTCGCAAGGCGCGGCAAAATCTGTTGCTTCTGTGTGTCGCTTCCATGCCGGAGCAGTGTGCCCATGGTGTACATCTGGGCGTGACAGGCACCGCCATTACAGCCAGCACGCTGGATCTCTTCGAGAATGGCCGCGGCGGCCCCCAGCGGCAGTCCTGCGCCGCCATAGTCCTCGGGGATCAGCGCCGCCAGCCAGCCGGCCTTGGTGAGCGCCTGCACAAATTCTGTCGGATAGCCGCGCTTTCGGTCCAGTTCCCGCCAATAAGGCCCGGGAAAATCGTTACAAAGCCGCGCCACGGCTTCGCGAATATCACCGTAAGCCAATTCGGCCACCACCAAGACCCTCCCCCGGAAAAAGCACTAAAAGACCTGCGCACTGTTCCTTGGAAACGCTGCGCAGGCAAGCGATCAAGTCGCCTCACCCCGGGGCTTCAACCAACGACGACCGCTGGCCCCGACTCAATACTTGCCCATGCGCTCGGAACCGGCATAGAGGATGTCGGCGAGCTTTTTGTTGGCGTCAATCCGAAGCGCGACGGCCTCATCACTCATGGCTTCACGCACACGCGGCGCCTGCAAATGGTGCTGAGGGCCGTCTGTGCCGCGGGCGTGTTGCACGTACATGTCGCCCAAAACCTGCTCCACCGTTGACGCGATATAGCTCTGCAGGGCAAAGCCGATGCGGCGTTCGTTGGACTGGTTGGGGCCGGAGCCGTGGACGATCCGGGGATGGTGAAGAGACATCTGACCGGGCTTCAGCGGCACAGCCACCGCATCGCCCTCGTCAATCCCCTGCACTTCCTGCCCCCGCGTCAAAAGATTGTTCTCACCGAAGGTATCAACGTGATCCCGCAGCGGATCAATGTGAGAGCCGGGGATCATCTGCATGCAACCGTTTTCCTCGGTCACGTTGCTGATCGCGACCCATCCCGTAACCCAGTTGTGCGGCTCCATACCGGCATAGCGCGCGTCCTGATGCCAGCTGATAAAGCCGCCGCTATGCGGCTCCTTGATGAACAGTGTTGAGCCTGCTGCGAGAATATCGCCGCCGATGACGTCTTCAACGGCGTCCAGAACCCGGCTGTCGTGCACAATCCGATCCAGCACCGGCAAGGCCAAATGCCCGTTGTTGCGACCTGCGCCGTCCAGTGCGTTCGGCCAGCGCGCTTCGGCGGCCTCGATCTCAGCCCGAATTTCAGCAACTTCGTCCGCTGAAAAGATATCAATCGGGGCGACAAAACCGTCCCGGGCGTAGCTCTCTTGCTGGTCAACGGTCAGGCGTTTGGGCATGGGCACCATCCTTCATTCAGCGTGTGCGCCTACCATGCAACGCACCACGCCGGACGGCTTGCCCAGAAGCGACCGGCCCAAGGCCTTGTTAGGCCGGCGATTGACGCAGGCGTGGTCGATTAATGCAGGTAAGTTGCCTTGACCCAGCCGTGGTGATGACCGCTGTAAGTGACCTCACACCAGTTATTCCTATCACAGCCGCGCACCAGCACGCGCTCGTCCTTGGTCACCACACGCACAACCCCATGGTCAGTCGAAGGACCCGAGCGCACGTTCAGGCTGTCAACGGCAACAACGTGATAGGCACCGGGCACGTGGCCGTGCGAATGGCTGTGGTGCTTGCCGCCACTGTGGCTGTGGCTGTGCGAGTGGGTGTCACCGTGGCTGTGGTGGACGTGGTAAGGCTGAAAACCCCAGCCCCAGCCGTAATAGGTCCAATTATAAGCGATGGTATGCGCCGAAGCCGGGGTGGTGGCGGCGACCAAAACGGCCAAAATCGCAGCAACAGAGCTCAAGACGGTTTTGAACATGGGCGAGACTCCGTGAGATAAGAGGGTTATCTCAGTCTAGTCTCCCGTTCCTACCCCAGTAAACCCTCATTTCTTCTGCATTTTTGGCGTTAAAGTGGCGAGACAGCCTTTTCATCCACAAGATGACAAGCGACCCTGTGATGGGGCGCAATCTCCTTGAGCGGTGGCTCGGCCTGCCGGCACTGGTCCTGCGCAACCGGACAGCGGCTGGCAAAACGGCACCCGGTCTGCTTTTGCGTTGGATCGGGCGGATCACCGGGGATGAGGATGCGTCGCGTTTTCTGCCGAAGCGTCTTGTCCACGGTCGGTACAGCGGAAAGCAGCGCAGCGGTGTAAGGATGCAATGGGTTGTTGAACAGGCTCTTCCGGTCAGCATGCTCGACGATCTTGCCCATGTACATCACCGCCACGGAATCGCACATATGCTGTACTACGCCCAAGTCGTGACTGATGAACAGATAGGTGAGCCCGAATTCCTTCTGCAGCGCGGAAAGCAGATTCAGAATTTGCGCCTGCACCGCTACATCGAGCGCGGAGACCGGTTCGTCGCAAATGATCAATTCTGGCTGGGTTGCCAGTGCGCGGGCGATCCCGATGCGCTGGCGTTGTCCGCCTGAGAACTGGTGCGGAAACAGCCGCTTTTGCTCAGGCCGCAACCCAACCTCCGCAAACAGTCGATCCGTGATTTCCTGCTGCTCTGGCGCTGAAGTGTCGGTCAGGCTTTGCAGCGGTTCACGGACGATTTCTTCAGCGCGCTGACGCGGGTTCAGACTGCTGTAGGGGTCTTGGAAGATGAACTGCACCTTGCGCCGCATCTGACGCAGGTCCTCACCCTCCAGCGGCAGAACATCCTGCCCGTCCAGCACGACTTTACCGTCATGCGAGGACACCAGCCGGGCGGCTGCCAGAGCTGCGGTGGTCTTGCCCGAGCCGCTTTCCCCAACAATCGCCAGCGTCTCCCCGCGATTGACGTGAAAGCTGACATCATCAACCGCATACAGATACGACGCCGCACCAAACAAACCACCGCGATTTAGGGCAAACCGTACCGTCAGGTTCTCGACACTGAGAAGAGGCTTTTCGCTCATGACAAGCCCTCCGCGTGCCAGCAATCAGCCGCGTGGTCCTGCCCAAAACTCACAGCCTTGGGCCGCGCGGACAGGCATTCTTCGGTGCGATGCTGGCACCGGGAGGCGAACAGGCACTGATCGCGGCCAAATTCGCGCAGCGAGGGCACGATCCCCGGCACCTCGGTGAGCGGCTCTTTGGTGTCAGACACAGTCGCCAGAACGTGCGGCACACACGAAATCAGGCCTTTGGTATAGGGGTGGCGTGGGGCGCTGATGATCTCATCGACCGCCCCGACTTCAGCGATCCGGCCAGCATACATCACGATCATCCGCTCCGCCATTTCCGCTACAGCGCCCATGTCGTGCGTGATCAGGATGATCGAAGTCCCCGTTTCCTTGCGCAGGTCGCGGAGCAGGTCAAAAATCTGCGCCTGAACCGTCACGTCAAGCGCCGTTGTCGGTTCGTCCGCGATCAGCACCTTGGGCTTGCACGCCAGTGCGATGGCAATCATGACCCGCTGGCGCTGTCCACCGGAGAGCTGAAAGGGATAGTCCTTGAGCCGTTCCCGCGCTTTGGGGATGCGCACTGCGTCGAGCAGATCAGCGGCGGTTGCCCACGCTTGCTGGCGCGAGATGCTCTGGTGAGCCAGCAGCACTTCGACGATTTGCTCGCCGATGGTGTAGACCGGGTTGAGCGAGGTCATGGGCTCCTGAAAAATCATGGAGATGTCGTTGCCGCGGATACTACGCAGGCGTTCAGGCGAGAGTTCAGTCAGCTCCTGCCCATCAAAGATAATCGACCCGGCCGTAATCCGGCCTATGCCTTCGGGCAGCAGACCCATGATCGCCAGCGCGGTCATCGACTTACCGCAGCCTGACTCGCCCACAAAACTGATGTTCTCGCCCGGAAACAGCTCAAAAGACAGGTCATCGATCACCGGCGCGGTCCCGTTGCGCGTGGTCAGCTCGACCCGCAGGTTTTGGACTTTCAGCAGGGGCTCGGTCATTAGCGCGACCTCAATTTCGGGTTCAGGGCATCATTGAGGCCGTCTCCGACCAACGAGATGCACAGAATGGTTACAAAGATCGCGATACCCGGCAGTGTCACAGTGAAACTGGCGTCCAGGAAGTAAGGCCGGTTGGAGCCGATGATCTGCCCCCAGCTGACCACGTTCGGGTCGGTCAGCCCGAGGAACGAAAGCCCCGCCTCAAACAAGATCGCCGAGCCGACCATCAAGGCCGACTGCACGATTATCGGCGGTAAGGCATTGGGCAGAATGACGCTGAAAATCAGCTTGAGGTCACGCGCGCCAGACGCACGTGAGGCGGTGACGTATTCCAGCTCGCGGATGCGGAGAAACTCAGCCCGCGTGATCCGCGCAACCGCCGTCCAGCTGACAATCCCGATGGCAAAAGTGATCATCGGCAAAGACGCACCAAACAGCGCAACAATTACCATGGAAAACAGCAGCGTTGGCAGCACTTGGAAGAACTCGGTGATCCGCATGAGCACTTCTTCGACCCAACCCCGGTAGTAGCCAGCAACCGCCCCGATGCTCACACCGATGAACACCGACACAAACGCCGCTGCCAGACCGATGATGATGGAAACCCGGGCGCCGCTGATGATCATGGCCAGCAAGTCGCGGCCGAGGTAGTCCGTGCCGAGAATAAAGCCGCCGTTCTGAAGCGGCGGGGTAAAGGGCGCCCACACCATGTCAAAGGGATCACGGCCATAGAGCGCCGGGCCAAAGATCGCACCGGCGATAATCACCACCAGCACCAACAGCGCGACAAGCGCCGCATGGTTGCGTCGGAACATGTCCCACGCTTCCATGAATGGATGCCGCGCCTTTTCAATCGGCTCTTCGATGAGCAGGCCAACCGGCCCGGAAGAGGGTTTGCTGGTCAAGTCGTCTTTGGCGTTGGAAGAGGGTTGGTCGGTCATCTACTTCGTCCTTCCCACGCGAGGGTCAACGAGCCGCAAAGCAAGGTCGGTGAGCTGGTTACCAACAATCACCACCAGTGAGGAGAAAAACAGGATGCCCAGAATTGTCGGTGTATCCCGGGCAATAATGGACTGAAAGGCCAGCGACCCCAGGCCGGGCCAGGAGAACACAGCCTCAACCAGCACCGCGCCCGAAACGACCGCTGAGAGCTGCAAGCCAGCAAGGGTAATTACCGGCGACATGGCATTCTTGAGCGCATGCTTGTAGACGACCTGATTGGTTTGCAGGCCCTTGGCTTTGGCGGTGCGCACGTAGTCTGAGCCGAGCACCTCGATCATCGACGCGCGCGATAGCCGGGAGTAGAGGGCAACAAAGATCGATGCCAACGTCACCATCGGCAAAACCAGATGCCGGGCAATATCAACGGTATGGATGAAGAAATTCCCGTTCTCGATGGTGACATCGCGCATGCCCGCAACGGGGAACCACGGCAGGATGAGTGAGAAAATCACCAGCATCAGCAAGCCCGTCCAGAACACCGGCGCTGAGTAACCAATCAACGAGGCCAGCGTGACAAAGTGGCTGAAGATACCGTTTGGCTTGCGCGCCGAAATCACCCCGAAGACAACCCCGACCGTGAGCGCCAACAGTTGCGCTGAAATCACCAGCAGCAGGGTCGCAGGCAAGCGGTCAAGGATCAGGTCAGTCACCGGCTGGCTGTAAAAGAAAGAATAGCCCAGATCGAACTGCAGCATCCGCCCGACGTAGCTGCCCAACTGCACGATAAACGGCTGATCGAGGCCGTATTCGCGGCGGATTTGCTCAAGGGCTTCGGGGTCAATACCGCCCGCTGACTGCGCGATCGTGTCAGCCACATCACCGGGCGCCATGTGCATGAGCGTAAAGTTCAGAACCAGCACAGCAACCAGCAAGAGCGCGGCATAGGCCAATCGGGTGATTGTGACGCGGAGGAAATTCACGGACGTTAACCTTCTGCAAGCAAAGGTTTGGAAGGGATCAAAACTGCGTCAAAGCAAAGAGAATGCGTCAAAGCACAGAAATCGCGGCCTGAGTGCTTCCCGGCGGAACTGCGAGAGGATTTCCGCCGGGAGCGCTTTAGCGAGCGTAACGAGCCTGAGTGGGAGACCCAGGCTCGCACCAATACAGGCTTACTCGTCCAACCAAACCTGGTCGAGTGGCGAGGACGTTGCCCAAATACCATTCACAGGTGCGTTCATCACTTTGTCGTTGTGGACAGTGTGATAAGGCAGCGTGTGCATGAAGTAGATCGGCATTTCATCGTTCACGATCGCCTGGAACTCAGCGTACAGAGCCGCACGCTTCGCCGGATCGTTTTCCCGGCCAGCCATGTCCAGCAGCTCGTCAACCCGAGCGTTGGAATAGCCTTGAGTGTTCGACCACACACCGCGCGCGATGTTGGAGGTCAGGTACGTCCGGTGGACACCAATAACTGGGTCACCCCAGTTAAAGACCGCATCCCAGCTCAGGTCGAAGTCCATTTTGCCCATGCGACCGGCCCATGTTGGGAAGTCGGCGCTGGCGCGTACTTCAACATCAATCGCAGACTTCTTCAGTGCCGCCTTGACGTACTCAACGTGCTGCTTACCAGCAGGCCAGCCATAGTCGATGGTCACAGAGAAACGCATGCCGTTATCACCCACAGGGTACCCGGCTTCGTCCAGCAGTGCTGCCGCCTTGTCGAGGTCGATGTCGTAAGAGTTGACGTCGCTGTTGTAGAACGGGCTGTCCGGGTGGATACCGGTATCGGCGTTGTTTACCGTACCCTGCATCAGGGCGTTCTGGATAAAGTTCTTGTCCAGAGAGTAAGCAATTGCCTGACGAACACGCTTATCGGCCAGAGGGCCCTTGGTCGTGTTGATCGCCAGCCAGTCCAGAGCACCAATCGCGCCGTAGCCGTTTGGCGTGACGGTCAGGTTATCAACCTTCTTGAGACGGTTAATGATCAGCGGCTCACTTTCGAATGCGCCCATGTCCAGCTCACCGTTCTCGTAGGCAATCGCCCGCGCCGAGCTGTCGGTGATAATCCGCATCACGATGCGATCGAGGTAAGGACGCCCTTCGATGAAGAAGTCGTCAAACCGCTCCAGAATCACGAACTCGCCGTTCTTGTACTCAGAGAGCTTGAACGGGCCGGAGCCCACAACGTCTTCGATGTTGCGCGGGTGCGTCTTGAAGTCCTGACCATCGCCGTAAACGTGCTCTGGAATGATCGACATCAGCTGACCTGACATCGCAAGCATAATGCCCGGGTGCGGCTGGCTGAGGTTCAGAACAGCGGTGTGAGCATCGGGTGTGTCCACGGACTCAACCGGTGCAAACATGGATTTAAAGGGGTGCGCTTCCTTGATCACCTTAACGGAGAAGGCAACGTCTGACGACGTGATCGGCTCACCATCGTGGAATACTGCATTGTCAACCAGGTTAAGCGTTACGGTCAGACCGTCATCGCTGACTTCCCAGCTCTTCGCGAGGTATGGCTGAGGCGTCCAGCTATCGTCGTAACGCAGCGGCGAAGCGAACAGCTGTGCCCCTGGGTAACCGGTAACGATGCCGGACTGTACAGCGGAGTTCAGGGTTCGCAGGTTGCTACCCAGAACCGTTTTAAGGGTCCCGCCGGTTTTGTGGCCATCGGCACTTGCCAGGCCCGCGGTCAACGCTGCTGCTACCGCTGAGGCAGCCACAAGCCCTTTAATGATATGCTTCATGATGCATTCTCCTGATTGACTTTTATTCGCCAAAAAAAACCGTAGCTGAGGTTTTCAAAAGCAAA
>PAFB01000052.1 GCA_002700865.1 Rhodospirillaceae bacterium
CGCTTATATATTTTTTTAGGAACCTAGCAGAGCGGTTTAATCCGCATCAATTGCTGAAACCTTTTGGGTGCAGTTTCCTCTGCTAAGGCGGCGAAAAGATGAAAAATGTGACACAAAAAAGGGGTGCGCATGGCACCCCTTGGAAACAAAACGGCAAAACCGATTCGTTTTGACGGTCCTGCCCGGACTGCTCATTAACTTCCCGGCACCAACCGGATGTTGAGGCCGCCGAGGTTGAACTGGTAGCCCTGAGCCTGAGGGGTCAGCGACTGGCGCAGTTGTATTGCTTCCTGCAGCCACCGACCATTCGGGTGGGCGGTCAGATAGGCGTTCAAGGCTTCCACCGTGTTTGAACGCCGCGCGTTGTCCCAAGCCTCGCGTTCTGAGCCGGCATAAAGGACAGCGTCTGTGCTCAACACGTAGCCTTCACCGCTGGTGGTATTGATCCGGTAGAAAGCCGGCGAACCACCCTGACCCGTCGCCACCACAACTGAATTGTCAGGCAGGACACCCAGCCGCGGTCCATTGGTGTCGGGCTGGACGTAAACCAGCGCGCGTGAAGGGATCACGATGTTTTCGTTGATCGGCTGGATCGTGTTCTGGTTGGCCAGCAGATCGTCAATCGCTGCGACGGCTGCGTCGTCGAAGGCACTGCCGGGAAAGTCGTCTCTGAAAGCGCGGTAAGCAACCAGTGAGCCTTCAGCTTCAGCCAAAGACCAGGCTTCAAAAACCGAGCCTTCGTACGGTTCTGCGCGGACGGCCCGGATGTAAGCGACTTGACCACGCGAAATCCGCAGCTCGATCCAGCGCTCGTTCTGGGTCATGCGCAGGGCTTCATAAACGTCGCCCGCTTCGACCAGCTTGACCTTGTCCGACTTGCCATTTGGCTCCGCGAACACGTTGGACTTGCGTGTGATCACGTATTGCTCGCCAATCGGGGTAAAACCCTGATTCTGGCTCACTTGCAGCGCTTGAATGCTGGCGAGGGCTTCGGTGTCGAATTGCGAGCCTGAGAACCGGCTCCGGAAGCGGATGTAGCCCAAAACGGTGTCCTGTTCGACGGCTTCGGCCCAGGCCTCGTAGACGGACCCTTCGTAAGGCACAATCAGCGTGTCGTAGATGAAGGCAGGCGTGCCGTTATAGTCCAACCGGGTCCAGGTCAGTCCCCGGACATCGCCCGTCGCGGTCAGCCGCGTGCCGCCTTCGAGCGTCGTGACGACATCGGACTGCGTTGTCGGCAGGGCGCGGACGTTGGCGAGGCGGACAATCACAACCTCTTGCGAGATGGGGCGTACGCTGTAGGTGGCCAGCGCGTCTTGGTAAGCCTGTTCCTTCAAGATGATAATGTTGTTCTTGGCAGCCTCGGCGTTGGGACCTTGCGGATGCGCGCGCAGGTAGTCTTCAAAAGCCTCAACCGTGGCTTCATTTTGCGCGATAGCCCAAGCCTGTAGCTCGGAACCATCCCACGGTGACACCAGCGTATCGTAAACAAACCCAACGCGGTTATCAGGCATCAAGATCTGATACCAACGCGTTCCCTCGACCCGGCCAAGGTTATTGACCAGCGTGTTCTCTGGCAGTCGAGCCAATCGTTCGAAATCTGTCGAAGGGCCCGAGCGAATGTTTGACAGGCGGATGATGTAGAACGGCTTGTTGATCGGGTCGATGGCGTACGTCGGGGGCTCCGGTGTTGGGGCTGGCTCAGGCTCGGTCAGCACAGCAATGATCGCCTTGGCGTCATTGGCATAATAACCCTCGGGGAAAAATGCGAGGTAGTCCTGATAGTCCTGCACGTCGCTGGACCCGGCAATCAGCGCCCAGAGCCGCTCTTCCCGCGGCGTTGGACCAGCAGGGGCAGGCACAGGCTCGGTGGTCTGGTTCAGAACCACCGCCGCGGAGAAATCGCCGCTGACGTAGGGTTCCTGACGACCGTTGGACTGCGCTGCGACCCGCTTGGCAACGGTGTCAAAGAAGGCGCTCGCCTCCTGATCTTCGCGAGACAGACGGTTTGCCAGAACGTCGGCAAAGACATTGCGGCGATTGGCTTGCGAAATGTTGGTTGTGCCGGGCTGAACCGCGAGGATGGTCAGCGTGTCATCGTCGCTGGTTGGCGTGGCAGGACGGTCAGAAACCGTAACGCCGGGCAGGACACTCGCCAGTTCGTTGTCGGCAAAGTGCCGGTAGCCGGTATCCAGAACCACAAAATCAGGCGTTGCATCCCGGTTCATCTGCGCCTTGACGGCATCGAGCGAGATAAAGTTGTAGGAGAGATCCAGGCCCGTTGCGACAGCGGCATCGGTTGGCACCAGAAACTCCAGCCCATCGACGTTGGTCGAGTGACCCGCGTAAAAGAACATGCGGTGTTCCGGCGCGTCGCCAGTTGCCATAAACGCACTGAGCGCACGGCGCATGTCATCTGCGCCCGCGTCCATCAGCAAATTAACATCATAGCCATTGGCGATCAGCTGGGAGGCAATGCGTTCTGCATCCTCCGCCGATGAGCGCAAATCGGCGTAGTTTTCGTAGTTACCATTCCCGATTACCAGTGCGGCAGGCGCATTTTGGGCCAGGGCTGGCACGTTGGCAGCCAGGGCCATCGCCGTCATAGCGGTCGCGGACACAATATTTCTTCGCAAGGACATCGTCAGGGGTCTCCTTTACATCAAGTTCTTTCCGTCCCCATTCGACCCTAGGCGGTCAGAATGGGGGCAAGCGTTCTGGTTCAGGTGCATTTGGGCCGCAGTAACGGTGAGAGCCACCGCATCAGGCCCATTTCACGAAAACTGGTCTAGCTGCCGAAGGTTTCTGCCTTTCGTCGGGACTTTGTAATTATCACGCAAATTGTTTCAGTTTGTGTCCATTCCACGATCTTCTGCCGATATTCCTAGAAATTTAGGAAATTCACAGCTTTGACGGATGATGAGGACCCTGAAATACACTCTTGGAGTTAAATTTTGCGCTTTAAGGCCCTAAACTCACAGTGAGACTTTAACTTCAGACGGCCGGAGGTATGGAGTCTCTCTGGCGATGGGGTGCTGGCAAGGTTCTCAGAACCGGGTACTATGCCGCTGACAACAGCAACGCTGGCGAATGAAGGAAGGATCGACCCATGGCGGGACTGCGCAAGGCACCTTTTGTTGGAACGGTTGAATTTCTGGGTGCAAACAGCTCGCTCGCAGAAGATCTTGCCTCCCAGCCGCTAAAAAGTGTGGTCATGGGGTTCGCCGGGTTTGAGGGCGAGGATCACGGCGGCCTGAACCGTTCAGCATGCTCGCGGCTGACCAACGTCCACCCAAAAGGCACCCCGTTAAAGAACCAGCGCCAGTTGACCGTCCTCAGTTCTGAAGAAATGGCGGAAACAGCCGCTGCTATGGGCATCGAGACGGGGCTGGACCCGTGCTGGGTGGGTGCAAACGTGGTCTTGAGTGGCGTTCCAAGCCTGACGATCCTGCCGCCCGGAACACGCTTGCAGCTGCCTGACGGCGGTACGTTTGTGGTCGATATGGAAAACGGGCCGTGCAAATTCCCCGGAGAAATCATCGACCGGCACCACCCCGGACAGGGTAAATCTTACCCCACTGCTGCCTATGGAAAGCGCGGCTTTACAGCCTTTGTTGAGCGTGAGGGCACGGCCAATTTAGGTGATCAGGTTGAGATTTTTTATCCGTCCCAAGCCTTGCACCCAATGCTGCAAGCCCTGTGATTCAGCGCAAAATTGCCAGCTTTTGTGCGGATTTAGGCCTTGGTAAGCCTGCCAATAGCTGATCCCATGAACACCAGAAAAAATTCGATAAATCAGCGACATATTCGGATTAATCCGAAGTCAGGATCTGCGTTTTCCCTCGCCGGACTGGCGGGCGGTGTCAGTTTTGCGCAGGCGCAAGCTGTGCCGGGCTATGTACCAATTGAAGTGCTGGCGGTTGAGCAGCTCCAGGATGGCGGCTTGCGCGTGGCCACACCCAAAGGTTGGGCCGTGCTCGCTTCTGATGAATGGGCGCTGGCAGATGGCCGGGTGATGGTGCGTGATGGCGTGGTCATGCACGCGACCAACATCGTTCCATGGTCAAAGATCGGTTACTCGGTGGGCGGCGTGGGCTTGCTGGCAGGCGCGGTCTTGGGTGGGTACAGCGTGATCATGGATGAGGCGACATCCAGCGCATCCTCGTCCGCGCAACCTTCGACCGTGGCAGCGGACACAGCATCCGACCCCGCCAACGAAGCCACCGTCGTCGATGATGAGCCAATGGGGGCTCAGGTGCCAGAGACAGAATCGGAGGCAGGATCAGAGACAGAATCAGAGTCACAGTCAGCCTCAGAGCCAGAGGTCGAGACGCGGGCCTATGACGGCTACTTCACCGGCAACACCCTGATCGACTCCCTCCTCAGCGCAAATCAGGAGCACTGGGCCGGCGCAGGCAGCTTCAATCAGCCGACCACAGTGACCTTCAGCTTTGCCGATCAAGGGTCGGCCTTGTCTGAAGAGCAGAACGTCAGTGTTCAACCCATACCGGATTGGTTTCGCGCGAAGATACTGGAGCAGCTGGAGGGCATTGAAGCCGTCGCCAACGTCGATTTTGTCGAAGTCCCCGATAGCGGCGCTTTTGATGCCGAAACGGGCGATGGGCGAGGGCAGATCAATTTCGCGCTGGCCGACGATATTCTCCCCGCGTCCTTTGCAACTTTGCCCATGGGCGACGCGCCTTGGCTGGAAGACCGCAACGGGGACATCGTGTTTTCCGCTGATATGCTGGACGAAGGGATCTGGGTGGACTCATACCGGGGCGGGGCAATGACCGTTACCCATGAAGTGCTGCATGCGCTGGGTCTCGAACATCCCTTCGCAGGATACCTGGTTTCACCGGATTATGTTGATACCCAGTTCTACTCCCTGCTCAGCTATACGTCGGTCCAGACGGACAGCTACTTCCCCGACGCGCCAATGATCGCGGATATTGCTGCGATCCAACACCTTTACGGCGCCAATGTAGAAACTAACACGGGCGACGACACCTACGCTTTTGACAGCCACGAAGTGTTCCTCGGCACCATCTGGGATGCGGGCGGGTCCGATACCATCCAACACAGCGGTTATCGCGAAGCGGTCATTAACCTCAACGCCGGGCAAGCGTCCCGCGTCGGCGCGTCACCGACGCAGTCCAATGTTTACTCAGTCGAGACCATCGGGTTTAGCGACACGGACGTTATTGACCGGATCGTGATGGATAACCCGACCGACGGCTGGGCAGAAATTCGTGACGACGGGCAGGCATTCCGGCTGGTCCACGATCCGGATACCTCTGATCTGGATGGCGACGGGGTGATGCCCTTTACCGTCTACCTCGAAAGTGGGCAGTTTGAACGCTATTCCGTGGACAACGACGACGTGGACGTGGGCTTGCGCGATAACCTGCACGTCGCTGAGGGCGTGATTATCGAAAACGCACAAGGCGGGTTTGGCAACGACGTTATCATCGGCAATAGCAGCGCCAACCGCCTCGACGGAGGCCCCGGGGACGATAGCTTGACCGGCGGCGCGGGGGCAGATGTGTTTGTGTTCCGGTTCGGTTTTGGCGACGATGTCATTCAAGACTTTACCGTTGGCGAAGACCGCCTGGATTTCTCAGGCCTGGCATCGGGTGATGCTGAACTGGTGGGGCAAGATACGCTGATCACGGTTGCAGGCGAAGGAACAGTGACGCTGGAAAACGTTGATGTTACTGCGCTGATGGGTACAGACGAGCTTCTTGTCTGACGCGTCTGAACCGTGAAAGGAAAAGCACCAATCATGCCCCTGTTGCGTCCTATCCTCGCGCCTTTCCTCGGTCTGACAATCGCGCTGTTTACAGCGGCGACAATGGCGCAGGCGCAAGTGCATGCTTACTCCAAGACCAATCAGCGCTTTGTGGTCATGGGGCAGGGGGAGCCGACTGTGGTGGTGCTCTATGGGCTGGCGTCATCCATGCAGGAGTGGATGCCTGTCGTCCGCCGCATCGCTGCGCAGTCTCAGGTATTCATCTACGAGCGCCGGGGCTATGGCCGCGCGCCAATCATCGGAACGTCACGGGGGTCGGCGGTGATTGTGGAGGAACTCGATCAGATGCTCGACGATCTCGATATTGAGGGTCCCTATGTCCTGGTCGGGCACTCCATGGGTGCGATTTACGCCCAAACCTTCGCCCGGATGTTTCCCGAAGACACCGCTGGACTGCTGCTGGTTGATCCCTCTGTCGAACAGTTAGATCGCTTCATGATGGGGGCCGATGACGAAACCACCATGCCGCCCATGACGCTGTTGATGAACCGCGGAGCCAAGGCCGAATATCGGGGAAGGCGGCTGGCGGTGACGGAGCGCGATGCGGCTGAGCCATTGCCGCCGCATATCCCCGTGACAGTGCTTTCCGCCGGGCGGAATATGACCGGAGGGTACAGCGACTTGCAGGAGCAGGTCACGGCGCTGCAAGCCATGATGACGGTGGACAGTGATGGGGGGCGTCATCTGGTGGTCGAGCGGGCAGGGCACAATCTGCACCGTGTTGCACCACATGCGGTTGAGTTGGAGGTTGCGCGCCTGATCGCGCTTGACCGCGCCTCAGAAGCGCCTGCCCCAGAAGCGCCCACCCCAGACCCGGATAAAGAATAACTACCCGCCGAAGTAGCCTTCCAGCCTGTCTAAAGCGGCGTTCAGCACCTCAGCAGGCTGGGCATAGCACAGGCGTAAAAAGCCCTCTCCCTGCTCACCAAAAGCAATACCCGGCGCAAGGCCGACTTTGGTCTGACGAAGAATGTCTTTGGCCGTTTGTAAGCTGTCACTGACGCCATCAACGCGGAAAAAAGCATAGAACGCACCGTCAGGTTCAATGAACTCAACCCCCTGCATCGCACCAAGACGGCGGGCGACCAAATCGTATCCTGCGCTTAGCCGCTCGTTCTGTTGCTCGATAAAGCTGTCTCCCGCGTCCAGCACTGAGGCGCCCGCAGCCTGTACGAAGGGCGGCGCGCAGGCGATGTTGAATTCGGTTAACATGGCCAAGGGCGCTTCCAACTCCGGCGGTGTCACCATCCAGCCCAGCCGCCATCCGGTCATGGCCCAGGCTTTGGAAAAGCTGTTCACAGCAACGATCCGGTCATCAGCCTTGGCAACGTCAACGAATGAGGGGGCCGAAGGGCCATGGCGGTACAGGCGGTTATAGACTTCATCCGCCACGATCCAGATGCCCAGACGCCGGCAGTGATCGAGGATCACTTGCCGATCCTGCGCGGTTAGCGTCCATCCGGTCGGGTTGTTGGGGGTGTTCAGCACCAGACAGCGGGTTTGCGGCGTCAACGCTTCGAGCAACCGCTCGATATTCAGCGACCAGCGGCCTGTTTCAACGTGTAAACCCACCTTGTCCACCGCACCGCCGGCAATGCTGAAAGCAGCGGCGATGTTGGGCCAGTCGGGGGTAATCGTCACCACACGATCTCCCGGCTTAACCAGCGATTGCGCCGCCAGTGCCAGCCCTTGCATGCCCGAGGCGCTGACCGTGATCCGCTGAACAGGAAGCTCGACGCCATGCAGGCGGGCCAGATAGGCAGCAATCGCCGCCCGCAATGCCGGATGGCCATTGTTGGGCAGATAGTGCGCCGGTTCGCGATCCAGCGACGTCTTGGCGGCTTCCACGGCGAGACCCGGTGAGCGCCATGCTGCTTCACCGAACCACAGCGGAATGACATCTGGATCGCCCAGACCCAGCTCAGCCACATCGCGGATTTTGCTAGGGCTTAAACCGGTGGCCCGGTCGCTGAAATCGGTGAGTGTCATTGGGGGCCTGCTTCTTCCTTAACCCAGAACATCAGCACGAGGCCAACGGCGAAAAAGACCACGATCGGCATCATGCCAATGTCCATGTTGTTGGTCATGATGGTTACCGTCGCCACGGCAAAAGGCCCCAGAAAAGTGGTGGCTTTTCCCGTCAGGGCGAGGAAACCAAAGTACTCCGCTCGCTGATCTTCAGGCGCCAAACGCGCCATGAATGATCGCCCGGCAGACTGCAGCGGTCCGACGAAGGTACCCAGCGCCGCGCCAAAGCCGATAAAGGCCCAAGTGGCCACGCTTTCAGGAAGCCAATAGGGTGTCGTGAGGCCCGGCACACCGAGGAGGATCAGGAAGACGAGTGAAATGATGATGACCAGCTTCGGCCCAATGCGATCATCAATCCAGCCAAACACAATCGCGCCCACTCCAGCGGTGACGTTGAGCAGGATGCCAAACAGGATGATTTGTTGCAGTTCCATCCCGTGGCGTAGCGCAGCATAGGTTGCGCCCATAGCAAACAGGGTGATGGCACCGTCGTTGAAAATCATCCGTGCAAACAGGAACAGGCGCAGGTTTGGTTGCCGCAGGATCTTGCGCCCGGTCTGAGCCACCGACTGCAAGCCCTTTGAAATCGCCTGTCCCAAGGGCAAGCCTTTCCCGGGTTGGTCGGGCGTGAACAGGAACAAAGGCAGCATGAAGACGAAGAACCAGACTGCAACAATCAGGTTGGTGGAGAGCGTTGCGTTGAGCGTCTGAGCATCGCTCTCAGCCCCCAGAACCAGGACGAGGCAAATCACCAGACTGATCAAGCCGCCGAAATACCCAATCCCCCAGGCCCAACCGGACCATCGTCCGACGCGTTCCTTGCCCACAAGGCTCGGCAGCATGGCATTATTGAAGACGATTCCCAGCTCAAAGCCCGCGTTGGCGACGGCGACCAGAAGGATTGCCGGGATGATAAACACGGGCTCAGGACGCATGAAAAACAGACCGACGGTGGCAACGATGCAGATCATCGAAAATACAAAGATCCATGGCTTGCGCCGCCCACCCAGATCAGAAATCGCTCCAAAGATGGGTGCGAGCACGGCAACCAGCAGCGTGATGAAGGTCTGCGAATATCCCCACAGGGCTTGCCCGCGCGTGTCGCTCATCCGGTCAGCAAGGCTTAGTTCTGCTTCTTGCTCAGGCGTCAAACACCCTGCCCACTCTGCTGAGCACGCGAGCGTACCGGCAAAGTAGATTGCAAAGATGAATGAGACGACAATTGTTGTGAATGCCGAGTTGGCAAAGTCGTAGAGCGCCCATGACCACAAAGCGCGGCGTCCGGGTGGTTGGGTGGTTGTCGTCATCGGAATCATTCTCCCCGGTGATGCAGAAAACGGACGCTGCTTGGCGCGCCGTCGCGATAGGCGACACAGTGTGCCTGAGCCATGAGCCTTCGCCAACAGTACAAGCCATTCTTGGCTTTATCATTACAAGCCATGGTTTGTTTGTTTTTCGCCAGAGCCGGAAGTGAGAGTTTGGTTAGGCGCGTGTCTGAGCGGAGAGTTCCAGTGTGTCACCGGACAAAGCAAACATGACTTTGCACTTTTGACCGCTTCCCGCCGGGCAGGTCTGCACCAGACTGCGCAAGTGCTCGGTCATCTGTTCGAGATCATGCAGCTTGCTTTCCAGCGCCCGCAGATGGGTTTCGGCGATTTTGTGGACTTCATCAGCGGTCCAGCTTTCCGAGGCCTTGAGATCGAGTAACTGGCGACAGTCCTTCAGCGGGAAGCCGAGGCGGCGCGCACGGGCGAGGAACTGCAGTCTTGCGAGGTCCTCGCTCGAATACACACGGCGTCCGTTGCTGCCCTTGATCGGGGCAATCAGCCCTTCGGCTTCATAGAGCCGGATCGCCTTTTCTGTCAGTTCGGACTTTTTGATCACGTCGGCGAGTTGCATCGGGCCCTCCCGCAATTGGCTTTGCCATGGTCGCTACAGCTTCCCTAAGGAAAGGAAGGACTGTCAAGACGATCAACCCAAAGCCGGTATTGAAAACTTAGCCAGCATCCACACCGCCATTGCCATCATCATCAGGTTTTCCGTCAGCGAGACGAACCCCAGCGGCACGTTAGAATTCCCGCCAACGCAAGCACATTTCAGCTCGCGTTTGTCGATGTAGACGGCCTTGTAGACTGATACAGCGCCAATGGTGCTGATAAACAGCCCCACCGGTGCAGCAAGCCACGGCAACAACCCCGCAAACATCAGCAACCCGGCACCCGTTTCCGCAAAGGGATAGATATAGGCATAGCGCACCCGCCGTTGAGCGAGCAGGTCATAGCCAAGGAACTGCGTGCTGAATGCGTTCAGGTCCCGCAATTTCTGCAGGCCGAGAAGGATCATGGAGCCAGCGATAAACTGCTCTGCGGTCTTGATTGCGGCACGCACAGGGTCGCCGGCAAACCCTGCGAAATTCAGCACCACAGCCAGCAGCGCTGCAACAGCGAACAGAGCGATAACCGGGCCATAGGTCTTGGCCTTGGGGTCCGGCACGGTTTTTCCAAAGTGGCTTAGCGTGTCCGTGTAGCCGCCTATCCGAGTGCCGTTTATCAGGATTTGCGGGGTCGTTTGTACCGATAGTTCTTCCTTCAACGCCGCAACATCATCACGCGAGCGCAACCAGCGATCGTCAACGCGGTAGCCCTGCCGTTCCAACAGCGCTTTTGCCTTCAGTCCCGAGGGGCAGATGTGGGTTGGCATGACCATCCGATAAAGAATGGC
>PAFB01000053.1 GCA_002700865.1 Rhodospirillaceae bacterium
CTGTGCTCTGATTTATTTTTGGTAGTGAAACGGGATATTATCAAGCAAAACGTCTTCAGAGTGGGACAATTGACAGTCTGTATTCTGTCGGATTCGCAAAGAACTAAGAATCTTCTATCGCCCCTCTGAAAGCTTTGGATTTTTGTGGGGCCTGGCCTAAATATTTCGTCGGAGAATTGTATTTGTTCGGCTGAAGTTTCCATCAACGCTTTTCTTGTTCCGTACTTTGCTCGCGTTCGTTCTTCACCTGCGCAAATGCAGCACGCGCAATGTCCCTCTTGTCGGTAAAGGGGCGGCATTGCCTTTTAGGCGAGTAATGATGTCGGTTCCTTTTTCAAAGCAGCTACCCAGGCGTGTGCCGAAGCTGCCGTTCAAAAAGCTGCTAAAGCAGCATTTGAAGCGTAAGTCGGACGGAAATTTAGGGTTCAAGGAAACCCTCGCACAGGCAAGCAAGCTTGAGCTTGATACGCTTGAGCCGCGTATCCTGCTGAATGCCGACATCATGGCCCTGAATCTCGCCGATACCGACGGCGATATTCGCAACAACGATCTTCTCATCCGCCTGTTTGACGAAACCGAAGAAGTCAACGGCGAGTCCATCCAGAAAGCCCGCGTGCAAATTCTCGACACCAAAGGCGGGCAGGTTCTGGCATTTGGTGATCTGGCAGACATCTCCGCTGTGCAGATCACTGGCGCGGCAGGGGATGACTCCTTCCGCATTGAATCCTCGACCCTCGATCAGTCTGCTTCGCTCAACGTCATTCTCGACGGTGGCGAAGGGTCCAACAACATTGTGTTTGACACCACCCGCGACACAAACTGGACCATTGACGGGGAGAATCAGGGGACTGCATCCGACGGCGTGATTCAGGTGACGTTCACCGACATGCAGAGTCTGGCTGGCGCGGCTGACAACAACGATACCTTTGTCCTCAACGAAGAGGGAACGCTGGAGGGCGTTCTGGATGGCGGTGATGCGGGTTACGACACGCTGATCTCCAACAAGGCAACCACCGATGTTGTCTACACCCCGACCGGTCCGACGTCCGGCATTCTGGATTTTGATTCAACGGTGGTGTCATTTGACGGGCTGGAGCCCGTCACGCTGACGAACACCGCGCAGACCGTCTCCGTCGATCTGCAAGCTACTGGTGAGCACAGCGTTTACACCGCTGAGCTGGTCGCAGGCACCACTACGGATTTAGTTCTGCAGTCCCAAGATGGCAGTTCGGTCGCGTTTGAAAGCCTTGCCTTCGACATGCCGACCGACACGCTGAAGATCATCAGCTCTGACGCCGAAGTGACAGTCGATATTCAGAGTTTCAACACCAGTATTTCCGGCACCGACATATCTGGCCTCGACGTTACCATCCAGACCGAGCACATCTTCGTTTCCAGCGGCGTGGATATTGGCACGTCCGGAACGACGGTTTCCAGCGTCACCTTGGAAGCGGAAAACGCGCTGGATGTCTCTTCCGGTGGCACCTCGGATCTGCAAACCCTCGTCGACCACTTCTCCAGCGGTGCGACGCTGAGCTCCACCGTGGATGTTCAAGGCGGCATTTACGCCTCCGGCAACGTGGTGATTTCGTCCAAAGTGGATCTCGACGCGGTGATTGACACCATCGGCAGCGTCTCCTTCAGCGGTGACGTCGAAATCAGCGATCTGGTTTCCAGCGTCACAGTTGGCGCTGCGGCGGCAATCAGTGCTGGCGGCACCGTCACAGTCAAATCCACCTCTGAAAGCGACATCCTGATCGACGCCGAAGCAGCGATTTCGACAGTGGAGGTGGAGACCAAGAGCCGCACGACCACGACCATTGACGATGGCGCCAGCATCGTCCACGGGACTGGTTCTTCGAACATTAGCGCCGTTGATACCACCAACGTGGACATCAAGCTCGGTCCAGATGATGCCGAGCAGGGGATCATCGATACGGGCGGCGATCTTGTTCAGGGGACCTTGCAACTGGCCAGCATTCTGACCCTCGATCTTGACCGCGAGACGCGGGTTAGCGTGGGCAGCGCGACCTTGGGGGACGGCGGTTCAGGCGATCTGTCCATTCAAGCCCAGAGCAGCGGCGAGATGGACTTGCAGGTTCAGGCGACTTTGGTTGGAGCCAGCACGCTGACGTCAGTCGATACCGTCAGTTCGACCCTCACCAGCACGACGGTCCGCGGTTCAAGCCTGAACCTCAGTGCTGACAACGATACCGACTACTCCAACGTCGCAAAATTTGTCATCAATGACATCTCCGGCTCAACCACTGCATCAGCCACAACGGCAGATATCGATGTCTCCGGAAACGTGGTGATCAGCGCCAACGATGACTCGATCATCACAAGCCTTTCCGAAAGCCTGTATCTGGTTGCCAGTGGCATCACCGGTATTGAGCTCACCAACACCTTCGCGATCAACGAAGTGAACAAGGACGTCACCGCCTTCATCAGTGGCGGCATTGTGACGTCGACCGCAGGCGCGGTCTCGGTAACGGCAGACAATGGGCAAACCCTCTCTGCCCGTGCGAAATCAAAGAGCCTGGTCGATGGAGGCGTGACGACGCCCAATATTGCCAGCTACTCCTTTGCTCTTGGCTCCAACGTCGGCGCGAACATTGTGCGCGGAGAAATTACGGCCGAGATCAAGGACGGTGCGAGCGTTACCGCAGATGGAGATCTGGCGGTCACGGCGACCAACGACCTGATCATCCTGTCGCGTACACAGGGCGGCGCTGATCAGATTGGTGGCGCGGGCGCGGCTGTAGGATTGTCGGTGGCCTTCAACCTGATTGGATTCCAGTATTCGGCGACGGCCTTCCTGAGCCTCATCGCCGATACGTTGGTGGGCTATGACTTTGCCGACTATGGCGATCGCTTCAACACCACGGCGCAGGTTTCGGCCTCTACACTGGTTGCGGGCGGTTTGATTTCGGTACGGGCCAACAACAATTCGTTCATGAATTCGGTGGTAACGGTCAAAGCCAAGTCTGACGCGGATAGCTCGATCTGGCACCAAAAGGTGGAAGCCGCCGGTTTCGGTTTCTCCATGTTAATCGCCAACTCGAAGATCAATTCCTCGACAACAGCGTCTATTGTGGATGCTTCCGGTAGCCATTCCATTACCTCCAGCAATGCAGGAAGCGTTGATACCAGTGCCGGCACGGGGAGTGTGTTTGTCGAGGCCAATGACAGCTCTCGGTTGGGCAGTGACGCGGCGGTGATTGCCGGCTCAGTCACCGACAACGACTTCTTCCCCGGGGCCAGCGCAATCAGCTCGAAGATTGGCCAGTTCACCCCGGCAAAATACCGCACCGATGGCGGCAACCTCTATCACGCAACCTACCAAACCGATGGCGCGACCGTCACGAACAATGACAGCAACTCCACCGTTTCTGGAACGGCGACCGTCAACCTGAATGACACGGTATCTCTGAGCGAAAGCTACCTGTCGACCACGACGAGTGATACCGGGGTTTCGACGGGGCGTGCGGGCAGTGTTTATCGCTATTTGGGCACAACCGCTGATCTGGACCTGGCGAATGCTGATTATACAGATACCAAACTGTGGGAAGACACGGCTTCGCGCGGGGATGCTGAGACGGGTTTCCTGCAAGGCTTGTTTGGTATTGAGGCGACAGACCAGTCGGTCACGCTGAACTTTGGCGACCGCGTCGGCACGACCAGTGACTATGAAGAAAGCAATGGAGGCCAAGGCAGTCCGGACAAGGTCTATCGCTACCTTGGCACCACGCAAACAGTAGACCTGTCGACCACTGACTTCACCGATGAAGACTATTGGCAGGAAGTGCTGGAGACCAACCTTTCGCTGGCGGGTCTGAGCAAGGCGAATTCGGACAGTATCGGCGTCGGTGCCATCTTCGTCCGCAACGAGCTTGAGGCTGTTACTGAGGCGACGATCACCAACTCATCCGTCAATGCAACCGGTGACGTTGATGTCAAAGCGACGCAAGCCTCGGAGCTGTCTTCGGGTAGTGATCTCGGTGTCGAGAGCGACGGTGGCAGTCACTGGGGCAAGACCGCGACAACCGATACGGGGACCTCGTTGGCGATTGGCGGGACGGTTGTTGTTAACGCCTTGATCGGGGGCGCAACTGCTTCGATCACCAATGGTTCAACTGTGACGTCGAGCGCGGGCGCGGTGAACGTAGCTGCTTCAAACGAAGCGGTTCTCAATGCGTCGAACAAGGCCTCGGTGGGGAGTGGTTCTGACGCCTACGGTGGCTTTGCCGCCTACAACACGCTTGGTTATGAGTTCACTGATTTTGGCACGGCTACGCTGGATACGTTGCTGGGCACTGATCTGATGACCAAGAACCCGGCGGATGCGATCGCAAAGATCGAAGACAGCACGGTAGCGGGTCAAACCGGGGTTAACGTCACGGCCACCAATGCGGCATCTCTGTCAGCGCAATTGGATTCTGACACAACCTCAAAAGCTGAGGCATTCCAAGGGGCTAGCGCTGCTGCGGCGCAAGGTGTGCTGGCCTCAAACATGATTGCCGGCGAAGCTGCGGCTTACATCAAGAACGCTGCCACCGGCTCGTCCAACAGCGTCGATTCCGCAGCGGGCAGTGTCACCGTTGTTGCAACGGATCAGATCACGCTGGACAGCAATACGGTCATGGTTACCGGCGCTTCGAAAACCAATGATTTGGGCATGGGATTGCTCAATAATCTGGCTGACCAGCTGCTGTTCTCACATTCCTACACCACCAAGTCTGGCACGCAGACAGTCGAGTTTGGTGAGCTCGTTCTGATCGCCTCAGATTATGGCAGCGATTCAGACAGCGTAGCGGTGGCCAAGCGGGGGACGAAATACCAGTATCTTGGGCAGTCCGCCTCCATCGATTTGTCCTCTGCCACTGAGACCTTCAGCAAAGACGCCTGGCGCGTCGTGGATGATTCGAATGTGATCGATAATTCGCTGGTCAAAATGGCGGCTAAAGGTCTGGGGTTGAACAAGAAAACCTCCGCCAAAGCTGCCTTTGCACTGGTTGCCCGTAACGCAGCGGAAGGCGGGGCTAAAGCCTTCATTCAAAACGCAACGGTAACGGCGCTGAACGATATCAAAGTAGAAGCCCGCGAAGAGGCTTCACTCTCTGCGCTGGAGAGCAGCACTGTAGACGCTTCCGTCACCACGGGCGGGGCTATCGCGACCAACGAGCTGAACTCGACGGCCAAAGCCTTCATCCTGACCTCCACAACCACCGCTTATCGGGGCGATATTGAGGTTGAAGCCCTGAACCTTTCAACCCTGCGGGCTCGGACCTCAACGGAGATGAACGCCACGGGTAACTCTGCAGGGGTTATGGCGGGTGTGATGGCCTTTAACAGTGTGGGCTATGACAGCTCCAACCTGTTTTTCCAAGCCATGGATGCAATCTTTGGCTCCGGCTACCTGATCGGTCAGGAACCGGTTGGTGCCGAAGCTTACATCGAGAACTCGACTGTTGTTGCGCAAAATGGCGATGTCATCGTGAACGCAAAAACCCGCGAGGTGCTGTTCAACCTCGACAGCTCGGTGGATGCGGATGATCTCAACGATGCGGCGGTGGAGCAGGACGATGATGCGGACGCCGCCGCGGATATCGTCATCATCCAAAACCTCGCCGCCCTGTTCGATGCCGCAGGCGTCGCCTACGAAAAGACCGACAGCGACGGAACGGCTTACGACAAGCCCCTCTCGGTCGAGATGATCGATCCGTCTAATCTGTGGTACGTCAAAGACAACACCGGCAGAACCTGGCACGTCAGCACCAATGATTCAGGCGTTGTCGAAGTCGCGCAGGCCAATATTGTCGATGCGACGGTCAGCAACAAGGCGTCCAGCGAGGCCAAGAATGACCGGGCGCTGTTTGACGCGGTTGTCGCCAAGAGCAATGACAAACAGGGCAAAAAGTTCAGCGAGCTGAAGTACGGTGCCAGCGGCTTTGCTGCAGCGGCGGTTCTGGCAACCAACCGGATCGCGAGCGAAACCAAAGCCTGGATCAGTAACTCGGATACCACCACTGGGGCCGACTACACCACAACTAGCGCTGTGCAGGCTCTGGCTTACGGTGACAAAGTGGTTTCGGGTTCCGATGTCTACACCTACACAGGCTCCAACCTGAACACGGCGTTGGACTTCGACTATTCGACACGCAGCCCGATTGCTTCGCTGGAAAGCGGGGATCGCGTCAAGTTGGTGGAAGATTGGAGCACGTTCACTGCTGGTAACGTGCTGGAATACACCGGCAGCACGCTGACTGATTTCGAGTTCATCAGCAGCACCGAAGGTCAGTCCGGCTTTGCTCAGGTTGCTGAGGTTTATATCGATCTGAGTGACAGCACACAGGACTATGCCACCAGCAGCAATTGGTCGCTTGTCAGTGGCTCGGTGGGGAGTGTTCGGGCGGGCAGTGATATTACTGTTACCGCCGATGATTCCGCCAACTTGCGTTCCGACGTGAACCTCGAAGCCTCTTCATCTGTCACCAATAACATGGATGTCTTCAAGCGTCTGGCGGCTGACATCTTTGAAGGCGATGTCAAATTCACCACCCAGTCCGGCACGCATACGGTCGCGGTCGGTGATTATGTTTACATCGCCTCTGATTTCGATGATGCGGATGAGCGCGGCAAGACCTATCAGTTCCTCGGTCAACTGGTCGATGATGAGCGTGTTGCGCAGGAAATGGACTTGTCGGCGCTGACCGGTACGGATCTCACAAGTGACTCCTCGAACTGGGAAGTCTTGGCTGACTCAGCAGCGCTGGAAGGGGTGTTCGCCAACGTCGGAAATATGGCTGACTCGGATAGCGTCGCCACCGGCATTACGATCGTGACCAACGAAGTCGATGCAGCCGCCTCGGCGACTGTTTCAAACATCACGGCAGTTTCGGCCGTTGATCACACCGCCGCAAACAGCAGCACCGCGCTCACGCTGGCTGAGCACGATCGCCTGGTGGTACAGGAAGCAATCGCCGGTTTCGATGCCGGTACGATCTTGACCTACACAGGCACGGCTGCGCTGTCGGACACGGCGGGCAATCTGCTGGCGACCTACTCAAGTGACTTCGTCGAAGATACGGAAACCGAGCACGATATTTCCGTCACAGCGACCGAAAATGCCTCCATGCTTGCGCTCCTGAAAACGGTGGTCGCGTCCAGCGGTGGGAGCGCCTGGGGCTCTGGGGATGACAAGGCCTATAACTTCATGCTGGCGACCAACATGGTCCGTGCTTCGGCGACGGTCACGGTTGAGGACGCGACGCTGGAGACCTACGCAGGCGACATCAACGCCATCGCCAGCAACGCCGCGCTGCTCAACGCCAACACCAACTCCGAAACCAGCTCTGGTAACGAAGTGTATGGGGTCAACGGCGCCTTTAACACGCTGGGTTGGAACAGCTCGAACACGCTGTTCAACATCGTCGATACCTTCTTCGGCATGCCTTACGAAAGCGATCTGCTGAATTTGGCGTCGCCGTCGAGTGCGGTTGTCGAAATCACCAATTCGCAGCTTTCAGCCAGCGCTGATCTGACCATCACGGCGACCTCTCAGGAAGTGCTCAACGCCACCTTCTCTAACACCATGGATTCTGCCGCCTCGGCAATCATCGGTGCGACTGGCGAGGCTTACGGGCTTGTGATGGCCTCCAACAAAGTCAACGGAGAGGCGCGGGTCACGATCACGGATCAATCGGGATCGTCCAAGTCGCTGACGGCGGGCGGCACGGTCACGATCGCTGCAACGGATGACATTACCCTGCACTCAAACACCACCATCATTACAAAGTCCTCGACCACCAATGATGGCGGTTTATCGGTGATTGGGAACTTTGACAGTTCGGTTCGTTTGGCAGATTGGGTGGCCGAAGATGCATCGACCGCCGGCACCCAAAACGTCGCGCTCAAGTACGGGCATCGTGTGCGGATACCAGATGGCGGCGTCTACCTCTATATGGGGACGGATCAGACCGTCGATATCAACGCCGCTGATTACACGGACAAGGGGCTTTGGCGGGAAGAATCCACCGGTATCAAACCAATCGGCAACGTCAGCGACTCTGATTCGATCGCCATTGGTGTTTTGTTTGTTTTGAATGACTTACGATCGAGCGCCTACGTCGAAGTCGAGGACGCAACAATCGAGGCAACGTCCGGCAATCTGAGCATAAACTCCGACCTTTCATCGAACATGACAGCCAACGTAAACGCAGGCCTAAGTTCGTCGGGCGGCAGCGTGGTTGGTGAGGGTGATTCCGCCGCTTGGGGCTGGGTATTCGCGACCAATAACCTACTCGGGTCAGCGCGCACCAATGTCGTAGACAGCAGCCTGACTGCGGGCGGCAATATTACCGTCAATTCGCAAAACACAACGACGCTGGACGTTCTGAACAGGTCTCAAGTCACCTCTGGCGATCAGGCGGTCACCATTCAGGCAGCGTTCAACACCGTTGGCTGGACCCCTACAGACATGCTGAACAATGCCATTCGGCTGGTGCTGGGGCAGGACTTCATCAGTGACGAAAAGCCGGTGAATGCCGAAGCTTTTGTGATCGATTCCACGATGGACGCAGGCGGCACGATAAGCGTCACTGCCTCCAACACCGCGGCAATCGACGCCCAAAACTCCAACGACGCCGAATCCGCCGCTGGCGCGCTGACGGGGGCCGGGGGGTCGACGTCGGTGGTTTCGCTGGCGCTGAACAAAGTGTCGAGCAACGCCATTGCCCGCATTGACAGTGCGAACTTCACTTTTGAAGACGGAGTGACCGCTGTTCGTGTCGGCGATCGCGTTCGCGCCAGTGATGGCAGCATCTATGAATACAACAGCCAGAGTAACTTCCTGGCCTACCTGTTCAATCGTGGCACTGACTCTCTCGATCTCAGCACTGAAGATTTCTCGACCTCGCAGTGGACCCTGCTCAGCACCCTGACCGACGCTGACCGTACAAACGTGATCAACGCCGGTGGAGCGGCGAGCGTCACGGCGAGCGACAACGCAGTTTTGGACGCTGTGAATGATCTCAAATCCAAGTCGCAAACCATCAACACCGGCGGCCTGGATATCATCTGGAACCTCGTAACCGCGCAGCTCGACAACTACGTCTACACCACTGAATCCGGTACGCGCAGCGGTCTGAAAACCAACGATAAGGTCTATATTTCAGACAATTATACCGGCACCGCCAACGTAAATCCCGGCGAGATTTATGAGTTTATCGTCGAGGACATCACGGATTTCTCCGCTCAGGTGAACTTCCAGACCGAAGACTATGGCGATACCTCGCGTTGGTCGAAAATGGCGCTGGTATCCAACGCTTTTGACTTCACCACCGAATCAACCGCAACCGCTGATGTGAAGCCCGGCGATGTGGTCGAAATTATGTCGGGTTACTCCTACACCCAGACCGATCCTCTGGCCGCCGACCCTGCGGAAGCGGGCCAGCAGTACTCCTTCGTCGGTGAAATCACGGACTCAGCCTTTGACTTCGCCACCATTGATTACGCCAACGACAGCAACTGGGAAATTGTCTCTGACTTCAACCTGTTCAGCGACATTCCATACGTGAACCTCAATGTGAGCGCTTCGTCGTCGAATGCCATGGGTTTTGTTGTGTCTTACAACGACATGCGCAGCGATGCGATCGCAGGGGTGGCTCACTCGACGATTACAACCACCGACGGCTCTATTGCCGTGGACAGTGATGCCACCTCCCAACTGACGACCAACAACGTCGGTGAAGTAACCGCCGACGGTGGCAGCGCTTTCCGGGGCAAGCAGTCGGGCGAGTCCGTGACCTCGTTCTCTGGCCGAATTGCGACCAACGCCCTCAATTCGCAAGCTGTGGCTGATGTTGAGAACAGCACGCTGTCAGCCGGTGGCACCAGCGGCGATGTAACCGTGCTGGCGGACAACACCGCTGGTTTGAGCAGTGACCTCGACATGGAAACCATCGTTGAAGGCGCTGGGGATACGTTCACCGTTGGCTTGGCGTTCGTCTTCAACTCCATCGGCGCGCTGCCGCAAAACATCCTGTACAACACGATTGATGCGCTGATGGGCGCCTTGCCCGCTGACAATACACCTAGCGCGGCGGTTGCGACGGTGGAAGACAGCTCGCTGACTTCGGGGCGCGATATCAAAGTAATCGCCAATAGCGACATGGACCTTGACGCCAAGATTTCCAGCGCCGCGGTGACGACCGCGCTGTCATTGGGCGATAACGTCGGCATTTCAGTCTCCCCGGTGGTGGCGCTCAACCGAGGGTCAAGCAGTGCAGCGGCGTCGATGGCAGGATCGAGCGCCAGTTCCCAAGGGCTGATCCAGGTTTCCGCCTCAGATATTGGCACGGTGAACGCGGAGAATACGAACTCGTCAATGGCCGTGTCGGTCGGCGTCGGCAAGTCGTTGGCTGTTTCAATTTCCACGACCTTCTCCCGCAATATCCTGCGCTCGGATGTTGACGCCTCGATCAGCAGCTCGGGCAGCGACGCGGCGCCGCTATCGGCGGCAACGGGCATCACCGTAACCGCTGACCGGCAAAGCTCTGTCGTTTCAGTTGCGAGCGCGGTATCGGCAACGGTGGCTCTTGGGGCCTCTGACAACACCATCGGAATGTCCGTTGGCGGTGCTGTTGCCGTGAACAGGTTGCTGGGCAAAACCACAGCTTCGATCACCGATTCCGTACTCAGCTCTCCGGCCATTACTGTGACCGCCAGCAGCGACGGTTCAGTGCAGTCAAAAGTTGTTGCGGCGGCTGTATCGGCTACGGTTGGGCCAAAATCGAGCACGGGACTAGCCTTTGGTTTCTCAGTCGCCGACAACCTGATCGGCTGGACGATGGATGAGACCATCGCCGAAGACTTCACCAGCGCTAGCGACAGCGTTTACACGCTCAACGCCGGTGACATCATCAAAGTCGTCGATGGCACGTATCGCGGGCGTTACTTTGAGTATGTCGGCGATGGCGTCAGCCATGATTCCGACGATGGCGCCATAGATTTCTCCATCGAAGACTTTGGCGACACGCAAGCATGGAAGTCTGTTGGATATTCCCGCTCAGGCGACCAGTCGCTGACCTCGGCAGCAATTTCCACCACGGAGACGCGGGCGCACAGTGCCGTTGCACCGGCAATCGTAATTGAGGCCAAGAACGCGGCGAATATCTCGTCGCTGGTGCTGGCGGGTGCGGTTGCTGTGTCTGCGGGCAAAAACGGAAGGGCCTTCGGCGGGGCAGGGATCTATAACCGAAACAAAATTGCCTCGGACGTACGCGCCTCCATCACTGGCACGAACGCGAGCGGTGGCATGGTCGCGGGGTCGATCAGCGTTAATGCCTATGACGACTCAACCGTAAGTGCGCTTGCTGGCGGTGCCTCAGGGTCTGTTGGTGCGGGTGCATCCGGTGGCGGTGCGTCTATTGGTTTGGGTTCATCCGGTGCCACCAGCATCGCAATCGGCGTAACGGTTGCTTCCAACGAAGTCTCGAACGAGGTCAACGCCTACGTTGACAGCGCGGACATTGATGCGACCGACCTCACGGTCGGAGCTTACACCCGCGGGGCGACGACCTTTACGGTTGATGACTTCGCGTCAAGCCAGTCAGAGGCGGAAACCGACCTTGATACCGCGAGTATGGAAGTTGAGGATCTCGCCGGTTGGATTGCGGGCGAGCACAGCGTCACTTCAGACGCACAAACCATCCTTGATTCGATCAAAACCAAGATCAACACCGCTCTGGCCAGCTTGTCTGGGCCGTACAACAGCATCGACAGCGATGAGGCAATCCGGCTGGTTAAGGTCGCCGAAGATACGTGGCTTGTGATCATGCAAGATGGCCGTTCCATGGAGGTCGTGCTCCAGGACAACGGTGATCTTCACATCAGCACAGTGACCATCAAATCGCTGGCCTTTGCAGCTGCGGTCGGGGTTACGCTCAGCGCCAAGTCAAGTGTGGCGATCAGTGGAGCGGGGGCCTACGCTGAAAACTCAATCACGACCAAGACCAACGCTGCGATCCAGAATCAATCCGACGTCGATACGACAGGCGCAATTACCGTTCAGGCATCAAGCGAGGCGGGGATATCTGCTTCAGTGCTGTCTGCATCGCTGGCTATGGGCGCAGGCAAAACCGGCGTTGGTCTGTCCATGGGTGTGGCGATCAGCAACAACGAAATTGGCACCGACAGTGCGGCGAGCCAAATCTCGGCCAAAATCGAGGATTCCCGTGCGGTGTCGTCGGCTGGAAATATCATCGTTGACGCAGACAATGCCGCGGCCATCGCTGCTGAAACCTTTGCGGCATCGCTGGCGATTGCCGCCGGAAAGACAGGTGTGGCCTTCTCCGGCTCGGGGTCGATCAACCTCAATACCATCAACACAAACGTTACCGCCGAAATCCATGATCAGCACGACACGGAAACAGGCGGCGTCAGTGGTCAGAGCGTTAGCGTAACGGCGGACAATACCAGTACCATCAACTCACTGACCGCCGCGGCCTCGCTCGCCGGTGCAATCGGTGCGACGGCAACGTCGATTTCCATTGGCGTTGGCTTCTCGCACAACGAAACAAACGGTACGCTGCTGGCAACGATCAGCAGTGGCGCAGAAGTTACCGCCAGTGTGGGTGATGTGCTGGTGCAGGCACAGGATGCCTCGCAGATTTCAGCCATCGCCGCTGCTGCTTCGCTGGCGGCGTCCTTTGGTAAAACCGCCACGGCCCTCAGCGGCGCGGGTGCCTTTGCCAAAAACCGCCTGAACGCGTCCACGAGCGCATTGATCGCTTCGAGCACTGTGTCGTCAACGTCCGCCGACGTTCAGGTGCTTTCCAACGCCCAAGGCAGCATCGCCGCCACGATCATTACTGGTACGCTGGCCGTAGGGGCAGGCAGCACGGGCGTGGGTGCGTCAATCGGTGTGTCGGTGGCGACCAACTATATCGGGGTAAGCCAACTGGCCGACACCGACGCTGCGGTCGATTTCAGCACGGCCAACACCTACCATCATTCCACGACCGACGAAGAAGTCACGACGCTGGTCAAAGACACGACCAAGGTGAAGATCGATAGTGGCGCGCGTGCGGGCGATATTTATCTCTATATCGGTGACACCGTCACTGAGTCCGAAAACGTGCTTGGCTCGGACAGCTACACGTCTGATTCCATGGGTGAATTCGATCTGCGCCAGCAGGACTACGCTGACACCAGCCTGTGGCAGCTGATCAACGAAGGCGACGCCGGAGCGTCGGTTCAGGCCGGGATTTCTGCTTCGACCGTTGATGCCGCTGATCAGGTTTGGGTGGACGCCCGCAGCGAACAGTCGATCAAGGCAGTGACGCTCGCCGGTTCGGTGGCCGTTGGGATCGGTAAAACTGGCGTTGCGCTCTCTGGCACGGGATCGTCTGCCAATAACACAATCTACACTGACGTTCGGGCTTACATCTCCACGGCTTCGGATATCGATGCTTACAACATCTCCGTAAACGCGGATGATATTGCAACGATTGATTCCGTGGTGCTCGCAGCGTCCGTTGCGGCCGCCTTTGGCTCTGTGGGTGTGGCGCTGTCGATCGGTATTTCCATTGCGACCAACGAAATCGCCAATGTTGTCTCTGCAACGGTTGACGGCGGTTCCGTGCTTACCGGTGGGGTTGGCACTTCCTCGGCGGGGGGGCACTCGGCAGGTATTTACGTGACCGCTTCCAACCCTGAGCTGCCGCTTGCTGGCGCAACCAGTAGCCAGGTTGCCCTCGACTTTGGCAGCACGAGTGCAGCGACCGTAACCAACAACCTCGATAACGCCATTCTTGGCGATACCAACGAAGACGGCACCTATTCGGACACAGAAGAAGCGACGGTGGCCAGCACACTTTCCGACCTTAAGGCTCGAATGGTGGCTCAAGGCGCTGAGGTTGTCGGTGACATTCAGATTGCTGAGACCCAAAGCACAACCAGCGATCCAAACAGCGACAATAACCGCGAGGCGTCCGGCACCGGTTGGCTCGTGGTCGACGAAGAAGGCAGCAGCTGGGAGCTCAGCCTGATCTCCGATGTTTTCTACATCAACAAATCCACGATCAACGCCATTGCAATGGCTGCTTCTGTGGCCATTGGCGGCGGTAAAGTGGGCTTTGCCATTGCTGGGGCAGGCGCCGTTACCACGAACTCCATTCGGGGCCAGATCACGGCGTCAGTAACCGGTTCAACCCTCGAAGCCCAGTCTGGTGATATTACCGTCGATGCCCGCTCCAAGAGCGTGATTTCCTCTGCTGTTCTGGCCGTTTCCGCTGCCGTGGGTCTTGGCGCAGCGGGGGTTGGCGTTGGGGTCGGGGTGGCGATTGCAAACAACTACATCGGCTATGACTTGCAGGGCAACGCGGTCAGCGACAGTGGAAAAATCACCGCCTTTATCTCGACCTCAAGCGTTGATGCAGCTGGTGATCTGACTGTCGAAGCAACCGGTGAACAGACCATCAACACCATCGTCTTTGCCGGTGCCGTGGCGCTGGGGGCGGGTAAAGTGGGTGTCGGCATCGCTGGCTCTGGCGTGGACGCGAACAACAAGATCGGTGGCAGCATCCAAGCCTATATCGACGGTAATTCGCAGGCCAGCGTGGTTATCACGGCGGACGATATCGACGTTCTCGCCACGGACAATTCCAGCATCAAAGCCTTCGCTGGGGCCGCTGCTGTCGCGGCAGCGTTCGGCAAAGTGGGTGTTGCCGTATCGGTGGGCGTCTCGCTCGCGCTCAACGAGATTGAAACCGACGTCCTGGCTGAAATTCGAGGCGTTAATGGGACCAGTGCTCGTCTTGCTGCGACCAACAACATCGACGTGTTGGCAGACAACACCGCCTCGATAAAAGCGACCTCCGCTGCCGCCGCGCTCGCGATTTCAGCCGGTGTCGTGGCCATCAGTCTCGCAGGCGCCGGGGCCTTTGCTGAAAACACCATCAACTCGTCAGCAACGGCGAATATCCTGACGTCGAATATCGAAGGGTCCAGCACGGGCACCAATGGCGCAGCGGATGTGAACGTTATTGCAACCAGCGATGCGCAGATCGACGCGCTGATCATTTCCGCCGCGGCTTCAATTTCCATCGGAGCGGTTGGTATCGCCGTAGGTGTTGGTGTGGCCGTGGCGGAGAACACCATTGGTTCGAGCGCAAGCGACGGGGTATTTGCTTCGATCCAAAACTCCACCATCCATGCCAGCAACGATGTCAACGTAAAGAGCCAGATCGAAAACGCCACGATTAACGCCGAAGTTATTGCCATCGCAGCGGCAATTGCAGGCGGAGCCGTGGGCTTTGCCGCGGCGGGCACCGGCGCTGATGCTGATAACACGCTTAGCTACAGCTCGCTGGCCTACATCAACACGTCAGAAGTCGATGTTGACGGCGACGTCACGGTAAAGGCCTACGACAACAGCACCATCGACAGCTTCGTCGGTGCGGTTTCCATTTCTGCCTCCTTTGGTATGTACGGCGGATCGGTTTCCATCGCCGTTTCTCTGGCGGAAAACACAGTGGCCAACACAATCCGGGCGTCGATTTACGACTCCTCAATTGAAGCAACAGACGTGTCGGTTCTGGCCGATGATACCAGCACGTTGAATTCCCTCTCCGTCGCGGCTTCTGTCGCCGCTTCCTTCAGTGTCGGCATTACACTCGCAGGGTCTGGTGCTGAAACCATCACCAATCACGGGAACACCGTGACGGCCTATGCAGACGGCTCGGGCAGCGACGATACCTTTGATGTGAGTGGCGACATAAGCATCAGCGCCATCAGTCGCCCCGATATTTACACCGAAACAGCGGCGGTTTCTGTATCGCTGGGCCTGATCGCACTGGCTGCTTCGGGCGGTGTGAATACGATTACCGTCAATCCGAATGTCTCTGCCTACCTGACAAATTACAGCCAAGTCACCGCCGACGAAGTCACCGTAGACGCGGACGCGGAAATTGGTGCGAAGGCGCTGTCTGAGGGGATGTCGATTTCGACGGGTTTATCGATGGGGGTGAACCAGTCAACGGTTAATACCTCGCCGACAATCTCGGCTTCTGCGGGTGGCTCATCAGGTCAGTTTACCGTGCGGAAGTTGACCGTGCATGCGGGCAGCAGCGCCTTGTCCAATGGCAAGCGCACAGCAGAAGCGGTCAGTAATTCCTCGGCAGGCGGCCTGCTCATTGGTGTTGCTTCGACTGAAGCCTACGTCGATGCCAGAGAGACCGTTTCCGCCCAGTTGCTATCCGCCACAACCATCGGCAGCAGCAGCAGCTACGCCGAAGATATTACCATCTCCACGGGCAGCAATCTTGACTTGAGAGCTGAGGCCAACTCGGCGGCGGGTGGTTTGATCGGTGCGGGTTCTTCGGTCTCAACTTCGGAGTCTGATACCACAATTGAAACGTTGGTCGGTGACGTAACGGTCTATTCCAGCGAGATGAACGTCCTTGCCGGCGGAACGGTTGCCTCTGAAGCGGTCACCGAAGCTGGTTCGGGTGGTTTGGTGTCGGGTTCCGCCGCCCGCCCACTGGTCGAGATTGACTCGACTGTGCTGGCCGAGGTTGGCGACGGGGCTGACATCTATGTTCATCTGCAGGATGGAACCGTCGATACCGTGACCGGTGAATTCACGTTGAGCGCCCTGCACACCGCGCGTCCAGATGCCTACGTCATGACCCAAAGCTACGGTCTGATCGCCGGGTCGGGTGCAGATGCAGATATTTATGTCGATGCCGACGTAACGGCACGGGTTGGCGATGATGACAGCGATAGCGCTGGGGCGGCAATCACGGCAGACCATATCGAAGTGTCAGCCACCAATCAGGCGTTCCGGGCAGCGGCTGCGGATGTCAACATCAATGGTAACACCGGCGGTCTGGCGGCAGCTGCTGCTGCGGTGAGCGACATCGACATTGCGCTCAACACGCTTGTGGACATAGATAACTACAGCACGCTGGAAACGATATTCGCAGCACCGACGACCGTGCTTCCAGAAGCAGGCGCGGTCGTGCTTACGGCGACCAACACCATAAACGTGAACGATGAAGTAACGCTCTTCACGGGCGGGGCCCTTTCTGGCGCCGGAGCCTTCACCAAGTTGAACGCCGACAACATGGTCGCGGAGATCGATATTGGTGCCAACGCCGTGATTGTCTCAGGCGGGGAAGTGGAGCTGGAGGCTCAGACCTTTGCCGACGTTTTCTTGCAGTCCTATTCGGAGACTTATGGCGTTGGAACAGTTGCTCTGGGCGATGCCATAATCAACATCCGCCCGGAAAACCGCATTGATGTCTATGGCAGCATCGAAGCCATCTATGACATGCACCTCAGCGCGGGCACTGACCGATACAACGACATTACGATTTCGCAGCTCAAAGCGCGGGTTGATAATTTTGCCGGATCGCTGATTCCAATCAACGATCTGGAAACCCAAATCCGTTTCATCGTTTCCAACGTCATTGAAATTCACTCAACCGGTAAGCTGTTGGGTGGGCAGAACATTCATCTGAATGCTGACAAGCACGGCGCGGGTAACCTTGATGCCAAGGCCAAGGGAACCAACTGGATGTCTTCGATCGGCGATGCGATTGACTCGATTGCGGGCGGTGGCAGTTCGGATATTGGACAGGGTACTGGCTTTGCCCGTGCCGATGGCCTGGTCGTCAACAACGGGTTGGTTCAGACGGGCCAGAACCGTCAGAAGTTGATCGAGATTAGCGAAGGTGAGGACAGCGATGGCAATCACTACTTCCTCGCCCAATCCAAGACCAGCACTGACACGGTCAAGAGTGAAATCATCTTCACCAGCAACGGCTCCGGTTACACGAAGTCGGTCACCGACTACGCAGACATTACAAACAAGGCTTCGGAGTACGATTTGGACTTCGACCTGTCCATCAACTTCGAAGATGTGCCAAGCCGGCTGTATGATGCTTACACAACCGCGAAAGATAACCTCGCCCGTTACCAGCACAAGGATGACAGTGGAAACTACCTGAACCCAGATCTGGTTACTTTTTACAACGAAGAGATTTCATCCCTCGAACAGCAAATGCTCAATAGCGGAGAGGCGGTTGAGATTGACGGTGTCATTGAACCGTTGACGAAAACCGTGACCATTGCCTCGCTGGCTCCGATCACAGCGAGCGCCGGATACATTCTGGTTCGCGGGGATCGGCTGGAGGGGAGCGGTGAGTTTGACAGCCCCAAGGATGTCACCCTCGAAATCGTCAGCAACGCCAGCGCATTCCTCGAAATTCAAGGCGTGGTTGTGCCTGATACCAGCGGTGCGGTCATCTTTGGCAGTATTTCCACCGACGATGGCGCAAGCTCAGCGGGCACCAACGCCTTAATTCGCGATATAAACAGCGGCGCGGGTGCCTTCGACAATAACTTCGGCGATGCCAATGATTACAGCGGCTTAGACAACGTTCCGACCATTACCTACGATGACTCCGACGTTGCCTTTACCTACAGCGATGACACCTTCTCAACCTCGGCACCGCTTCCGTTGGTCCTGATTGAAGTAAACCACGATGCCGTCCTAAACACGCTCACGCGCGAGGGCGGCGGCAGCTTTGATTTACAGGTCTGGCCCGCCATCTACATCACAGGCGATGTTCAGAACCTGCGCGGTGATGTTGTCATCGATAACAACAGCCAAGTTTCAGTTGACCGTAACGGCCTGACGGCGATTGCCACCATTCGTGATCAAACGGTGGGCGACGTCTCGGGCATGACTTCGGACAATGTAACAAAGACCAATGACACAATCACAGTAACCGACGTCGTGGTGGGCGAGGCAGATGGTTATGCCGTGTTCACCGTGTCCGGCGCGGCAGGCACGAGCGTTCAGATGGATCTGGACAATGGCTCGGCGACCGAGGGAACGTCGTCCGCCGACAATCCGTGAAACCGTTCGGGGTAGCGTGCGAGGAGCGCCGCTCTCGCCAGCGCCGGCCGCACTC
>PAFB01000054.1 GCA_002700865.1 Rhodospirillaceae bacterium
GAAAAGCGGCGGAGCACGGCTTCAGCCGCTTTTTTTATGTTTTCGGGTGAGAGGTCTTCCATCTCCACCGGCTCGCCCTGATCCCAGCCATAGGCCGACGACGATCCCGCATAGGCCGGGTCATAGTGATCGACCAACAGCGCCTCGACCAGCCCGTGCCAGTCGCGCGCATCCAACAGCGCGACCCACTTTGCAATCATGGCGTGACCATGCCGATAAGTCAGCCGCTCTAACCGTGCCTTCACCTCGTCCGGATGATCAAACCACGAGCGATAGTCGTTGACGGAGTGCTGAACCCGGGCCGCCATGGGGGCATGGACGCGGATTGCGGGGGCGTTGCGCATGGCATCGTGCAGGGATTTAGGAACAAACAGCTGGCCAATCTTCGGCGACTCAGACTCAACCCACACCGGCTTTTCCGGGTCAAAGCGGCGCAAAGCGTCAACTATCCTGCTTTCAAAACCGCGCGGCGAGGGCTGCTCTGTGCCCGGTGTCAGGCCAAACATCGACCCTTTGTGGTTGGCGAGCCCTTCGAGGTCCAATACTTGCGCGCCTGCTTGCGCCAAAGCCTCCAGAAACCGGGTCTTGGCCGTCGCGGTTCGCCCTCCAACCACGCGATAGTTGAACCGGGGCGGCACTGTCTCAACCTGGCTCAAAACGCTGCGGCGATAGGCTTTGTAACCACCGATCAGAGTGTGCGGTCGAAACCCGATCTCAGCCAACACGAGCGCAACGGACCCTGAGCGCTGACCGCCGCGCCAGCAATAAACCAGCGGACGGAAGCCGCCGGGTTTATCGATAAAGTATTGCTCGATGTGGTGCGCAATGTTTCGGGAAATCAGCGCTGCCCCTACTTTTTTGGCTTCGAAAGCGGAAACCTGCTTGTAAAGGTTGCCGACGTGGGCGCGCTGCTCGTTGGATAAGGCTGGCAGCGATATCGCGCCGGGAATGTGGTCGTCTGCAAACTCCGCAGGCGAGCGCACGTCGATGATGGCATCAAAGCCTCCGGTCCAGTCTTCGACGCGCGTTACCCCCATTGTCCGCTCACCTCCACTTTACCCGTGCCCTTGCCCATACCCGGGCTTGTCAGGACACCAACGATGGTTGCGTGGGGGTAGCCAGCGGCGCGCAGCGCCGTCACCACGGCATCGGCTTGATCACTGGCGACGGATACCAGCAAGCCGCCCGAGGTTTGCGGATCGTGGAGCAAAGCGCTGACATCCGGGCTTAAAGTACCGCTAAGCAGCGACGCTGTGGCGCTCTGATTGGCCGCGAGGATGCTTGGGCGGACACCGGCGTGATAGGCATGCAAAGCGCCCGGTAGCGTCGGGATCTTTTGCGCGTCGATCCGCGCCCCGATACCGGCAGGGAGTTCGGTTTGCAGATGGCCCAGCAGACCAAAGCCGGTAACATCAGTCCGCAAACGCACCGCATAGTTGCTCAACACACGCGCTGCGGCGGCGTTATCCTGTTGGCAATGGTCAAAGGTTGTTTGCACGTGCAGGGGGGACACCTTGCCCAGCATGCGGGCGGCCAGAACCAGACCGACCCCCAAGGGCTTTGTCAGGATCAGCGCGTCGCCAGCTTGTGCGGGTTCTTTGGCGGCGGCCTTGTCACCAACGACGGTTAAAGCAGCGGATAGCTCCGCGCCTTCGGCGGTATGACCGCCAACAATCGCCACGCCAAGGCTCGCCAATCCTTCACGCAATTGCTCAAGATCACGGCCTAGAACCCGGGGTTTTGCGTAGTTCAGGGTAAGGGCCGACAGCATGCGTGGGTTTGTTGCACCGGCAGCGTAGAGGTCGGAGAGCGCGTGAATTCCTGCAATTCGGGCGAAGACGAAGGGGTCATCGAAGGCATCACGGATGAGATCGACTGAACCGACATGAGTGTCAGAGAGCGCCGCCACGTCACCCGAGAGTGCCAGCGAACCCATGGTGTCTCGAAGCACAGCGGGGCCAACTTTGCCGCCACAGCCCGAGCAGCGCATGGTTTCAGGCTTGGCTTCCATCGCCTCGACCATGGCTTGACCAAAGGCGTTGTAGCGCTCCATCCAAACCCGGTCGATACGGTCTTTCCACGCGAACAGCGCGCCCGAGGCAGCGCTCAGGGCAAAGGGTCCCCAGATGGCACAGGCCCCGCCGGTTCCGTCGCCGATGAGTTGCAAACCGCGCTGTTGCATAGACACCGGACGGGGGCGGCTGTCTTCAGAGCGGCGGCGCAGATTGTCAGCCAGACCCGGTCCAGCACGCACGGCAAACACGCCAGCCTTTTCGCGGGGAAAGGCCGTGTAGTGCACGCAATCGCCCGCGCCAAAGACGGCGGGATGGGAGATTGATTGCAAGGTGGCGTCAACCTGCATGAACCCTTTCTCATCGCACGCCAAACCGCTTTGGCCCACCCAGTCTGGGGCTTTTGAGCCTGTCACCAGCAAGGTTAGGTCAGCAGGGTTCAGGGCGCCGTCGATTGTCGGGCCTTGGCCGGTGATTTCGTCAACGCGCGCGCCGAGTTGCAGGGTCACGCCACGCTCGTTGAGCCTTTGCTCTGCCCATCGGCCCGCAGCGCGGGGCAGGCGGGGGAGCAAGCGATCATGATGATCAATCAAGCATAATTGCCGGTCCGGGCTTTTTGCCGACAGCGCCAAGGCCAGCTCAACCCCGCCCGCACCTGCGCCAACGATGGCAATGCGGCGTGCCTGTGCTTTGGCCTGAAGGGCCTCAAACCGGCGGGCGAAGCCCTCGATTGGCTTTACGGGCGTAGCATGGTCGGCAGCGCCCGGGATCGCGTCCAGATCCGGGGTGGAGCCAACATTGATCGATGCAGTGTCAAAAGCAATGTCAGGCCGCCCGCGCAGAGAGAAGGTCTGTGTTATCGGATCCAGACCCTCAATCTCAGCAACGATCAAACGATGCCCGCCCAACACACAGAGACGGTCGAGGTTCACGGATATCTCATCGAGCGCATACTGACCGGCAACATAGCCGGGCACCATGCCGGAATAAATCGCGGTCCGCGACCGGCTGATCAGTGTTACCCGGAGCCCCGGAACCGACTTCATAGCCAAAGCCCGCAGAACTTCCACGTGGGCATGACCACCCCCGGCAAGAACGAGATCATGGTGAATGGGTGTAAGCGGTGTCATGCAGGTGGATTACTTCGGATCGAACTGGCTGTTGGGGTCTTTGGCACTCCACTTAAACAACGGCGGTAGGAAGAAAGCCCACAGGATACCGGCAATCAGGTAAAACGGTGTCTTTAACAGGATAGGCCACCCTTGCGGCATCAGGGACAAAGCTGCCATGGCAAGCCAGATGTAGACAGGGAGGCCAATCAGGATGACCAGAATGAGTATGATTGTTCGCCAGCGCATGGGAGTGAAATAGCCTTGAGCGAGGCCGGTGCCAAGTTGCCTTATGATAAAGCTGCCATCGCATCCTGGTGTGCGACCCGCGATATTCCCGTGAGCGTCGGTGAACGGGTGGGGGAAGGCGCGCTCAATCTGCACTGGCAGGTCACGCGTGAAGATACGGGCGAGCGACTGGTGTTTCGCCAGCGCGGGCAGGGGCATTGGCTGCGTCGCGGCTTCGTTGGCGAAGCCCTTGCCCAAACGATGGCGTGGCGGGCTGGTCTGAAAGTCCCTGCTGTTTTGCACGCCGACACGCAGGCCATGCTTATGACCCACAGCGAAGGCTGCGCCGACCGGTTGGCGGTCTTGGCGTTGGCGGAAAATGCGCCCGACTTTCGCGCCGAAGTCACAAACCAGCTCAAACAATTGCAGGCACAAACAGGCTTCGATTTCAAAGGCGAGGATCAGGCAAGCTGGCTTCGTATGGCGATCAATGATTACTGTCTCGCCAGCACGCCTTGGCTAGACCAGTTGCAGCACCCCCAGCGGGCGCGATCGATCATGGCAGCGGTCGCCGAGCTTGGCTTTGACCGGCTTTGCCTTGCCCATGGCGATTTTCGCACCGGAAATCTGCTGATTGATGGGGGGCTTTTAAGCGCGGTTTTGGACTGGGAATTCGCCGGATACCGCCCAGTTGAAGCGGATATCGGCTGGATGCTGTCATCACCCTGGCGCTACAGCCGGCCAGATTTGACAGCGAGCGGGCTGATGACACGGCAAGCCCTGTTGAATGCCCTGTCCCAGCAGGACAGTCCGCGCTTGCGGGGGTGGGAAGCGCTGGCCTTGTTGCGCTGGGCAGTGATTGCCCGGTTGCAGGATGACCGGCAGGGCTTGGCAGCTGGCGCAAACGCTGATGAAGGGGCTTTGCTTCGAGAGGCGGAGGCCCTGTTAGAAGGGCCAGCCCCTGCATCTGTGCTCTAGCTTACTTCCTCATCACCGTCTTCGGCTTCCATGGCGGCGAGGTGGCGTCCCATGGGCAGCAAGGCAACGAGCGAGAGAACCATCACACCAATGACGATGAAAAGCTTGTATTGCCCGTACGGGACAAGCATTTCTTCAGCCGGAATTTCCATGCGGTTGATGAAAAACCGCAAGCTTTCATTGGCCACAGCGCCAACAAGAAAAATGGTGATATAGCCCCATGCCATACTGTTCCAGACTTGATCTGGTAACTCCGTGGGCATGCGTTCACCGATCAGCAATTTGAATAGATTGCGTCCAGCAAGCAGGAACCCAGCGAAGACGCCAGCCAAGCCCAACCACATGATCGTTGGTTTGATCATGACGAAGTTCGGGTTGCCCGTCACCAACGACAAGACACCCATGGGGATCAGCACCAAAGCGGACACCAGCGGCAACCAAGGCACCTTGCGTTCCGCCAGCCACAGCCACGTCACGGAAATCGTGGTCATGACCAACAGCGCGACCAAAGCGATTGCCTGTCCGTTGCCAAAGTCGGTTTCAACGCCTTTGATCAGGCGTCCCAGTACGACCCAGATTATGATGGGGCCTAGTTCCAGGGCGAATTTTAGCAATGGGTTCATCTGTGGGTGGCCTTCAGTGGGCTAGAGTGTTAATGCCTCGACGCCGCATAATTACGACCTGCGAGTGAAGGGATCAAGGTTAATGCAGACAGCGACGCGACGCATACAGGGTTGTGATGGGCTTTCCATCCATCTGATCCAGTGGACGCCCGATGACATATTGGCAGCGCGCGGCGTGATTCAACTGTTGCACGGTCAGGGCGAATACGCTGCCCGCTACACCCATGTCGCTCAAGTGCTCACCGACAACGGCTTCATCGTTTACGCCCCCGATCTGCGCGGACACGGCGAAACAGTCTTCAGCCCGGTCCCCGAAGCGCGCGAAGAGCACTGTATTCCCGGGCATATGGCCGACCATGATGGCTGGAACAAGTGTCTGGCCGACTTTGAAATCCTGCGCGAGTTGATCCGCTCTGAGCAACCTTTGCTGCCGCTGTTCCTGCTGGGCCACTCACTGGGTTCACTAATGGCTCAAGACCTGCTGATGGAAAACTCCAGCCTGTGGCAAGGGGCCGTGCTGCTGGGCTCGACAGGCGGACCCCTTGCGTTGCGCCATCGGGCGATTGATTTGGTGGTTCAGGTTCAACGCATGGTCAAAGGCGCGCGCGGCGCGGCGACCTGGACCGATGCACTTGTAATGCAGGCCTTCGCCAAAGAAATCGGCATGCAGCAGTACCGCTCGGAATGGCTCAGCCACGATCCAGAGGTGATCCTTGCCGCCGAGGCTGACCCGATGATGAACTTCCCTGCGTCTGCGCAGCATTGGGTCGATCTGGGCCATGCGCTCAAAAAGCGGGTGCGGCCTGAAAACATCGCGTCCATTCGCTCCGATATTCCCATCTGGATCGCTTCAGGCGGCAATTGTCCCATGGGGGAGAAGGGCAAAGCGGTTACAGCGCTGGCAGACTCGCTCCGCGCCGCAGGTCTGACGGACGTGTCGATGAAGCTCTATGAGGGCATGAATCACGAGCTACACAACGAGCTGTGTCGCGAAGAATTCCTCGCCGATTTGGCCGGCTGGTTTGACGCCCAAGCCCCAAGATAAGACCGCCTAAAGCTGGATAGGCAGGAATGCGATTCGGCATTGTTGGCAAAATCTGGTTTTGCGCTTAATCTATGGGGTAATTTCCACGACTGACATGATAGTGAGAACCAATGGCGCGCGTCACCGTTGAAGACTGCATCGAAGAAATCCCGAACCGCTTTGAGCTTGTTATTCTGGCCGCGCAGCGCGCCCGTCAGCTCGCCGGCGGTATCTCCCCAGAAGTTGCACGGGACAACGACAAGAACTCAGTGATTGCACTGCGCGAACTCGCAGGTCAGCGCATTGACCAGGATGAGCTCCGCGACGCCTACGTTCGCACCCTGCAGCGCTACGTCGAGGTTGAGGAGCTGACCGAGCTGCCGGACTTCTCCGCACAGCGTCGGCAGCAGCAGCCAACAAACCCCATGCTACAGGACTTCTCGCCGTTTGGTGGTCGTCCAGCGTCATCCTCCGTCCTCGATGGCGGCATGCGCTTTGAGAACGTGGTGATCGAGGAGGACTAGCCGCTACCGTGCCTGTCCCCCTTGCCGAGTTCGGCGAAACGCCGCAGTGCTTGGGTCCTTCGACCCGGGCACAGCTGCTCAGTCGGGTGCAACTGGCGCACCCTGACTTTGATACGTCCGTTGTCGCAGCGGCCTACGATTACGCTGAGACCATGCACGCGCCACAGCGGCGCGCTTCCGGCGATCCTTATTTCATCCATCCTGTTCGTGTCGCGCTCTATCTGGCTGAGAAGAAACTCGACCCTGCGACCATCGCAACCGCTTTGCTGCACGACGTCGTCGAAGACACAGACGCCACCAACAAAGACATTTGCAAGATGTTTGGCCCCACGGTGGGGGAGCTGGTTGAGGGCGTTACCAAGCTAACCCACCTCGAAGAAACCAGTAACGAAGTCAAACAGGCCGAAAACTTCCGAAAGCTGCTGCTGGCCTTGTCGCGTGACATTCGCGTGCTGCTGGTCAAGTTGTCCGACCGCCTCGACAACATGCGCACCCTTCACTTCATCAACAAAGCCGAAAAGCGGGCGCGGATTGCGACTGAAACGCTGGAGATCTACGCGCCGCTGGCGAGCCGGATCGGGATGGTTGATTTGCGCGAGGAGCTCGAGGATCTCGCCTTTTCCCAACTGATGCCAGAGGCCCGCGAGTCCATCCTGCAACGCACAGAGTTCCTGCGCGAGCAGGGCGACGCCCTGACGGTCGACATCATCCGACAGCTGCGCGAAGACGTTACCGAGGCCGGGCTGAAAAACATCGAAATCAATGGCCGCATCAAGACGCCCTATTCGATTTGGAAAAAGATGCAGACCAAAGACCTCGATCTGGGTCAATTATCTGACATTGTTGCTTTCCGGGTTATCGTCCCGTCCTTGGGGGATTGCTACGCAGCGCTTGGCGCGCTGCATGCAAAATATTCGCACCGCATGGGGCGCTACAAAGACTACATCTCCACGCCCAAACCCAACGGCTATCAGTCGATCCATACGGTGGTAATCGGTCCTGAAAACCAGTCGATTGAGGTGCAGATTCGAAACCAGGATATGCACCGCCGGGCCGAGCTGGGGTTGGCGGCGCACTGGGCTTACAAGGATGGTACGGTCTCCGCGGACTTAGCCACTGGCGACAACTATAACTGGGTTAAGCAACTCATCGACCTGCTGGAACAATCAGAGGACCCGCAAGAGTTCCTCGACAACACCAAAATTGATCTGTTCCAGAATCAGGTTTTTTGTTTCACGCCGCGCGGGCACCTTATCTCTTTGTCTGCCGACGCGACGGTCGTTGATTTTGCCTATGCTGTGCACTCAGACGTTGGCAATACATGCGTCGGCGCCAAGATCAATGGCAAGATCAGGCCGCTTCACACGGTACTCCGCAACGGGGATCAGGTGGATATCCTGCGCTCCAAGAACGCAGCGCCCAACCCCGAATGGCTGAATATCGTTGTATCGGCCAAAGCGCGTGCATCTATCCGGCGCTACATCAGGAACGCTGAACGCGATCAGCATGTCGCGCTGGGCCGTCAGATTTTGGCCCGGGCGTATCGGATGAATGAGGTCGAGGCCAAGGAAAAGGCGCTGGACGGTATCGCTCCGAAATGGCGATTAGAGAGCGGGGAGGACGTGCTTGCGCAGGTTGGTGCCGGCCTGATCCCGGCTGGAGACGTCGTTCGCACCCTTTTCCCCGGCATTGCCCGCGAAAACAGCGCGCGTTCCAAGGAACAGCGGGTGCTGGACCGTCTCAAATCCGGTGAGACCTTCGAACGCGGCCAGACTGACCCGACCAAGGTTGAACTCAAGGGCCTGATCAAGGGCATGGCGGTTCACTTCGCGCGCTGCTGTCACCCTCTGCCTGGCGAGCGGATTGTTGGTATTGTGGCGACGGGGAAGGGCATCACCATCCACACCATCGACTGCGACAACCTGGTAAACTTCTACGAGCAGCCCGAGCGGTGGTTGGAAGTTGGCTGGGAAACCAGCACGGAAACCCCGCACGTTGGTCGGTTGCGGGTGATTCTGAGTAACGAGCCGGGCGCCCTGGGAACGCTCACGACGCTGATCGGGCGGACCGGTGGCAATATCCTGAACTTCAAGTTTCTGAACCGCCAGACAGACTTTTTTGAAACTTTGGTGGACGTGGAAGTTGATGACCTGCGCCAGCTCAACGTCATCATCGCCACACTGCGCTCTGCGCCATCTATTGAAAGCGTTGAACGTCAGCGCGGCTGATTGATTTTATCAGGACTGATTAGTCCTCGGCCCAACTGGGCAAAGCCAAGCCGTCTTCATGGCCGCAAGCGCCCGAGGTGTCACCGGAAACGGTATATTCAAGCTGGGTATAGTGGTCACAAAAATCTGTGGACGGGCTTGCCGCGCTGCCTGAATAGGCCCGTGTGGTCACAGTAACGGGTCCGCGCAAGCGGTCCTTAATCAGCGCAATATACCCGTTCGGATGCCAACAGGGATGATTATTGACGGCGTGGGCAGTGAAGCACCACCCAGTGATCGACCACCAACTACCCTCAGTATTGCCGGCCGCATCCCGCACTTCGATCAATTCATTCCCAAGAATACCGCGCTGGTGTGTATTCCAGACGGTGAGGGTTGAACCGTTGTGCAGGAACGACATGACTTCCTCTTCGGCCATGTGATGCGGATGGGCTTGTGCCGGTGTGACGGCACCGAAAACAGCCACCGCTGCGATCATGGCAAGGGTTTTCAAACGTGTCATTTTCTGAACCTTTCGATGCTCAGGGCTAATCGATGTCGTAATCGCAGTTGCCGGAATCATCCATTGAGATCTTGGCTTCGAGTAAGGTGTAGTGATCACAGAACTCCGTAGAAGCCTCGGGCGAGTAGCTGGTACCGCGGATCGTGACCGGGCGCGCGTAAGAGGCATTGGCGAGTTTGACGCCGGCAAAGCGGCTCAACTGGTCATCACCACTGAAACATGCCTTGGTTTCCATGGCCTGAGCCGTGAAACACCACCCTCGGCTTGACCACCAACCGGCCACAGCGGCCCCGCTGTCATCGTGAATTTCAATCAGTTCCAACCCAAACAGACCGCGCTGGTGCGTATTCCAGAGCGTGAAGGTGTCACCGCCTGCACTAAAGGAAATTACCGACTCAGGATCTAACTGGACCCATTTGGGCGCATGGACGACAGGAGCGTGACTGTGCGGGTGGGCGCCTGCAGGAGACACAGCGGTCGCCAACACGGCGAGAGC
>PAFB01000055.1 GCA_002700865.1 Rhodospirillaceae bacterium
CACTGTCTAAATAGAACATATTAGAAAATTTGTTTAAATTCCGATGGCTAATACATGCTTTATGAGGCGTAGGTGTGTATAAATATGTTGGTAACACTGAATTTTATTGAAAAAAAGCTCAAAATAGTTAATACTTAGTCATATTGGCTGAAAACAAGTTCTGTACCAACATTTAGGCGGGAAAAAATCCGTTAAGTATTTTCATTTCGCCAATCCAATGAGTTCTTTCACAGAGAAATACTCTTGGATACTTGGTCCGCCATTCATTCTTGGCGCAAGCCCACAGAAAGGCGCGTGCCACCCAGCGGTGGAGTGGCTTTAGGGGGCTGGCTTAGGTGAAGTCGCATGCGGCTGCGGCTGCGTCAGCGGCGGCGACGGCGTTGTGGCGCTTATCGGTGGGGGCAAGGGCGTCAAGCGAGCGCTGGTGGCATTCTTACGGGCGAAAAGTCTCGCGAGCTTGCACAAATTTCAGTCATTGGAGGAATTTGTTCGCGCTTTTGCCCAATAAGTGCGCAAATTCCCTGCATCCTCATTGACCCTCGTTGCCGTCTCAATACCGTCAATGATGTTAATTGGTTCTAGGGTTCCGGCTGTCAAAGGCGTCTGGTCCGAGAGAGCCAGCCTCTCGTTCAAGCGTGAGGTCCACGGCGGGACAAAAGCCCGGGAGGATGGAGATGCGGATGGTTCCGTTCACCTAACTCTTAGGCCGCGCTCTGTCTTCTGAACTTTTTATTATATTGGTTTTGGAGACAAAGACATGAACCGGATCCTTGTAGCGGCCATCGCTGCTGCCTCCCCCTTCTTCGCCGCGTCCACCGTGCAGGCTGAAGCCAAGTCCGACTTCGCATTGGCGTGGTCTATCTACGTCGGCTGGATGCCGTGGGGCTACGCCGATGACAGCGGCATCCTCGACAAATGGGCTGATAAGTACGGCATCAGTATTGACGTCGAGCGCCTCGACTACATCCCGTCGATCGAACAATTCACCTCCGGCGCTTTTGATGCGGTGACGGCGACGAACATGGACATCCTCGCCATTCCCGGCTTCACCAACATCGACACCACGGCACTGATCATCGGCGATTACTCCAACGGCAACGACGCGGTCCTCACCCGCGATGGGGCGTCGCTGGAAAGCCTGTCGGGCGCAGAAGTGAACCTTGTTGAGCTGTCGGTCTCCCAGTACTTGCTTGACCGCGCCATGCAAATGAAGGGTCTGGCGGACGCTATTCCCGTCAACACCTCTGACGCGGATTTGGCCGCGCTGTGGGCTGCGGGTGGAACCGATGCTGTGGTCACGTGGAACCCCATTGTTTCCGAATTGGTTGACACGGGCACGGCGACCAACGTTTTCGACAGCGCCGCGATCCCCGGCGAAATCATCGACATGCTGAACGTTCACACCGACGTTCTGACAGACAACCCAGATTTCGGTAAGGCGCTGGTTGGTGCTTGGTATGAAGTCATGGCGTTGATGGCCGAAGACAGCGCAGAAGGCGCGGCAGCGCGTGAAGCCATGGGCATTGATTCGGGCACGGATCTGGCGGGCTATGAAGCACAGCTTGCCTCGACCGAGATGTTCTATGACGGCGTTGGCGCGGTTGCGCTGGCCGAAGATGAAGGCCTGAAAGCCACCATGGAAATCGTCCACGAGTGGCTGCTGAAAGTGACCCCCGAAGACCTGCTACCGCTGGAGCCGGTTGGCGTTGCCTTCCCGGACGGGACCACGATCGGCGCGGCTGAGAACGTGGTGCTGCGCTTCGATAGCTCGTTCATGAAGATGTACATCGAGGGCATGCTCTAGGCGCTTGGGACCAAGAGTGCTGCGCAGGGGTTGAGTCGGGTTCACCGCCGGCCCCTGCGCCTTCTTTCCTTTTGCTCACCAACCCTTTGCTCGCTTCTGCCTTTCCCTGTGCTTGCACGCGTATTGTAGTGGTATTCTCATGCTTCTTCTGAACCGACGGCCCCGCCGCATGCTGACGCCGATCTGGGCCGCAGCACTGTTTCTGGGAGTGATTCTCGCACTCGCTGGCGGGCGGTTTCTGGCCATGCAGGAAGCGCGGAGCCTCTGTCCCGGACAGAACCTTTACGCCGCCATCGAAGCCGGCGACTGCAAGGACGCCAAAGGCAAGCTCAACATCGCGAACAAGCTCTACCCCACGTGGGGCGCTATGGCGCAGGGCTTCCACCGCAACTTTATCAAGCCTGAAAAGCCTCGCGCCGATGCCCCGCAGCACGTTGACCCGCTGCGCAGCGCCATGGGCAAGGCCACGATCGCCACGCTGAGCCGGTTCATCCCCGGGGTTCTGATCGCCATGACGCTGGCGTTTGTCGGCGCTATGCTTTGGGCCATGTCGGGGCACAGTCGGCTCGCTGTCGGCAGCTTTAATGTCGCGCTCGCCTATGTCCCGGCGATTGCGCTGACGCCATTTTTCTTCAGTTTTCCTGGCAACTCCTTCCACGTCGCCATGATCGCCTTTGCCATGACCCCGGTCATCTTGCGCGACCTGATTCTCCACCTGAGCAACCTGCCGCCCTCGTTGCTGATCAAGGCGCAGACGCTGCACGCCAACACGTGGACGGCGCTGCTGCGTGTGCTCGCGCCGCAAACCCTGCCGCGCCTGATCGACGCGACGCGGGTGTCGATGGGGCTGGGTTGGATCCTTGTGCTGGCGGCTGAGTTCGTGATTGCGCGTGAGGGCATCGGCCTGCGCATCTGGAAGCTCAAGCGCCGCTATGACGTCGATAACCTGCTGCCGATTGTGATTTGGGTGACGGTGCTGGCCATTGCCATCGACCTGATCCTGTGGGCCGTCCGGCGCGGCCTGTTCCCTTGGGCGCGTGGCGGGCGTGAGGGATGAGCGATATGAACACCCAAAGCACCGCGCCTTACATCAGCATCGACAACCTGGGCAAGAGTTACGGCCAGACCACGGTTTTTGAAGGCCTCAATCTGACGTTTAAGGAGTCGGGGTTTTACTCGATCATCGGTCCGTCGGGCTGCGGCAAGTCCACCTTGCTGCGCATCTTGCTGGGACAGGAAGCGCCGGATCGGGGTGAAGTCCGCCTTGAAGGGACGCCGCTGGTCCCTTTTCCCAGCCCGCACCGCGGCATCGTGTTCCAGAAGTACTCCGCCATGCCGCACTTGACCTGCTTGGGCAATGTCATGCTTGGGCTGGAACTGCGGGAGAGTCCCGTGCTGGGCCGCTTGTTCGGTGCAGCGCGGCGGCGGGCGCGGGATGAGGCTATGGCGTGGCTCCGCGCCGTTGGGCTGGATCACGCCGCCAAATCCTTTCCAGCCGCGCTATCCGGGGGCATGCAGCAACGGCTAGCGCTGGCGCAGTCCATGGCGCTGAAGCCAAAAATCCTGCTCATGGATGAACCCTTTGGCGCGCTGGATCCCGGCATCCGTGCGGACATGCACCAACTGTTGTTCAGCCTGTGGGAGGAGAGCGGGATGACCGTCCTCATGGTCAGCCACGACCTGCCTGAAGCCTTCTCTCTGGGCACCCGGGTGCTGGTGCTCGACAAGCCTGATCCGGCGCGCCCGGCGCAGATTACCTACGACCTCGCGCTCAAACCGCGACCCGTTCAAACACATCTGGAAAAGGCCCAAGCGCTCGCACCCGATGCCCCTCAAACACTGTCTTGATCTGAAGAACTAGGAGCCGAAGCCATGAAACTGGTCCCGTCCCCCCTCGACCGTCCACAGCATCGCTACGATGGACGCCCCGCTGGCCCAACGACGGCGCTCAGCCTGACCCCTGATGCTCGCGAACGTCGGTTCCATCACCCCGACTTTAACGCCAAAGGCACGCGGGGGTGGAAAGCCGCTGAGTCCGAAAGCCTGCTGCCCGAGGACGCTTGGCGCAAGGAGCAGCAGTGGGCGCTGGAAATGGGCCTGCCGGGTTCAGACAGCTTGACTGACAAGACCATCCCGACCTTCTCCCGCGGGGAGTTGCCGCACTTCGCTGGGATCAACACATTCCTCAAAGCACCCTACGTGGAGAACGTTCGCGATGTGGGCCGCTATGATGCCGCCGTGCTCGGCATCCCGTTCGACGGCGGCACAACCTACCGCCCTGGTACGCGCTTTGGGCCGCAAGGTGTGCGCCGGATTTCCGCGCTTTATACGCCTTATAACTACGAGATGGGTGTGGACTTGCGGGAACAGATGACGCTGTGCGATGCGGGCGATGTGTTCACCATCCCGGCCAATCTGGAGAAGTCTTTTGACCAGATCACCAAAGGCGTCTCCCACGTTGCCAGTTCGGGCGCGCTGCCGCTGATGATCGGCGGCGATCACTCGATCGGCTTCCCCTGTGTAAGGGGAATCGCGAACTGTACCAGCAAACGAATCGGCATCATCCACTTCGACCGCCACATCGATATTCAGGAATACGACCTTGATGAGCGCATGCACACCACACCGTGGTGGTGGGCGACGGAAATGGAGAACGTGTCGGCGACCAACCTCGTGCAGGTCGGGATCGGTGGCTGGCAGGTGCCACGCGCCGGAGTACAGGCGGCACGGCGCAAGAATACCAACATCATTACCATCGAAGATATCGAGGAAATGGGTCTGGAAAAGACGGCAGAGATCGCACTCGAACTGGCGTGGAAGGATGCAGATATGGTCTATGTTTCCTTTGACGTCGACAGCGTGGATTGTGGCTTCGTCCCGGGTACGGGCTGGCCGGAGCCGGGCGGTTTCCTGCCGCGTGAAGCGCTCAAGCTGCTGGGTTTGGTCGCCGCAGAGGGGATCTGCGGGCTGGAAGTCGTCGAGGTTTCGCCGCCCTATGACACCTCCGACATCACCTCTCTGCTGGGCACCCGCGTGATCGTTGAGGCGCTGGGCTCGATGGTTGCGCACGGCACGCTGGGCAAGCACCGCCGTCATATCGACAAGCCGGTGGCGTTCTGATCATGCACGATCATTCTCATAGCCACGACCACGCCCACCCGCACAGCCATAGCCACGTGCACCCGCACGGCCATAGCCACGCCCACCCGCACGGCCATAGCCACCTGCACGGCCACAACGCCCACGGCGCAAGCCAGTGGCAGACCCCGCACTTGCCCGAGGGGGAGGAGGCAGCGCCGCCTTCGCCCGAGGCGCAGGACATGGATTTGGTCGAGCGTGCCTTTTTCGATGGCTTTACCTCAGCGCCCGACCCGACCAGTTTCCTCCGCCTCAGCGGGATTCCGTTTGAGGCGTCGGACAAGGAGGGCGCGCGGATGGTGTTGCTGCGGGTGGAGCAGAACCAGTCCACCGACTTGGGCAGCGTTACCCCGACTTTGGGCGGGGAGGCTTTCAGCTATCACCCTCTGCCGGCCAAAATGATATCCCGGCGGCAGGGGTTGTCGTTCGTCTATTCCGCTGGCCGCGAGACCCACAGTCTCAGTTTTGAAGAGGCCCGCGCGCTCAAACCGTTCTAAGGCGGCACTCAAGGATAGGGCTGCAAAGGCCAAGCAGGTCGTTCGTCGCTTACTAAGCGGAACGTGCTGCGGGTCTTTGTCCTATGCTGTGGGGTCAGCGATTTCGAGCGCGAACAGCTGACTGCCGGCAGAAACTTGCGCGCCGGGATCGAAGCCAATGGCTTGGACGATCCCGTCAGCCTTTGCGTGGATTTGATGCTGCATTTTCATCGCTTCCAAAATGGCCAAGCACTGTCCGGCTTGGACGCGGTCCCCGACCTGCACGGAAATTGACTGGAGCAATCCGTGCATGGGCGCGGAAATATGGCTTGGATCGTCTTCGCCTTGTTTCGCAGACGTGGACCAATAGCGCGACAGCGAGAACGAGCACCGCCCTAAGCAGAGCCAGATCTGATCGTGGTCAAAGCCAAAATACCGAACGTCCTGCGCCTTGCCGTCCACGCGATAAACGCCGTCGCGTGCCGTCAGCTCAAAGCGCTGGTTGAGGCAATGGGCCGTCCATGCGCCCGGCCCCGATTGCAAGAGCTCCACCATCACCACATCATCGCCAAGCAACAGGCGGTGGCGCGATCGGCCTACGCCGCTGCTGTGCCAGCCCAGCAAGTCATCGCTGAGATAAGCCGCTTGCTCGGCTGTCGCTTGCGCGCGCTGGGCCGCCACCATAACCGTTGCCAGTGCAAGCACCTCGGGCGGGGGAGGCGGGTCGGCGAAATCGCCCTGCCACACCTCGTCGAGCAGCGCCGTCGTCGCTTCGCCCGCGGCAAAGGTTGGATCATCGAGAACCCGCAGCAGGAAATCACGATTGTTGGCCGGCCCAAACATCGCTGTATCGCTCAGCCCTTCGATCAACCGCTGACGCGCCTGCTCACGGTTGGAGCCGTGCGCGATGATCTTGGCCACCATCGGGTCGTAGAAGGGCGAAATGGATTGCCCCTGCGCGATCCCGGCGTCGGTCCGAACATCGGCGGCGGCGGTTGGGTGCCAAACTGAGATTTTGCCTGCGGCCGGCAGGAAGTCATTGCCGGGGTCTTCGGCGTAGAGCCGTACCTCGATGGCGTGACCGTTCAACGCCACCGCGTCTTGGGTCAAGGGCAGTGGCAGACCCTGCGCAACATCCAGCTGAAGGGCGACCAAGTCGAGGCCGGTGACCAGTTCCGTTACCGGGTGCTCAACTTGCAAGCGGGTGTTCATCTCAAGGAAGTAGAAATCTCCGCTGTCGTCGAGCAGAAATTCAACCGTCCCCGCGCCGACATAGTTCACAGCCTTGGCCGCCTGCACCGCCGCTTCACCCATAGCGGCGCGCAAGGCCGGGGTCATGACCGGACAGGGGGCTTCTTCGACCACCTTTTGATGGCGGCGTTGAACGGAGCAATCGCGCTCTCCCAAATGGATCGTGGACCCATGCTGGTCGGCGAAGACCTGCACCTCCACATGGCGCGGGCGCAAGAGGGCGCGTTCGAGGATCAGCGTGCTGCTGCCAAAGGCGTTTTGGGCTTCGGACCGCGCCAAAGCCAGCGCGCCGGGCAGTTCAGCCGCATCGTAAACCAGCCGCATACCGCGACCACCACCGCCGGCTGCCGCTTTGACCATCAACGGAAAGCCAATGTCGTTGCCCGCTTTGATAAGGCTTGGGTCGTCCTGTGCCGCGCCTTGGTATCCCGGGATGCAGGGAACCCCGGCAGCGATCATCAGGCGCTTGGCTGCGGCTTTGTTTCCCATGGCGTCGATGGCGTCTGCGGGCGGGCCGACAAATGTCATTCCGCCCTCGATCACCGCCCGGCAAAAGTCAGCACGCTCAGACAGGAAGCCGTAGCCGGGGTGCACGGCGTCCGCGCCCGTTTGCCCGGCAGCGTCAAGCAGTCGCTCAATCGACAAGTAGGACGCGCCAGCAGGCCCTTCACCGATCCGCACGGCTTGGTCTGCGGCGTGCCGGTGGGGCGCGTCTGCGTCTGCATCGGTATAGACCGCGACGGTTTCCATCCCCTTGGCCTTGGCCGTCCGCATGATTCGCAGGGCAATTTCTCCGCGATTGGCAATCAGTAGCATTTTCAAGGCTTAGGTCTCCAGAATGGGAATCGCTGGTCCAAGGCTTCAGGCTGTCATCAGAAACGGGCCACGCCATAGGTGCTTGGCTGCAAGGGACGTTGAGACGCTTCCAGACAGGTTTCAATGCAAAAGGCGAGCACCTTCCGCGTGTCGCGCGGGTCGATCATCCCGTGATCCATCATGCGGCCAGAGGTATAGAATGCGTCCGATTGCCGGTCGAAGTTGTGGGCCAAGCGCTCGGATTGCTGCGCCAAACGCGCCTCATCAACGTCGATCCCTTTGCGTTTTGCGCTGGCCCGAGCGACCTGCGCCATGGTGATCGCGGCTTGTTCGCCGCCCATCACGCCGGTGATGGCATTGGGCCAAGTCAGCAAGAAATCCGGGTCAAACGCATAGCCGCACATGCCGTAGTTTCCCGCGCCAAAGGACGCGCCGATGTACAGCGAAAGTTTCGGCACCCGCAGGTTCGTCACAGCTTGGATCATCTTTGATCCGTGCTTAATCATGCCGGCTTGCTCGTATTCCGTGCCGACCATGAAGCCGGTGGTGTTGTTCAGGAAAACCACCGGCACTTGCGCCTGATCACAGGACTGAAGGAAGTGCGCCGCCTTAGTCGCGCCCTTGGGGTCCAAGGGGCCGTTGTTGCCGATGATGCCAACCTGATGCCCCATAATCGCGCCACGGACACAGACCGTTGCGGGCCCATAGTCCGGCTTGACATCCAGCAGGTCCGAGCCGTCGCAAAGACGCGCCATGACCTCATGGCAATCATAGGGCTGGCGGTAATCAACCGGCACCACGCCCGCGAGCTCATCGGCGGCCGCTCTGGGCGGCTCAATGGGCGCACGCGGGGCCGCTGGGGGCAGGGTCTTGTTCCAGTCCAGCCGCCGGACGACATCGCGGCAAATCTCAATCGCTGCTGCATCATCTTCGGCCAGATGCTCGACCAGACCGGTCTCCGTGGCGTGCATTTCCGCGCCGCCGAGTTCTTGGTCTGTGGCGTCTTCGCCTGTCGCTGCTTTAACCAGCGCGGCACCGGCGAGCATCGCCAGCCCATTGCCCTTCACGCCAATAACAACATCTGACAGCCCGGGCTGATACGCGCCCCCCGCAGTTGAGGGACCGTGCAGAACCGTGATGACGGGAACGCCAGCAGCAGACAGGCGCGCCCGGCTCGCAAACAGGCCGCCAGCATTGGCCCAAAGCTCAACGGTATAGGCCATAAGATTGGCGCCACCACTCTCCACACTGTGGATGAAGGGCAGTTTGTACTTGAGCGCCATGGCCAGAAACTTCGTGCCTTTTTCCACCGTTTTCTCAGTGAAAGCACCGGCATTGATGCCGCTGTCATCGACCATCACAGCGCACCGAACACCGCTGATATAGCCAATCCCGGTGATCATCGTTGCGCCGGGTACGCTGGTTTCAACGTCTGGGTCGTCAACCAGATAACCGGTCATGTTGAACAGTTCGAGGAAGGGCATGCCCGGGTCCAGCAGCGCGGCGAGGCGCTCGCGAGGGCTGAGCTGACCGCGTTTGTCAAACACCGCACGCCGTTTTTCTGACAGCGCTTCAGCCCGAGCTTCGAGGCCGCGCATGCGCTCAACCATGGCAAGCATGTCGTTCCGGTTCTGGACGAAAGCCTCGCTTTGGCTCGGAGACTTAGACGTGAAAACGGGCATCGGCTATTGGTTCCATTCAGCAAGGCTGCCGCTGTGGCAATGGGTTCACCCACATTGAATTTTGCTTTTGCTCACCCGTCTTAGGGTCAACGAGCCTCAGGCGCAATGTGTAGGCTTGCGGTCTAACGGCCCGCCATCGTGGATGATGAAAGTCAAAGCATCAAGGCCTAGAACCCAGATCCGCGCCTCTCAGGGGCCATCAAAAAAGGGTCTCGGCTGTTGATGCCAGAGACCCTTGAAGCCATACATCTGCGCAAAGAAAACGGGTTGAACCCGTGGGCAAAAATGGTGGCGCGCGCTTGGACTTAGTTCACAACCGTCCAGACCAGTTTGCGCGGACAAATGATGCCAATACAACCGGCGACCGTGATGGTGTTGTCGTCATTCTCGTCGACGATGAAACCATAGTACTTCATCTTTTCATCGCGAATTGATTCATCAACAACAAAGACCCGGCCACCGCGGTACTTTCCACCGCCTTTGGCCTCCAAATCCGTGATCAAGTACATGTTTTGAAGCACGGTTCCGTCTGGCATGATGGACGGCTCGGTGAGGTAGGTGCCGTCTGGCAGAACGATGTTTGCCACGCGACCGCAAATAAGCTCGCTGTTGGACTCGCACGGTTCGAAGCGAATATCGAGCGTGTTGGTCAGGGACTCAACCTCGCCGCCGGCGCCGGTGTTGAATGTCTTACCCACGATGTCTGCGGATGCCACGGTGGCACCTGCAATCGTCATTGCTAAGAGACTTAAAAGAAATCTCATTGTGATCCTCCCTATACAGATGAAGCTAAAACACGTCATCGAGATACAACCGTAAATTGGCAACCCGCGCCTGTCCAGATAGAGCGTTGGGTAAATGCGCCAAAGACCAGGGCCGCTGAAAGACTATCCGCTGCTGCTAAAGCACCACGGCGGAAAGCTGTTTTCGATAAGCTCGGACGGAAGCAGCATTGTCCCTGTGGAGCACACCTTGCGCATCGCAAACGCTGTTTTCAAAGCCAAGCCTGACGCCATAGCCTCGGGCTGCTGCGTCGCGCAGGCAAAGATGTTCGTTCCGTCCGAAAGCACAGACGCTCAGCGGTAAACCGTGGCCTTTCAAGCCTGAGGCAAGCGGGTTTAAATCGGCTGGGGCTGAATCGCGGGGCGGGGCGTATTGGCCCAAGACAACCAACACACGGCATTGTTCGGGTCGGACCAAGCCCGCTTCCCTCCAAGCCAGTAATTGGCTGATACAGCCGGGGGTATAGACGATGTGCTGGACCTCGATGCTGGCTTCATGGGCAAAGGCGTAGGTGGTTTTGGCGATGCTTGGATCTGCCGCCATTTC
>PAFB01000056.1 GCA_002700865.1 Rhodospirillaceae bacterium
CCTGATGACCGTTGAGCACTGCGAAGAGATTTCGCGGGCGCTGTCAGCTTTGCTGGATGTCGAGGATCCGATAACGGAGTCCTTCACGCTGGAGGTCAGCTCTGCCGGTGTTGACCGACCGCTGACCCGGCTCACCGATTTCGAGCGTTTCAAGGGCTTTAAGGCGAAGGTCGAAACCCGGTTTCTGGTCGAAGGACGCCGCCGGTTTTCCGGCACGCTGGGCGGGGTGGAAAACGGCAATCAGGTGCGGATCACCACCGAAGAGGGCGACGCGCTGCTGGCGTTCGGCGATATGGCCAAGGCCAAGCTGATCGCAACAGACGAGCTCTTTGAAGCCGCCAAAGCGGGCACCTTGCCCAAGCCGGTTAAGCTGGCTGACCCACAGACTTCTGATTCAATAGTCGGTTCAACACCGCCGACAAACTGAGGAAAAAATCCATGGACAACGTGGTTCAAACAACTGCAACCCCACGACTGGAACTGATCCAGATGGCCGACATGGTCGCGCGCGAAAAAGGCATTGAGCGCGATGAAGTGTTGGAAGCGATGGAAAAGGCGATTCAGCGCGCAGGCCGTCAGAAGTACGGGGTTGATCACGACATCCGCGCCGCGATTGACCGCAAGAACGGTCAAATCACCCTGCACCGCTACCGGGAAGTTGTTGAAACCCGCGAAGAAGTCGAAGACGACATGACGCAAATCACGCTGCGCGACGCGCATCTGTTTGATGACGCGCTGGGCGTGGGCGATTTCCTGACTGAAGAACTGCCACCCATTGACCTGGGCCGTATTGCGGCGCAGTCGGCCAAGCAGGTGATTGTTCAGGAAGTGCGCTTTGCCGAGCGCAAGAAGCAATACGACGAATTCAAAGACCGCAAGGGCGAAATCATCACCGGTCTGATCAAGCGCGTTGAATACGGCAACGTCTACGTTGATCTGGGCCGCTCCGAAGCGGTGCTGCGCCGGGATGAGCTGATCCAGCGGGAAAAGCCAAAAGTGGGCGATCGCATCCGGGCCTACATTTATGACGTGCGCGAAGAAACCCGCGGACCGCAGATTTTCCTGTCCCGCACGCACCCGATTTTCATGGCGAAGCTGTTCTCCATGGAGGTTCCGGAGATTTATGATGGCCTGATCGAGATCAAATCCGTCGCGCGCGACCCCGGCTCCCGCGCGAAAATCGCGGTGTTGAGCCACGAGGTTAACATCGACCCGGTCGGGGCCTGTGTTGGTATGCGCGGCAGCCGGGTTCAGGCAGTTGTCGGTGAGCTGCAAGGCGAGAAAATCGATATCATCCCCTGGTCTGAAGACATCGCCACCTATGTCGTGAACGCGCTGGCGCCTGCTGAAGTTACCAAGGTGGTTCTGGATGAAGAAGCCGGGCGGATCGAAGTGGTGGTGCCGGATGATCAGCTGTCGCTGGCCATTGGTCGTCGCGGTCAGAACGTGCGCCTTGCGTCCATGCTAACCGGTCTGGAAATCGATATTCTCACCGACGAAGAAGAATCCGGTCGCCGACAGGAAGAGTTCAACCAGCGCTCGGGCCTGTTTGTGCAGGCGCTGGACGTCGAAGATGTCATCGCGCACCTGCTGGTCGCCGAAGGCTTCACAGCAGTCGACGAAATCGCCTACGTGCCGGTCGAGGAATTGGCGGCAATCGAAGGCTTTGACGAAGAAATCGGCGAAGAGCTGCGCAACCGCGCTCGGGATTGGCTGTCGCAGGAAGAAGACCGCCGCGATGAAGAGCGGAAGCAGATGGGCGTGACCGACGAAGTCGCGGCTCTGGAGGGTCTGACACCTTCGATGATGGTGGTTCTTGGCAACAACAACATCAAGACACTCGATGACGTTGGCGACCTGGCTGGGGATGAGCTGGCCGAGCTGCTCGCCACCTTTGAAATGACCGAAGAACGCGCCAACGAAATCGTCATGGCAGCGCGCGCGCACTGGTTTGACGAGTAGATAAGAACGCAGAAACAGAGGACTGGCCCATTCTGACCCACCCCATGAGCCCTACCATGACCCCTGCCGTCAGCCGACGAGACACCGAGCGCACCTGTGCCGTGACGGGCGAGAGCGGGGATCGCGACAGCTTGCTGCGATTCGTGCTCGATCCCGCAGGTCAGGTGACCTTTGACGTGGGCAAGCGTCTGCCGGGCCGTGGAATCTGGTTAATTCCGAGGCGGGATGTGCTAGACACTGCCATTAAGAGGAATGCTTTTGCCCGTTCTGCTAAATCTGAGGCGCTTGTGCCGGAGGATTTGGCCGCGCGTGTGGAAAAACAGATCCGGCAATTGTTGCTGGATCGACTGGGGCTGGCGCGCCGTTCGGGGGCGCTGGTTGTGGGGACTGAGAAGACCAAGGACAAGTTGCGGCATGGGAAGCTGCGCCTGCTGGTCCTGGCTTCTGATGGCAGCCCGAAGACTCTCGATCCGCTGATCCGGATCGCCGAGGACGTGGGCACCGCAGTTCTGCGAAGTGAAAGCGCGCAGACCCTGGCGCAGGCGCTGGGTCGCGCAACGGCTGTTTGCTCGGGGGTCACGGATTCCCGGCTGGCGAAAACAATACGGGCGGACCATGCCCTGCTGAGCACCATGGTCCAACCACCGACACCGGCCGCTGTGGCGGCTTCATAGTAACGGCTTCCTTCGGGAACCTAGCAAAACGGGTATGAACGCAATGCGCTGACAACCCCCCATGAAAGATGCGGCTTTGGCCGTGCTGAGAAGGCGACGAAAGACTCGATGTCCAACGAAAACGAAAACAACAACCAGGAATCCAAGCAGCCCCTACGGTTGTCCAAACCGGGTAAGCTGGAACTCCGTAAAACGGTTGATGCCGGTCAGGTAAAGCAGTCCTTTAGCCATGGACGCTCCAAGACTGTCGTGGTGGAGAAGCGCACCAAGCGCACCTTCGAACGCGGCACTTCGGGCAAAATGGCGGCGGTTCCGAATCAGGAACTGGCCGAGGGCCTTGCCAACCTGAAGAAATCCACGGCTGCAGGCGAAGGGAGCGAACCTTCGCCCACCCCACGCGCCTCCGCTCAGCCCGCGCCTTCGAGCAATGCCAATGACAACCTGACCGCATCCGAACGGGTTAAACGCATGGCGGTACTGGAGCAGGCCAAGGCCCGCGAGGCTGAACGCGCTGCGCATGCTGCCGAAGAAGCCCAGCGCCGCGATGCCGAGCGCAAAGCGCGCGAGGCCTCTGAGCGCGCGCGTCAGGAAGAGCTGCGCCAACTCGCTGAAGCCGATGAAGCCCGGCGCATGTCCGAACGGCAAGCTGAGGAAGCCAAAAACAAGCCCGCCCAGCCAAGCCGCGCGGAAAAACCCGCCGCCTCCGCCCCGGTACAGGCTGCGCCAACCGCACAGGCCCCCGCACCTGCCGCTGAACGCCCCCGTACCAAAAAGGGCGAAGTGCCGCCGCGCGTGCAGCATGGCCCCGAAGAAGCACCGGTCTTTGGCCGCGTGAAAAAGGCCAAAGGGCAGGAAGAGCAGAACAAAAAAACCACCCTGCGCGCCAAGAACGACTCTGGTCGCCGTCGCAGCTCGAAACTGTCCGTTGCTGATGCCTTGGAAGGCGATGAGGATCGCATGCGCTCCCTGTCATCCATCCGCCGCCAGCGCGAACGCGAAAAGCAGCGGGCCAAGGAAGCCTTGGCGACGCAACAGAAAATCGTGCGTGAAGTCATCGTGCCGGAAACTATCACTGTGGGTGAGCTTGCCAACCGTATGGCCGAGCGCTCGGGCGATGTGATCCGCGTGCTGATGAAAATGGGCGTGATGGCCACGGTGAACCAGTCGATTGACGCTGATACGGCTGAACTGGTGGTCGAAGAACTGGGTCACGAAATCCGCCGGGTTGCCGCGTCTGACGTTCTGGAGGGTCTCACGTCACCGGTCGACGACGAGGGCGCAAAAACGCCGCGTCCACCGGTTGTAACGGTCATGGGTCACGTTGATCACGGCAAGACGTCGATCCTCGACTTCTACCGCAAGGCCAACGTGGTCTCGGGCGAAGCCGGGGGCATCACCCAGCACATCGGCGCCTATCAGATCGCCGCGCCCAGCGGCAAAGTCATCACCTTCCTCGACACCCCCGGCCACGCCGCCTTTACCGAGATGCGGGCACGGGGCGCGAACGTCACGGATATGGTGATCCTCGTCGTCGCTGCTGACGACGGCATCATGCCACAAACGCAGGAAGCCATCGCCCACGCCAAAGCGGCGGGCGTGCCGATGATTGTCGCGGTCAACAAGTGCGACAAGCCCGACGCCGACCCGCTCAAGGTCGAGCAGGCGTTGCTGCAATACGAAGTGCAGGTTGAATCCATGGGCGGTGAAGTGCAGGTGGCGCACGTGTCCGCGCTGCAGGGAACCGGCATGGACAGCCTGCTGGAAGCAGTGGAGCTGCAGTCTGAAGTTCTTGATCTGTCGGCCAACGCCAACAGCCGGGCTTCGGGTGCTGTGGTCGAATCCAAGATGGAAAAAGGGCGCGGTTCTGTGGCAACGGTCCTGATCCAGCGCGGCACCCTTGAAATCGGCGACATCTTCGTCGCCGGCGCAGAATGGGGCAAAGTGCGGGCGCTGATCAACGATCAGGGCAAGCAGGTCAAGCAAGCCATGCCGTCCACGCCTATCGAGGTTCTGGGCCTGAACGGCACACCGGTTGCCGGTGACGAGTTTGTCGTGGTTGAGTCGGAATCCCGCGCGCGCGAAGTCGCTGAGTTCCGCCAGTCCAAGGCCAAGGAAGCCGCATCGCTGGCCTCCAAAGGCAGCCTGGAATCCATGTTCTCAGCCCTCAAAGACGGTACGGCGGAAGAACTGCCTGTGGTCATCAAAGGCGACGTGCACGGTTCGGTGGAAGCGATCATCGGCACCCTGCAAAAGCTGTCAACCGAAGAGGTCAAGGTCAGCGTGCTGCACCAGGGCGTCGGCGGTATCACTGAGTCAGACATCACGCTGGCTCGCGCGTCCAACGCCATGGTCGTGGGCTTCAACGTCCGCGCCAATGCGCAAGCGCGCGAGAGTGCAAAGCGCGACGGCATCGATATTCGTTACTATTCGATCATCTACGAGCTGGTGGACGATGTGAAGGCGCTCATGAGTGGCTTGCTCAAGCCTGAGCAGCGCGAGAGCTTCCTGGGCTACGCGACCATTCTGGAAACCTTCAACGTCACCAAAGTGGGCCGCGTTGCCGGTTGCCGGATCACCGAAGGTGTGGTCAAGCGCGGCGCCAAAGTACGCTTGTTGCGCGACGACACAGTGATCCACGAAGGCACGCTCAAAACCCTGCGTCGGTTCAAAGATGAGGTTCGCGAAGTCGGCAACGGTCTGGAATGTGGCATGGCGTTCGAGAACTATCAGGACGTGCAGGTAGGCGATCAGATCGAATGCTTCGAAATCGAAGAAATCGCGCGCCAGCTCTAGTGCCTCTGCTGCGTGCGCTCATCCTCGCATTCGGAAAAGCGGTAAAGGGCTCCTTCGGGGGCCTTTTCCTGTTGTGCAGGCTGGTTGGTGGGCTTTTGTGGGGGTTGGCTTTTGCCGCTGCACCAGCGGCAGCGCAGGATACCTTTGCCATCGCCGCAACGCCTTTGCCCAAACCCTACGAGCTGCCCGATGGCGTGACTTGGGCCGGTGGTCTTGCCCTGACCTCGGCGGACCCGCGGTTGGGTGGTATCAGCGGGATGGGCGTGGGTCTGGTGCCTGCGGAGACAGAAGGCGGGGTGCGGATGCTGGCCGTGACGGACAGCGGCAGTCTGCTCAGCGGTGATTTACTGTTCGAGACCGAGCCTTCGATCATGCTCACCGGCCTGCAACCGCGTACACTGCGGGTCGAGCAACTGACGGACGCCCGCACCGGCCTGCGCGCGCGGCAGGCGGAATCGCTGGCAACATGGCAGCAGCGGCTGGCCTTTGGCTTTGAAGCCAACCACCGCGTCGGCGTCATGCATCGCGGCACCAAAATCAGCAATTTGCCCGTTCCCGTTGCCCTGCGCGGGCTGTCGGCCAAGAAGCAAGGGGTGGAAGCGCTGGCGACCCTGCCCGACGGTTCCCTGCTGGCGATTTCCGAGGGGGTTGAGCGCGAAGGTGGCTTGCGGGCATGGATTTACGACGGCCAAGACGATGACTGGCGCATTCTGGTCTACGAATGGGATCAGAGCTTCGCGCCTACGGGGGCTGACGTGACCCCCGATGGCCGCTTCCTGGTCGTCAGCGAACGTAAGTTCGTGTCGATGCGCGAACCGCTGAGCAATCGGCTGATGGTCGTGCCCGTCGAAGACATCACCGCCAACAGCCGCCTGACGCCGCGCAAAATCATTGATCTCGATCCGATTTTAGGCGCTGTGGCCAATGTCGAATCCGTCGCGATCCTGCCAACCGCAGATCCAGCAGAATTCCTGATCCTGGTCGCCACGGACAACAACTACATCACCATGCTCCCGACCATGATTGCTGCTCTGCTGTGGCGTCCGTAAGCGATTTGGGGTAAGGGTCGAGCCGTATCCCGACCCGGTGCGTCAAACCCGCAGGCCTCCTGCCCGTTGGGTCGTAGCCGGGGAACAACTGGAGAAGACTAGAATGTCTCAGCAGCAGAACGCCATTCTGCCTGCGCTGGTGATTGCTGGCGCGCTCATGGCCTTTATCGTTTACATTTCCAACGTGCTTGTTGGCATGCCAATCACCTGGCTCAACGCGAACTGGTTCAACTATGGCCAGTTCACCTTTCCTGTCGCTTTTCTGATCACGGACGTCATCAACCGCCTCTTCGGTGCGCGGCGAGCGTTTTGGGTGATTGCCATCGGCTTTATCGGTGGTGTTGCTTATTTCTTGCTCAGCGGTGGCAACGTGGGTGAAGGCTTTGCCGAGCCTTGGTCAGTCGGGCGGATTGCGCTGGGGTCGCTGAGTGCCTTTGTCATCGGCCAGTTCCTCGACGTGTCTGTATTCAATGCCCTGCGCCAGCACGCCTGGTGGTTTGGCCCGCTGGTCAGCTCGCTGGTTGCCAGCTTGATCGACACTGTCATTTTCTATGCCATTGCGGCCAGTGGCTCGGGCAACTGGATGAACTTTGCCTCCGTAGATTTTGGCGTGAAAGTCGTGGTTGCGCTGGTTGCGCTGGTGCCTTTCCGGCTCTTGATTGCGGGGGTGTTCGCCAAGTCCGGGTCCACGAATGCGGCTTAGCGACTTTGACTTCGATCTGCCCGAAGAGCTGATCGCCCAACACCCGCTCTACCCCCGTTCTGCAGCGAAGCTGTTGCACGTCGGGCCTGACGGGCAGCTGGTCGATCGGACCTTTGCCACGCTCGCCGCCTGCCTGCGTCGTGGAGATTTGCTGGTGTTCAACAACTCGCAGGTCTTCGCCAGTCGCCTGATCGGGCGTCGACAGCGCGGGGATGTGGTGTTCGACGGCCGAATCGAAGTCACGCTGGTTGCAGAAACCGACACACGCGATACCTGGATTTGCTATGCAAAGCCGGGCAAGAAACTCGAACCCGGCGATCAGCTGCTGTTCAGCCCAGACCTGTCGGCCCGTGTCCAGGCCAAGGACGGTGCCGACATCCGCCTTGCCTTTCACGAAGCCAGCGGCGCGGACGTGCTCGACGCCATTGACGCGCTCGGCCACATGCCGTTGCCGCCCTACATCCAGCGGCCCAAGGGCGGGCAGGCCCAAGACCGCGAGGACTACCGCACCTTTTGCGGTCGGCAGAAAGGCTCTCTCGCCGCGCCGACAGCCAGCCTGCACTTCGACGAAGACACGCTCGCCGCGCTGGTCGTCGCCAAGGGTCTGGACACCGCCGAAGTCCGCCTTGACGTCGGCCTGGGAACCTTTGCCCCCATTCGCGTCGATGACGTCAGCGCCCACCAGATGCACAGCGAATCCTGCGCTCTGGACGCTGAAAATGCCGCCAGGATCGCCGCTGCCAAGGCTGAGGGCCGGCGGGTTGTTGCCGTCGGCACAACGGTTTTACGCGCGCTGGAAAGCCTGCGCGGACAGGAAGGCGCAATGAGCACCGATATCTTTCTCAAACCCGGCGATCGCTTTGCCGTGGTTGACGCCCTGATCACCAACTTTCACCTGCCCCAGTCGACGCTGTTCATGCTCGTCTGTGCCTTCAGCGGAACCGAGTCCATGAAAGCCGCCTACAGCCACGCTGTCACCAACCGCTACCGTTTCTTCAGCTATGGGGACGGCTGTTTTCTGGAGGGTCGAAACGCAGCATGACCACGCCATTTTCCTTTGACGTGCTGGCCACCGATGGCGCAGCTCGGCGCGGACGCATCCACACCGCCCACGGCACCATCGAGACCCCGGCGTTCATGCCCGTGGGGACTGCGGCGACAGTTAAGGCAATGATGCCCGAAAGTGTGCGTTCGACCGGGGCAGAGATCATCCTGGGCAATACATACCACTTGATGATCCGCCCTTCCGCCCAACGGATTCACGACCTTGGCGGCCTGCACCGGTTCATGAACTGGCCGGGGCCGATCCTGACAGACTCAGGCGGCTATCAGGTCATGTCGCTTGCCGATTTGCGCAAGCTGACCGAAGACGGCGTGACCTTCCGCAGCCACATCGACGGCTCCAAGCACCGCCTGACGCCCGAAGACTCCATGGATATCCAGCGCTTACTGGATGCGACCATCACCATGGCGCTGGACGAATGCACCCCTTATCCCATCGATAAAGCCGGCGCCCACAACTCCATGCAACTGTCGATGCGCTGGGCTAAGCGGTCGCGTGACGCTTGGGTCGAGCGGCCCGGTTACGGGGTTTATGGCATCGCGCAGGGCTCGGTTTTCGCTGACTTGCGCGAAGAATCGATCAAGGCGCTCGCGCCCATGGACTTTCACGGCATCGCCATCGGCGGACTGGCTGTGGGGGAGGGCCGGGATCTGATGTTCGACACGCTGGACGCCTGCGAGCCGTTTTTGCCAGCGGAAAAGCCGCGCTACCTCATGGGTGTTGGTAAGCCGCTCGATCTCATCGGCGGGGTCAAGCGCGGTATCGACCAGTTCGACTGCGTGCTGCCAACCCGCTCAGGGCGGACGGGACAGGCCTTTACATGGCGCGGGCCGATCAATATGCGCAACGCCCGGCACAAGGACGACCCACGCCCCATCGACGAGAGCTGCAGCTGTCCCGCCTGCCGCAATTATTCCCGCGCCTATATCCGCCACTTGCACCGTGCTGACGAAATGCTCGGCGCGATGCTGCTGACGTGGCACAATATTCAGCACTATCAGGACCTGATGGCGCGCATGCGCTCGGCGATTGAAGCCGGCGCCTTCGCTGACTTTGAAGCAGGAGTGCTCGCTGGTTATGCCCAAGGCGACATCGACCCCCGATAACATGGCGACGCACGGTGGCGACCTGCGCGAACGCATTCGTGCGCAGGCCATGGCGCTGGGGTTTGATGCCTGTGGCTTTGGACCCGCGCGCATCCCTGAACGCAACCGCGAACGCTACCGTGAGTTCGTCGCTTTGGGTCAGCACGGCACGATGGACTGGATGCAGGCCCGGCTGGACCAGCGTTCTGACCCTCAAGCGCTGTGGCCCGAGGCCCGGTCGGTTGTTACGGTTGGTCTGAATTACGGCCCCGACGACAACCCCCTGACGCGGCTGGACCAACCCGCACGCGCGAACTTTTCGGTCTACGCAGAAAACCGAGACTACCACGATATTCTGAAAAAGCGGCTGAAGCGGCTGGGTCGTTGGATTGCTGAAGCGACCGGTGGTCAGCCGCTCAAGGTCTTTGTCGATACCGCTCCAGTGCCGGAAAAGGCGCTCGCAGCGCAAACCGGACTGGGCTGGCAGGGCAAGCACAGCAACGTGGTATCGCCGGATTTCGGGTCATGGTTGTTTCTGGGCGTGATTTACCTGAGCGTTGATTTGCCCGCCGATAATCCCGCCCCCGATCAATGTGGCAGCTGCACCCGGTGCATTGATATCTGCCCCACAGCCGCGATCCCCGCCCCTTACACGCTCGACGCGACCCGCTGCCTGGCCTACTTGAGCATCGAGCATCGCGGCGCGATCCCGGTTGAGTTTCGGAAAGCGATGGGCAATCGGATTTACGGCTGTGACGACTGCCTCGCCGTCTGCCCCTGGAACAAGTTTGCCAAAGCCACCGCAGAAGCCGGGTTCAAGCCGCGGGATGTTGTGGATCAGGCGCAGTTGCTGGATTTCACCGAGTTTGACGACGCCGCCTTCCGCGCGGCCTTTTCCGGTTCACCGATCAAGCGCATCGGGATCGAGCGGTTTTTGCGGAAC
>PAFB01000057.1 GCA_002700865.1 Rhodospirillaceae bacterium
AAAGGTCGGGCTGTAGCGCAGCCTGGTAGCGCGTTCGTCTGGGGGACGAGAGGTCGCGGGTTCGAACCCCGCCAGCCCGACCACTTTGCATCGCCGTTGTGTTGATCTGCCGTGCTCAGCCGGCTCAAGCTGCGGCCAGCACCTTCTTTGTTCGCTGATGGTCTTAAGGTGCCACTCAAAGAACCTCGATCATGAACAGCGCCCATCCAGCCCAGTACCAGTACCAGTGCCAATACCAGTGCCAATTGCTTGTCGCTGGTTGCTCAGTTCGCTCGGGCTGAGAGTGCGTTGAGGGCCTCTAGGACGGTTTGTGGGTCATCGAGGACAAGGTCGTGGCCTTGGTTGGCCAAAACGCTGACTTCAGCTTGCGGGATCGCGTTTTGTAGGATTTCAGCGGCTGTGACGGGGATCAGGTGATCGTGCTCGGCGAACAAGGCAGTGACGGGCGTGCCTTGGACACCCACGGCCTCAAAGCTCTCCTGCAATCCCCCCAGCGGATAGTTGCGGATGACGTTTAGCAGCGAGGGGTAATAGCCGGGGATGGCGGCTTGCTGGGCCATGCCGGCGTCAGCCATGGCGCGGACAGCGGCCCGGTCAGAGGTGCTTTTTGCCAACTGTGGCCCCAACAAGAACCGCCACTGCAAGTCGCCAATCACCGGCACGCCCAGCCAGCCCAGACTGACGGGGATTCCCAGCTCCAGCCCCGCCGGGACCAGCAGCAACAGGCCGCGCACTTGTCCCGGATGATTTGCCGCGAAGTCCGTAACCACGCCTCCGCCCATCGAATTCCCAACCAGCAGCACCGGTTCGTCAAGCCCGACCGCGTCCATGAACTCGGACAGGAGGCGGTTATACAGGCCCCGGTCGTGGGTTACCCGAGGCCGATCAGAGAACCCACGGCCGTAGAGGTCGGGCGCAAATACGCGGTAGCCGGCTTCGACCAGCAGAGGGCCCAGGAAGTTGAACGACCAACTGGCGTACGAAAACCCATGGACCAGAATCACCGTCGGCCCCGTGTCCGACCCTGCCTGCCGGTAATGCACACGCCCCTGAGAGAGGGTTACAAACTGTTCTGCCTGTTCTGCCACCGGCTACTCACTCCACAATGACGAAAAAATTTACGCAAGCCGTAAACGCTCGCCTACTGTGCCTGTGTAAGGCTTTTGAAACAATGAACAACCGTGGGCCAAAATGGACCTGGATCAAACCGACTTTTCCGCCTTGTATGCGGGTGATGATCGCGCTTGGAGCCGCTTTGTCCTGATGGCACGCCCGGTTTTGGAGGCCGCTGTGCAACGCACGCTTAGACGACAAGGACTGACGCCGGATGCGGGCCTGTTTCAGGACGCGGTTGCGGACACGTTGGAGCGGCTGGCGGCGAAGCAGTTTGCGCTGCTGCGCCGGTTTGATCCAGCGCGGGGGCGTCTCAGTGCCTTTCTGGCTGTGGTCGCCGGCTCAACGGCGGCGAACACCCTGCGCGCCGCTCGGCGTCACCCCAGCGGGACGCTGGACAACGCGCCCGAGCCAGTGGACCCGGCCCCCGCCCGCCGCTCATCAATCCGCGACGTGGTGCCGGAGGGGTTGGTGACGGACCGGGAGATGCTGGTTCTGGTGCTGAGCTTTGACCGGGACCTCGATGGGCCAGACATCGCCCAGGCGCTCGCGATTTCTGATAACACCGTGCGCGTGCTCAAAGCCCGCGCGCTGAAAAAACTGCGGCAAGCGGGTATCCAGCCCGATGGCACTTTTGCCTCTGCTGCGGTCACTGATGACAAGGCTGCCTGATATGAGCACCATTGACCAAGACGATATCCTCGCCCTCGCCGCCCAGCGCGCCGCAGGCGTTCGGCTCAGCGGGGCGGAACAGCACCGGCTTGAGCAAGCGATGACAGAAGATCCCGACCTCGCTCTGTTGATCCTCGACGCTCGGGAAGTCGTGGCACAGAGCGCACCCGCTGCCCAAAAGAGTACAGGCCGGGTGACCATGGCGGCGCTGATCTTTGGCTTGCTGGCGTGCTTCGGTGTCGGGGCTACGGCCGGGGCGCAGCTTGCCGGCGGTCTGGTTGCCAGCGGTACGAAATCAAGCGTGCACCAAGTCGACGTACGCCCGATTGGCGACGGCCTGAGCCTGAGCTTTGATGCCGCGCGGAAAAGGAACTAGGCCATGAAAAACCGCTTCATTCTCTGGATTGCGCTTGGGTCGCTCTTCCTCAACATCGGCGTGGCGTCGGCTGTGGCCTATGTATATTGGCAGGGCCAGATGGGCCCTGAACCGTGGCGCGTGCTCGAAGAAACCTCAGACTGGAACGACGAAGACTGGGCTCAACTGGACAGCCTGCTCGAAGACCGGCACGTGCGGATCGAAGGCCTGGGTGCCTTGATCGATGAGCAAGCCGACGAAATGCTGCAAGCGCTCTGGCAGGAAGATCTGGACCCGGGCGCGGTGCTGGAAAACTTCAACCACGTCGAAGACAGCCGCACTGAACTGTCGCGCGAACTGTTTCTCGATTTCGTCGAATTTCTCGACACGCTGCCCTTTGAAAAGCGCGAAGCCCTGCTCGATTTTCTGCTGGAGGAAGATGAATTTGCCCTCTGGTTTATGTAACCCGGGACGCCCACCGAACGAGCGTCAGAACAGCAAGCCCGCTCGAATGACGCCTTAGGGCCGCCCCAACCCACAACCACCACACCACCCTACCCCACCCCTGATTCATCAAAAGGAGACCGCTGATGAAAACCCTGAACCGTGCCTTACTCGCAGCAGGCGCTGCCGCTTGTGCCCTGGCCCCTGCGATTGCCCCGCAAGCCGATACTCTGAACCAACCCCTCGCACTTGAGGACGTGCGTCATGCCCTGACACGGACCAGCTTTGGCGCGTCTCCGGCGGACCTGCGCGCCTACATTGGTCAACCCCGGGCGGTGCTGGTTGGCGGTATCCTCGATGATATCGGCACCCCCGACACCCAGCCCCTGCCGCAGTTTGCCCAGCAATGGCAAGCGCCCATCGAATTTCTCTATGCCAAGAACGAAACACTGGGCGAGCTGGCCATCGGCGCGCAATACGTCAATCTGGTCGACCTGAGTACATGGTGGATGGTCGAGGCCATGAACACCGACAGCCCCTTTAAAGAGCAAATGGCGATGTTCTGGATGGATCATTTCGTCACGTCCTTTGAAGCGCACGAGAACGCCCACCTGACCGCGCAAAAGTTCCAGACCGTGCGGGCGACCATGGGGGGTTCGTTCCGCGATATGCTAGCCGCACAACTGCGCGATCCGGCGTTGCTGCTCTACCTCAACAATGTTGAAAACACCGCCGAAGCCCCGAATGAAAACCTTGGCCGTGAGTTGCTGGAGCTGTTCACGCTGGGTCAGGGACGCGGCTATACCGAGGCGGATATTCGCGAGGTTTCGCGCGCCTTGACCGGTTACGGGATCGAAGACGCCACCGGTCTCTACAGCTTCCGCCCGGCTGAACACGATAAAGGCAGCAAGACCATTTTTGGTCTGCGCGGCAACTTCAGCGCAGCGGATCTGCCCGATCTGATCCTCAGCCAGCCTGCCTTTGGACCCTATATCGTCGAGAAAATGTGGCGCTATTTTATCTCCGATGCGCCCGAGGCAGCAGAGGTTGCGGCAATAACGGACCTGTGGCGGGGGTCGGACTGGGACTTGCCCACGCTGTACCGCGGGATTTTGAGCACGCCAAGCTTTTGGGATGCCGCCAACCGGGGCACCTTGGTGAAATCACCATGGGAGCTGTACGTCGGCTTCAACCGCACTTTCGGCACCGCGCCCAGCGAAGCCGCTGAAATGCATGATTTCCCGCTCAGTGCCGGGCAGGCGCTGTTCATGCCGCCCAACGTCGCCGGATGGAATGAAGGAACGGCCTGGATTACCGACTCCAGTCTCGTCGAGCGCACCGCCGCGCTGCAGGATCTGACCGACCATTGGGTTTACGACAGCTTTGAACCCTACGACGCGCCTGCTCTCAGCCAGACCGCAATCCAGACTGAAACCGACGGTCTTCGCGTCGGGCTGGTTGGGCTGGAATGGGCTTGGAAAGAAGTCGAGGACGACTGGAAGGAACTTGGCCTAGCGTTGTCGCTGTACGACATTGGCTTTGAGGGCCAAACCTACCACAGCCTGAGCTTTTTCGTTGGTGTCGGCGAGGGTGAGGGCGAGCGCGAGGTTTATTTCGGCGCTGAGAAGGAAGGCTGCGGCACCGGTTGCCCGCTCTCATCCGTGCTCGACCGGGTTACGTTTGAAACCGACGAAGACGGCAACACCTATCACGAAGTCTGGATCAACCCCCGTGACGCCAGCGATGGCGTGGGCAAGCTCACAGCAAGCGAGCAGCGCTTTATTGCCGCGCTGATCAAGGCTGTGCCGGGGATGATTGCCGAGACGGAGAACGACGCGACCTGGCGCTACATGGCGGATGAGGCGGCTGAGGAAGGGCTTGCCAGTCCGAGTTTTGCCGAAGTGCAACGCGCCAGTGCTCAAATCACCAAGGCTTTCGCCCGCTCTGGTCAACTCTCCCGCGCGATCCCGCAAGCACCAGCGCTTGAACGGGGGGTCAGCGCACAAGGGAGCGCGGGCCTGCCCGCAGAGGTTCTGGCCATGGCCGTCGGCACGATCAAAACCCCGCGCAGCGACGATGATGAGGCCATCGATCAAATCGTTGAGTCCATCTACGACACGCTGTTTGAAGAGCGCGCCGCCGTGTATCAGGCGCGGTTGAGCGAGACCTTTGCCGGTCCGGAGCAATGGCTGGCGGCCATGCCGGCACAGGCGCAGACCTCTGCGGGGCTGGAAATCGCACTGCTGCCCGTGCGCAATCCGGCACTGGCGACGGATGACAAGGCCGTCGAGGGGCTGGATGATCTCCTGTTCTCGCTGGTGCTTGATCCCCGTTTCCATCTCAAATGACCCCTGCGAACTTCACCAAGCCCACTCCCCACTCTACACCTTGAGAGACAAAGGAACCGAACCATGACCACACTCTCGATGAACCGCCGTAACTGGCTGCGTCTGATGGGCGCTTCGGCGCTTTCCTTGCCACTGACCACCGGGCCCGCATGGGCGGCTGGTGCCGGTTTGGGCAAGGGGCACACCCTCATCCTCATTGAACTGGAAGGCGGCAACGATGGCCTCAACACGCTCATTCCCTACCGTGACGACAACTACCACCGCGCCCGCCCCACCCTCGCCCTGCGTGGCGAAGAAGTCTTGCCGGTGGGCGGCGACATGGGCTTGCACCCAAGCCTGTCAGGGCTCGTCCAAGGCTGGGAACGCGGGCAAGTCCGTCTGGTCGAAGGGGTAGGCTATCCAAACCCCAACCGAAGCCACTTCCGGTCCATCGAAATCTGGAATGCGGGGCTGGGTGCCGACAGTAACGAAACCCAAGGCTGGGTTTCTCGACTGATGGCGCAGGAAAGCCCGGGACTGGACGCCGACGGAATCGCGCTGGGCGGCGAAATGGGACCTTTGCGCGGGCCCGGGCGGTTTACCGGGTTGGAAGAAATCGAAGAATTCTTCTATCAGGCCGAAGCTTTGCGGACTGCAGGCGTTCTGGGTGGCTATGACGACGCCATGATGAGCGGGTCTGAGGGCGCAATGATGGGGGGTCACTCGGTGCGTCCCAGCGAGGGCAACGCAGCACTGAACCACCTGCTCAGCGTACACTCCAACGCCGTCGGCACCGCCGACTTGCTGGAACGCAAGCTGCGCCAAGCTGCCAACCGCGACTTCAACCTGCCCGACAGCGCCCTGGGCCTGCAACTGTCGGTGGCCCTGCAGTTGCTCGATGCGGGCGTGACCACGCCGGTTCTGAAAGTCTCTCATGGAGGCTTTGACACCCACGCCTATCAGGCCGAAGCCCACGCTTTCCTACTGCAGGAGTTGGACGAGGCCATGCGCGGGTTTGAGCGCGCGGCGCGCGATATGGGCATCTGGAACAACGTCACGCTCATGACCTACAGCGAGTTCGGACGCCGCTTCTATGAGAACGGCTCCGAGGGCACAGACCATGGCACCGCGGCACCGATTATTCTGGCGGGCGGCAAAGTCGCGGGCGGCCTCGGCGGCGCGCGACCATCGCTGGAGGCCCGCGACCTGGTTGATGATGACATGGTTCATGCGGTCGATTTCCGGTCGGTTTATTCCGGCATTGTTCAGGACCTATGGGACCTTGAACCGACCAAGGCGGTCGGCGGTGTCTTTCAGGCTGAGAAAATCCTGGTCTGAAGACTCATACGCAAGCCAGCGGCCCTCGCCTCGATGTTGGGCCGCTTGCCTGCGGGCTGGTTTGGCCCGTTGATTGGCTCTGTTTTCGGCGTCATGGCTCTTGTCACCAGAAAGAAATTCTCAAGCGGAGGCATTCGTGTGAAAACGTCCATGGCTGAATTGGCTTTCATGGCCGCAAAGCATCACCTTGACGGCTTCGCCCCGGCTTTCGCTGATCGACGGTTTGGAACGCACTCTGCGGTCCGCAGGTCATAGCACCCGATCCTTGGGGGGAGATTTTCCATCGTGAGTAACGCGCCTCAAGCGACAACCCGGAAAACGACATCTGATACAGAGTCGATTGCGCGGCGTGTTCTGGATCTGGAAATTCGCGGTCTTTCCCAGCTTGGCGAACAGCTTCCGCATTACTTTGTTCCGTTCGTCGAAGCGGCCTTGCGCTGCAAAGGCCGCTTGATTGTATCGGGTGTCGGGAAATCGGCCCATATCGGGCGCAAAATCAGCGCGACGCTAACCAGCACCGGCACGCCGTCTTTTTTCATCCATGCCACGGAAGCCAGCCATGGTGACTTGGGCCTGATCGTTCCGGGTGATATCTGTATCGTTCTTTCAAACTCGGGCCAGACAGCCGAGTTGCAGGATCTTGTGAGCTACTGCAAGCGGTTTGCTATCCCGATTGCCGGGGTTTCCTCCAACAGCGACAGCGTTCTGATGCACGCGGCAACGTTCAAGCTGCTGATCCCGCGTGTGGATGAAGCCTGTGCCATCGGTCTGGCACCGACCACCTCAACAACCGTCTCACTGGCGCTTGGAGACATGATTGCCGTTGCGCTGATGGAGCGCCGGGGCTTTACCAAAGATCACTTTAAGGCTTTTCACCCCGGCGGTCGGCTGGGCATGCAATTGACCATGGTTGGCGACTTGATGCACGGCGGCGATGAGCTGCCCTTGGTGGACCATTCAAGCGCGATGAGTGACGTTTTGCTGGTGATGACATCCCACGGTTTTGGTGCCGCATTGGTGACTGAAGGGCGGAAGCTGGTCGGGATCATCACTGACGGAGACCTGCGCAGCCATATGCAGTCTCTGATGTCGCTCAAAGCCTGTGATATCGCCAGCCGGGACCCGGCGTGCATTGACGCGGACGATTTTGCTGGTAAGGCAATGACACTGATGAATGAACGCAAAATCAACGTGTTAGCTGTGACGAACAAGGATAATAACCCGATTGGCATCATCCATATGCATGACCTTGTGTGCGCTGGCGTGTCCTGAGACCGCGTGAATGAAAACCGTTATCTTCATTCCAGCCCGCTACGCCTCCGTGCGCTATCCGGGCAAGCCACTGGCAAAGCTGACCCTGCCCGACGGCACGCAAAAGAGCCTCATTCAGCTAACGTGGGAAGCGGCCCGGCGTGTTGCCGGGATAGCGGCAATTCACGTTCTGACCGACGATGACCGGATTAGAGATCATGCGATGACCTTTGGCGCTTCGGTGATCATGACCAGCGCTGAGGCCGAAAATGGAACGGCCCGGTGTGCCGAGGCAATGGTCAGCAACACGATCGACGCCGATCTGATCGTCAACTTTCAGGGCGATGCGCCCTTGACCCCGCCTTGGTTCATCGAAGACCTGATCGCGGCGATGAAGCGTGATCCGGAAGCCCAGGTGGCAACGCCGGTTCTTCAATGCGATAACACCGCCTATCAAAACCTCGTCGAAGACCGCAGGGCCGGTCGTGTCGGGGGAACAACCGCCGTGTTTAACGCCAAGGGCCACGCGCTGTATTTTTCCAAAGAAGTCATCCCCTTTATCGATCCGGCACAGGTCCCGGCGGCGAATATCCCCGTTTACCACCACGTTGGCGTCTACGCCTATCGCCCCGCTATGCTGGCTGCCTATGGTCAATGGCCACAGAGTAGGCTCGAGACGACAGAAGGACTGGAACAGTTGCGTTTCCTTGTGAACGGGACAAACATCGCCTGTGTGATGGTCGAAAATGAAGGCCGCGTGTTCTGGGAATTGAACAACCCTGAAGACGTTCCACGGATCGAAGCGGCCTTATGGAGCTAGGGAGCCTCTCAATGTCCCATGCTAAAACCACGCGCGTCGTCAGCATTGGCGATATTTCCATCGGATCGTCTCACCCGATCGCCTTGATTGCCGGACCGTGCCAGCTCGAAAGCCTGTCACACAGCCGCATGATGGCCGAAAAGATTGCTCAGGCCTGCGCAGAGACCGGGACAAAGTTCATCTTCAAGGCCAGTTACGACAAGGCCAATCGGTCTTCCGTGAGCAGTCAACGTGGTCTGGGTATCGACGAAGGCCTCAGAATTCTCGATCAGATCAAGCAGGAATTTGACTGCCCCGTCCTCACTGATGTCCATGAACCCGCTCAATGCGGCACCGCCGCGGAGGTCTGTGACGTCCTGCAAATACCCGCTTTCCTGTGTCGGCAAACCGATTTGCTGCTCGCAGCCGGTGAAACTGGGCGCGCCATCAACGTAAAGAAGGGGCAGTTTCTGGCACCTTGGGACATGCAGCATGTTGCCGATAAAATCGCCAGCTCGGGCAATGAGCGAATTTTACTGTGCGAACGCGGCAGCTCCTTTGGCTACAACACGCTGGTCAATGATTTTCGGAGCCTGCCGATCATGGCTGCGACCGGCTACCCCACTGTTTTTGACGCAACCCATTCGGTCCAGCAGCCCGGCGGAAATGGCACAACATCAGGTGGACAGCGCGAGTTTGCGCCGACGTTGGCACAGGCGGCCTGCGCGGTCGGGGTTTCGGCCGTGTTTATGGAAACCCACGAAAACCCCGATGCCGCACCTTCAGACGGCGCGAATATGATCCCGGTTTCCGCCTTGGGTGACGTGATCCGCCGACTGCGAGCCCACGACGCGATCAGCAAGGCTTAAGGGACGCGAGCCGTTTTGCCGCCATGGGCCAAACCCGCAGCGGCAGCCCGATCGACAAGCCGAAAAATCTTGCCACCCCTGCCGCCTAAGCCGCCCCTTTAAATCGTGGCCGTCAAATACAGGCCGGACACACTCGGGGGCGCTGCCGTCAATCGGGGTACAGAAACTTGTTTAGTTCTTCTTGCAAGGTCCACCGTTTGGCCATTCGCGATGGCTGGCTGGTGGCGGCACTGGCACGGTACCCAATACGCTCAAAGTCAAAAATCTCTTCGCTATAGGCCCAAGTTTGACGCAGGTTGACGTTAGGCTTGAGTTGCAGCGCGTCGCGAATAATGGATTTGTGGATCTTCAACTCAAACGAACTGCGCTTTACACCGGGCTTCTTTTCAATCCAGCCCAAATCACTCAAGTCAGTAATGAGATTGGCGAAGGTAGAACGTGACGGATTAGCCCTTTTCCAAAAGGAGTATATCTTCTCCAAATTATGCTGATCTACATCACTATCGGCCACTAGGATTAGAAGATAACACAGAAGAACAGCATAACGCTTTGAAATAAAAGTTGATGTTTTCAATTCCTATGCCCCTATCTTCTTTGTGCCGAAATACTATTCCAGCACGGTTCAATAGTGGCAAAGGTAAATTTATAAAATTTAAGGCTTAGGGTGTCGCCGAGGCCAGAGCGGCAATTTGTGCCAAAAGGACGGCGCGCAAGTGCCCGAGGTCGGGAAAACCGAGCTTGCTTAACATCGATTTAGACTGGCTCTTTTTGGTCTCGATACTGACCCGGTCTCGAACCGCACTCAGTTGCAGGCTTTGGCCGGCGAGGGATTGCAGGATTAGGCGCACCTCCCTTCCCGTCAGACGCTCACCGAATTCATGGCGGATCAACCCTTCCGCTGCCCGGCGATCCGCCACCAGCAGTCGCCCCTGTCTCTTGCCCATAGGCTCCCTAAACAGCACACACAGCCGCTCGTCATCAAGAACGCCGCCGCCCAGGCTGCGGTCCCTGTCGAGTAACTCGGCAATGAGCATCACCAGATCAAGGTCTTCGGTACCGATGATGTTGATTTCTGAGTCGTCAGACTGCGTGAAAGCCACAAAGCGAAAGGAGCCGTAGGCACGCTTTGGGTCGGTGGCAACAGACGGGTGGTGAAAAGCCTCCGTGAAAGCGGCTGCTTTGATTGCAGGCGGGGGAGCGCTCTTTGCGCCGGGCGAAGGTTTACCCTCCCCTGACGCGCTGAGGGGCAAGGTCTGCGCGGGGGAGCCTGCGACGCGATAACCAGCCACGCCCTTTCTCTCCTGCATCACCACAACCCTTTATATTAATGCCGACAGTACAGTCTCAGCCCGATTCGAATCGGGTTTAGGCGCAATTGCCAACAATATGCGTCTTTTGCCAGCGCCTCCGGATCAGCGCCGCATCCGAAATCACTGCATTTCGCAGAAACTTATCATTTATGCGCGAAAAATTGAAGTAATATGCATCCAGATTTCCAATATTGAAGGAAACTTCGCCTTTCACCCCAAGGGGGGATTTCTTAATTCGCCCAACGCGCAAAAACAGCATACGTGCGTAATTTCAAACCATATTTTCTACGCCGATTCCTCATTTAGGAGACCAACCATGAAATTGGTTCAAAAGAACTTTTTATTACACGCGACCGTCGCGGTGATGGTTGCAGGCAGCGCGAATACCGCGTCGGCCCAAAGCTACAGCGATCCGTTCGCATCCTGTCGTGATAACGTGACCACCAGCGCAGGCGCGCTGAACGTGCGCGACACCCCTGCCACTTACGGCAATGTCATCGGCACCCTGCCCAAGGGCAATATTGTCGATGCGCGCTCCTGCTTTTCCGGCTGGTGCGAAATCTATGACGCCGGCACCAATTCGTTTGTCGGTTACTCTTCGGAGAAGTTTTTGGCTTGTGACCGGGTTGCAGCAGCACCGGCACCTGCTCCGGCTCCGGCTCCAGCGCCCGCTGGTCCAATGGCTATGGTCGACGCTCTCGCGCCGGCACCGGCTTATTCTTACGCCCCGCTTTCAGAATCCGGGCTGACCAACCAGCTGACCTCGCTGATTGGCACCATTGACGTACTCGACACTGAGTTCGCAGCCGCTTCTGAGCGTAAGCGTGAGTTGGACCGCCTGGCGAACCACTCCAAGCTGGTGAAGAACATCATGCAGGAAATCCTGCGTTCGTCGCTGGTTGGCGATTCTCTGATCACCGAAGCCAATGAAGCGAAGAAGCGCGCGGCGCTGGAAGCAGAAATCGAAGAAAAGCTGCGTCACGAACTCGCTCAGGAAGCTGAGGCTAAGGCCGTAGCGGCGGCTGCCGCGGCGACGGCTAGCATTAGACCGAAGTCGAATGACAGCTCGGACCTGATCAAGCAGTTGTTGCCTATGCTGCTCGCACAGGCGATGGGCGATTAAGCGCGCGACCTAAGCCGGAATCAGGCGACAAGGGCGTCCTAAGGCTTCGATCTTTACGCACAGTCTCCGCCCTCGGGACACCGGGAAAATCGAACGGCCCTGCAGTCATCCGTGACGCGCAGGGCCGTTGTGGTTTCCGGCGATGCCAGCTTGCGCCTTACAATCCCAGCGTTTGCTGTGATTTTGGTACCAGCCACAGGCTTTTGCATAGCAAGTCCACCCTGCCTGCGTGACTTTCGGCTTTACGATCGGACCGCAGCGGAGTAAGACCCCTGCACCGTTACCCGAGCGCGCTGCGCCGGGAACCAGGAGTGGGCGATTAGCTCAGTTGGTAGAGCATCTCGTTTACACCGAGAGGGTCGGCAGTTCGAGCCTGTCATCGCCCACCATTCCTTCCGCACCATCCCGAATTCTGACCAAAATGACCGGCTGCGACGGGCTCTTTTGCTGGTTCAAGGCAGGCGGTGATCGCTCGCCTCTACCCTTTGATGTCGGGCTGGGGTAAAACCGGCGGCATGGATTTAGACACCACCACAACTCGACCAGCCGGGTCACCCGACGCGCCAGCACTGAACCCTGACCGCGACCGCGACCCCGCACTCAACTGCGACCCCGCACTGAACTCCGACTGCGACCCCGCAGTGAACCGCGACCGCGAAACCAATGCGGCGTCGGCCAGCGAGCCGCCACGCATGTCGCGCGACAGCACCAATTTCAAACGCCTGCATCGCCGCCTGGCGCGGGAAATGGGCAAGGCGATCGCGGACTACAGCATGATTCAGGAGGGCGACCGAATCATGGTGTGCCTCTCCGGGGGCAAGGATTCTTACACCCTGCTCACGCTGCTGACCGAACTGCAGCGCCGGGCGCCTGTGCGCTTTGAGATCATCGCGATGAACCTCGACCAAAAGCAGCCCGGTTTCCCCGAACACGTTCTGCCCGCCTATCTGGATGACCAAGGGGTCGATTACCGCATTATCGAGGCCGACACATACGCAATCGTTAAAGAAAAGATCCCCGCCGACCGCGTTGCTTGTTCACTGTGCTCCCGCTTGCGTCGTGGGGTGATTTACCGGACGGCGACGGAACTGGGCGCAACCAAGATTGCGCTGGGACACCACCGCGACGACATGGTTGAGACGCTGTTCCTCAACCTGTTCCACGCCGCCAAGCTCAAGGGGATGCCGCCCAAGCTGCTGACCAACGACCGCCGTCATGTTGTCATCCGCCCCTTGGCCTATTGCGCAGAGGCCGATATCGCGCGCTTTGCCCGCGCCAAGGACTATCCCATCATCCCCTGCAATCTGTGCGGCACGCAGCCCCAGGCCCAGCGGGCGCAGATCAAAGCGATGCTGCAAGACTGGGAGCGACTGCACCCGGGCCGGCTGGATGCTATCTTTCATGCAATGCAGGATATTCGCCCCTCGCAGTTGGGCGACACCAGCCTGTTTGATTTCGCCGCCCTCGAAAGTCAGCGTGAAGACTTCGATCCGGGCGAACCCGCCGATGCGCCCGGCACCACCTTCGAGCACTTTTCCTCGACCCGCGCCCTGTTTGCTTTCGACTGAAACGGCGGGTCCTGGGTCCGTGATACCCGGCGCCAAAAGATCAAACCGTGCGCGTCAGTCGCTACAAGCCGACAGGGTCGGGTAAAGACGCAAAACCCCTGGGACAGGGGTTTTTCCGTTTGGTCAAGCGCCCTCGCCGATACGGGGATGTCTCAGCAAACGCGGCGGCCCAAGCCCGCTTGCCTCGATCCGGGCCACGGCTTGGGCTAAGGGCTCTCGCACCACCGCCATGGCGTTCGCGCTGGCGTGGAGCAGACGATCGGGCGCGTCGACCAGCGCAACGTGCCCCGGCCAGAACAGCAGATCCCCCCGCTCCGCCGCCGTCCATTGCGCGCCGGGTTGATCCTCAAGCCAGGCGACGGGCTCCGCTTCCTGCAAGTCACTGTCGCGCGGCAAGGCCAGTCCGCACGCCGCAAAGGCGCGCTGGGTCAACGCAGAACAGTCCAGCCCCAGCGACGATCGCCCTCCCCACAAATAGGGCGTGTGCAAAAACAGCGCCGCCACGGCAACCGGGTCCGTCTCAACTGCAGAAATCGGCCTCAGATGATCCGCAAACACCCACTCGCCCGCGCCAATCCGAGCAAAGCCGTCGGCATCGGTCGCGTGCACGCACACCTCCGCCCCCATGAACAGCGCCGCAGAAACCCCCGATTTGTAATCAGGATCAGCGTAGACAAAGGTCCGCAGCGCCTGCACCCGATGGGTCGGCTCTACGACCTCGGGGCTGAGCGCGGCGGTCGGGATATAGCCGACATAGCCATCGCTAAGCAGTTGGCACCAGGAAAAGCCATCCTTGTCCTCAAACACCATGACACGCTCGCCCAACAAGGCTTCGGAAGCCCGTTCCACGCTGGCGCTGGGCTGAGCAAAAATCGGCACCACCGGCGCAACCACCTGCTCAACCGCGCCATCGACCACCGGATGATCATCGGGCAGCAAATCAGTCAATCGGCTATCGGCAAGATCAGGTCGGACGGCGTGACGGCGGGGGTCAAACATGGGCTGAAGGCTCACAAGAGAAAAGCAAATGGGGAACTGAAGCAGAGACAGAGCAGCGCCGGGGACGCCTGCCCCCGACCCTGACCCTCACTCTGGCCCTAGGACCTAGCACCATATCTGCGCCGCGACACGCCTCATGTTCTGGCCCAAAATCAGATCAGCCACCCGGCCACCCAAACGCGCATCAAGCAAGGCCGGCAAGTCGAACCAAACCGGCGGCTCCATGTAACCACCGCCCAAGGCCTCGTCACCGCCGTGATCATAGCCAAAGGCCTCAGGCCACCAGTAATGGGGGTCAAAGTCCCCGCCGGGCGGGGTCTCGTCGACGCCCGCCTGTGCGAACCACATGTCGGAGCCAATCCCGACATGCTCTTCACCGACGATATTCAGCGTGTAATCAATCAGCGCCATCATGTCCGCGCCGCTGGGCGGGTGCTCCAACCCCATGAACTTGGCGACCCCGGTGGGGCAGATGACCCCGCCAGTCTCCGCCACGGCCCGCATCTGAGCGTCGCTGATGTTGCGGGCATGGTCGTGCAGGGCGCGTGGGTTGGCGTGGCTATAAACCACGGGTAGGGAGGAGGCTTGGATAATGTCAAACGATGTTGCCTCACCGGTGTGCGATAAATCCAGCATGACCCCCAAACGATTGGCTTCGGCCACGACATCGTGCCCCAGCGCGGTGAGCCGCATCGGTGCGTCGTGACAGCCCCCGGCGACATCGTTGTTGCGATTGTAGGCCAAGTGCATCATCCGCACGCCGCGTGCGTGAAAGGTGGCCACAGCCTCCGCCTTGCCTGCCAGAGGACGCGCGCCCTCTAGGTCAAAGGCAACCCCTGTTACGCCCGGTTCCAGATCAGCGACCGTCTGCACCCGCTTGAGACCGTCGGTGGCGTCTATGGCGGTGGAGAAGTGGTCGATGACCGCGTCGATCTGCTCGACTGGATTCATGCACATGCCGATGTTCAACGACACAAACCCGACCCCGGCACGGCGATAGGCGAGCAGGTCAGAAATGTCTGTGTCGGTCGAGAGGGGTAAGCAGACGTGTGCATCCCAAATAAAGCGCTCTATAGCCCTGCCCTTTCTTCCCTTCTGTGGCTGGCCCTTCTTTCGCCAAACCGTGTCCAGCCCGTTCCACCACCGCCCTCAATCACGCCGCGAACTCAAGCGCCCGAAGGCCCCTCGACCGCCTAAGCCGAGGGCGCAGGCGGCGAGGCGGGATTGGGCTTGGCTCCCGCATCATCAGCCCCGCTCGGTCCGTCGGCAAGCTGCGTGGTCAGCAAAGGCTCAGCCGCCGGTCGCCGCGCAAAGCGGGGCCGTCGCCGACGCAGCACGCTGCCGGCCACAATACCGGTGGATCGCAAGACCCCGCCAATATCATGCTGCACGGCAAACAAAGCCGGGGCCAGTATCAGCACCACAACAGTCCCAAGACCCAGGCCATAAACAATAGTCAGTGACGGCGGGATCAGGAATTGTGCCTGCACGGAGGTTTCAAAAATCAGCGGCGTCAGCCCGCCTATGGTGGTGAGCGAGGTCAGCAGAACAGGCCGCAAGCGGTCTGCAGCCCCGTCCAGAATTGCCGAACGGATGGACTGCACTTTGGCGCGCCGTTCAATCGTGCCGATGAGAACGATGCTGTCGTTGACGATAATGCCGGTCAGCCCGAGAAAGCCAATCAGCGACAGGAAGCTCAGCACCTGCCCATGAACCAGATGTCCCAGCACCATCCCGACAAAGCCAAGCGGAATGATCGCCATGATCACAACCGGCCGGAAGAAGGATTGGAACACCCACGCCAGCACGAGATAAATCAGCGCCAGCGCAATCAGCAGGACCTGCGTGAAACCGACAAAAAACTCGCGCTGCTCTTCAGATTCGCCCTCGAACCGGACAGAGACGCCATAGTCGCTTTCCAGCAGCCCCAGCGCACCGATTTCGCGCAACCGGGCTTCGACATCACCGACGTTGCCCTGATCTTCGTCAAGTTCCGCCTGCACGGTAATCCGCCGCGACCCGTCGCGCGACTGGATCAGTGAAAAGCCAGCCACCTCGGTAAAATCAACCACCTGACTTAGTTTAACCGGCGTGCCAGCGGGGCTGTAGAGGTCGAGACCGGCGAGGAAGCTGGCCGTTTGCGCGGCTTCATCGACTTTGACTTCGACAGAGATCTCCCCGTCATCACGGATCAGGTTCACCGCCGTTGAGCCCGACAGCCAAGAACGCAACTGCTGGCCGACACTGCCCGCATCAAAGCCAAGCGCGGCCCCCCGGTCGGACACGCGTGCGACCAGTTGCGTGGTGCCAAAGGGCGTGTCGTCCTCGGCTTCAGAGACCCCGCCTATGCCGTTGAGAAACGCCGTCAGTTGCAGGGCGGCGGACTTGAGCTGCTCAGTCTCACCGCCCACCAGGGCAATGGACAGCGACCCCGTATCCCCGCCACTGAACGACCGCCGCGAGGCCAGACCTTCAAGCTTGGGATGTTTGGGAATGCCGGACAGACCGAAGAACAGGTTTCGGGTCGAATAAACCCGCGTATCCTGCTCCACCAACTCAACCCGCATGTTGCCCAACAAGTCCGGGTCGGCATTGCTCGCCCCCGTGCCGCCAAAACTGCGCCCGCCGCGCGCGCCGACTTGGCTGAACATGATCATCACATCGTCTTCAGGCGGGACATTCTCGATCCGGTCTTCGAGCTGATCGATCTTAATTTGCAGCGCTGCACGGTCATAGGCGCGCTTGGGGATGGAGTACCATGCCCCCTCTTCCGCGGCTTTTTGCTCCCGCTTCAGCGCTGACAGGCCGCTGTCGCGGGCCTGAGCAATGAGTTCAGGCACGTAAGCCTCGGCCATTTGCATTTGTTCCAGCGTATCGGCCCGGGTCGCGCCTTCGACCATGGTGAGGTTGACGTTTACCGTGTTGTTTTCCGGTCGAATGAAAAACGACCAGCGCGGCTCACCGGTCATGACCATGGCGACCGAGTACGCGAAAATCACCGCAACGCCCGTCAGCAGCGGATACCGCGCCCAGACCGTAAACGCGACCAAGCGCCGGAACAGCCGGATGCGGACGTATTCGAAACCGGCGTCAAAGCCTTTACGAAACTTGGCGATGCCCCAATGGACCGGCGTGGGATAGCCATTGCCCGACCGCAACCGCCGCGCCCCCCGCTCACGCGATTTGAGCGCGTGATACATGTGCCCGGGCAGGACGAAGAAACACTCGATCAATGAAGCAATCAGCACTGCCACGACGGTAACGGCGATGTCTTGGGTGAAGTTGCCAAAGCGTCCGGGCAGGAAATACAGCACGCCAAAGGCCAAAACCGTTGTCGCTGCCGCCGCTGACACCGGCCCGACCATCCGCTGCGCCCCGATAATCGCCGCTTGCGACGGGGAATAGCCCTGCTCATGCAGAAAATCGGCATACTCCCCCACCACAATAGCATCATCAACGATGATACCCAGCGACAGGATCAGCGCGAACAGCGTCAGCATGTTGATCGACAGCCCCAAGACCAGCATCACACCCAGCGTCGCAGCAATCGAAACCGGGATTCCCACGGCAATCCAGAGCGCCGTGCGCACGTTCAAAAACAGGAACAGGAAGACCAGCACAATCAACACACCAAAAATGGCGTTATCGCGCAGCAGCAAAACCCGGCCCAGAATCAGATCTGCGAACACGTTGTAGTTCTTCAGGGTGATGTTCGTAGGCAAAGTCGGCTGGATTTCTGCGATGTAGTCTTCGATCACCGCCTGCTGACGGATCGAATCGCCATCCGCGCCGCGCCGGATATCCAGCGAGATCGCCGGTTGGCCCTTGTAGTAGATGGTGCGACCGCTATTGGGCACAATCTCGCGCACCTCAGCCACGTCTGACACCCGGATGATCGTGCCGTCGGCCTGCGCGCGGATTTGGGCAGCAGCAACTGACTCAGTGGTCGCTTCTGTGCCTTGGGTCCGAACCGTTTGGTCTCCGCCCAGCGAGCCGGCGGGCAAGTCCTGCGCCCGGCGTGCAATCGCGGCGGAGACATCTGCGGGGGTCAGACCCAAGCGCCGCAACGCGACTTCATCGACTTCGACTTCAATCTGCGGGTCGCGCGCCCCCTGGCCTTTGCCACTGCCCCGCAGCGGGTGGAA
>PAFB01000058.1 GCA_002700865.1 Rhodospirillaceae bacterium
CACACCGCCGACATAGGTTTGCACGCTGTCGCGGAACTTAAAGGCGTCGTCCGAGACATCCAACCGGGTGATCCGCTGTAACAGCTCCCGTGACTTCGGCCCTGACAGCGCGACGCCGTGCCAGTCGCCTGTCTGATTTTTGTGGCGGACCCCTTGGGGCAGTGTTTTGGCAAAGAAACGGCTGTGAGCGTCCTGCATGGCGCCCGAGCCAAAGAGCATGAAGTGTTCCTCACCTAAGCACGCGACCGTCAGGTCTCCATAAAGGCGCCCTTTGCCGGTGAGCATTGGGGTCAGGGTGATACGGCCCGGCTTGGGGATGAAACCGGCCATGGTCTGGTTGAGCCACGCGCGCGCGCCCGGACCTTTGATTTCATGCTTGGCGAAGTTGGCGATTTCGATGCCGCCAACCCCATTGCGGACGGCCTCGACCTCGCGGGCAACATACTCGTGCGAGCGATTGCGTTCGAAGGTCGGGTCTTCCCAGGCGTCTTCAGGACTGTCGGCAAACCATAGGGCATGCTCCAATCCAAAAGCCTGTCCCATACGCGCGCCCTTAGCGACCAGCCGGTCGTAAAGCGCCGTCGTCTGCTGGCGGCGGCCCTTGGGCAGGGTTTCGTTCGGGAAGGTCATGACAAAGCGGCGCTCGTAATTCTCCGTCGATTTGACCGTCCCCCAATCCGGGCTTGCCCACTTGCCAAAGCGCGCAACATCCATCGCCCAGACGTCGATCGAGGGCTCGCCGTCGATCATCCATTCGGCCATGGTCAGACCAACCCCGCCGCCCTGACAGAACCCCGCCATAACGCCGACAGCGCACCAGTAATTGTGCATACCCGGCACGGGGCCAATCATTGGGTTGCCATCGGGGCCAAAGGTGAAAGGACCGTTGATAGCCTGACGGATGCCGGCGTTGGCCAACTCTGGCCAGCGGTCAAACCCAAGCTCCAGCCGGTCGGCAATGTGCTCAAGATTGGGATTGAGCAGCTCATGCCCAAAGTCCCACGGCGTCCCCTCAACTTTCCACGGAATACCCACAGGTTCATAGGTCCCTATCAGCATGCCGTCCCGCTCCTGCCGGAAGTACATGTTGGCCTCGTAGTCGATCCCACAGGGCAAGCGCTCGCCCCAGTTGGCCACGGCGTCGATCCGCTCAGTCAGCAGATAGTGGTGCTCCATGGGCTGTACGGGGAAGTGCAAGCCGGTCATATGCCCCACTTCCCGCGCCCACAGTCCGCCGCAGTTGACGATATGCTCGGCGTTGATCACGCCCTGAGGCGTGGTCACGTCCCACGTGCCGTCGGCCCGCTGTGTGGTCGCGGTGGCGGGGGTGTGGGTGAAGTATTGCGCGCCGTAGTGCCGCGCTGCCTTGGCGAAGGCATAAGTGGTGCCTGAGGGGTCCAGATCGCCGTCCTGATCATCCCACAGCACCGCGTGATAGTGCGAGGGATCGACAAGCGGATGCCGCTCACCCAACTCCTTGGGTGAAATAAACTCCTGCTGCAGCCCCATGTAGCGCGCCTTGGATCGCTCCCGCTTTAGGTAGTCGTACCAGGTCTTGTTCGACGCCAGATAAAATCCGCCCGTGAGGTGCAAGCCGATGTCCTGCCCGGAAAGCTCTTCCACTTCCTTGTAAAGGCCAATGGTGTAGCTTTGCAGGCGGGAAATGTTGGGGTCGGAGGAGATCGTGTGGATCTGTCCGGCCGCGTGCCACGATGACCCGGATGTCAGCTCATCCCGCTCCAGCAATACCGCGTCTTTCCACCCGAACTTCGCCAGGTGGTACAGGATCGAACAGCCCACCACACCGCCGCCAATCACGACAACTTTGGCATGCGACGGCAGGGCTTTTTTGGCCGTGGGGCCTTCTTTGATGAACTCGGGCATGGGATCAGGCCTCTCTGGTCATATCGTCGGTTTGGTGTGTTCTAGGCATACTGCGCCGCTAGTACCATGCGTCAGGAAGTTCTTGCTTGCGCCGCGCAACGTAGGCTTCCAGTTCTTCACGCTTGGCCGGGTCCAGCGCCGGGGCCTCGTACTCGCCAAGCATCTGATTCCACTTCTCATAAGCCCCCGTGCGCATGTCCTTGGAGCCTGCCGCTTCCCAGTTTTCAACGTTGTCGCTGTTGCTGAGCTGCGCTTCATAGAAGGCGTCTGAGTAGTTCGCCATGGTGTGTGCGGAGCCGAGGAAGTGCCCGCCGGGTGCGACCTCTTCAAAGGCACTGCGGGCCAGGGCGTTGTCATCGTCCTGCAGTCCAACGCCGAGCAGCTTCTGATAGCTCCCCAGCCGGTCGGCATCCATGATGAGTTTCTCGTACCCCGTGCTCAACCCGCCTTCGAGCCAGCCCGCCGCGTGCAGCGTAAAGTTCGAGCCGGCCAGCATGGTCGAATGCATGGAATCGGCGCTTTCGTAAGCCGCCTGTGCATCCTCAATCTTACTCGCCGTCAGCGAGCCACCGCAGCGCAGCGGCAGACCCAGCCGCCGCGATAGCTGGCCAATGATGTAGTTCGACAGCACCGGCTCTGGCATGCCAAAGGTCGGGGCGCCTGTGCGCAGGGACATGGAAGAGAGGAAGTTGCCCATGACAAAGGGCGCGCCGGGTCGGACCAGTTGGGCAAAGGCGCAAACCATCATGCTCTCAACCACCGCCTGACAGACCGAAGCCGCCGTGCTCACCGGCCCCATAGCCCCGGTCAGGATAAAGGGCGTGACAACCATAGCCTGCCCGCGTCCGGAATAGACCTGCACCGCCTGACTGACCACGCGATCAACCAGCAGCGGCGAGTTGGTATTGACGTTGGCCATGATGCAGACGTCGTAATCAAGCCGCTCAGCGCCAAACAGAATATCGACCATATCGACGGTATCCTGCGCCCGGCTCATTTCCGTGATGGCACCCAAAAAGGGCTTATCGCTCAGCGTCATTTGCGCGAACACCATGTCGAGGTGGCGCTTTGAAACCGGGATGTCCGTAGGCTCGCAGATCACGAAAGACCCGTGATGCAGATTGGGGTGCATGTAGACGAGCTTGAGCAGCTTTTCATAGTCGTCGAAGGTGGCATAGCGCCGGCCGCCTTTGAGATCACGGACAAAGGGCGCGCCATAGATGGGTGCAAAAACCTGATTGTTGCCGCCGATTGTGACGGAACGCTCCCGGTTGCGGCTGTGTTGGACGAATTCGCTGGGGGCTTTGGCGACCAGACTGCGAATGAACTGAGCGTCAGCCTTGATCAAGTCTCCCTGCTCGCCGGTCGGTTCAACACCAGCCTTGCGCCAGATATCCAGCGCGACCGGGTCATCCCGGAAGGCCACACCGATGTTCTCGATCATCCAATCGACTTGCGCTTCCAGCTTTTCGAGTTGCGCCCCGTCCAAAGGGTCGAAAAAGGGAAGGACGCGGCGAATGTGCGGCGAAGCCACCGTTGCTGAAGCCTGCTGTATGCCCCGCGTCGGGCGCGCTCGTCTGGCCATGGATCACTCCTTCCCACTTCACCGCGCAATCTGCACTGCTTTGTCCTATGTGTATTCCTTGAAAATTGCTATGATTTGGATAGGCTGTGCCTATGCTACGTCACAGCCACCTGATCCAGAATTCTCGCCTGCTGATCGTCTTCGAAGCAGCGGCGCGCCTGCAATCCTTTACCCGTGCGGCAGAGGAATTGAGCATGCAACAGCCTTCCGTCAGCGGGTCCATTCGGCAGTTGGAAGAAAATCTGAATTTGCGCCTGTTCGACCGAAGCCATCGCAAAATCGAGCTGACCCGTGCGGGTCAGCGGCTGTTTGGCGATATCGCCCAGCCGCTGGGGCAACTCGAAGACTCCCTGCACGCCGTCCGGCAACAAGGGGAATTGGATTACGTGACACTCAGCACGTCGACAGCATTTTCGTACTATTGGCTCATGCCCCGCGTGCCTGATTTACGGCTCAAGCACCCGGACATCGACTTGCGCATGCTCAACAGCGACCGCGACCCGGAACTGGCGCAGGATGACATCTCGCTGGGGATCCGCTTGGGAAAGGGGGATTGGATAGGCTACGAGGCCGTGAAGCTGGCCGAAGAAATCATCTACCCCGTGGCCAGCCCCCGGTTTCTGGACGGCGTTGGTGCGCTCGACGGGATCGAAGACCTCAGCACCCGACGGTTGATCCACCTCGAAGAACCCGTCCGTGTCCGGCCAACGTGGTCGCAGTGGTTCGGCCACCACGGTCTGGACAGCATCACCCTACCCCGTGGATTGCGGCTCAACGACTACGCTCTGGTGCTGCAAGCAGCCGTGTCGGGCGAAGGCTATGCCTTTGGCTGGGACCACATCGTCCGAACGATGATCGAACGGGGCTTGTTGGTTGGGTTGACCGATTGGGCCTGGCACACCGGCAACGGCGCTTACCTCGTCTGGCCCAAGGACCGTCCCCTCGCCCCTAAGGCGGAGCAGGTGCGCGACTGGATCGTCGAAACGACCGCTGACTAGGCGCGGTCAGCGCTGGTTTTCCGCTCGGATTTGGCTGAGGGTTTTGGCGGGTGTTATGGCCTCCGCCGCGATTTCCAGATCCAGAACGGCACCCGTGGGCGAAGCCAGCGCGCGCTCAAAAGCAGCGGCAAAGTCTTCGGTGCGGCTGACCCGCTCTCCGTGAAAGCCATAGGACTGGGCCAATTTGGCAAAGTCGGGGCTTTCCATGGTTGTCCCGGACACGCGGCCGGGGAAATGCGTTTCCTGGTGCGCGCGGATGGTACCGTAGATACCGTTGTTGAGGATCAGGATAATCGGCTGCGCGCCGGCCTGCTTGGCGCTTGCGAGTTCCTGACAGTTCATCTGGAAGTCCCCGTCACCAGCAAAGCAAACCACCCGCCGCCCGGGATGCGCCACTTTGGCAGCGATGGCCGCCGGCACACCGTAGCCCATGGCCCCGGATTGCGGTGCCAGCAAGCGGGCCTTGGGACCCAAAGGAAAGAACTTGTTGGGCCAGACGGTAAAGTTACCCGCACCATTGGTCAGGATCACGTCTTCAGGCAGCACGGCGCGCAAGTGCCGGATTACCGCTGCCATATCCACCGGGGAAGGTTGGGTCGGCACGTCCAGAAAGGCTTCGTAGCGCGCCCGCGCCTCTCGGCTCCAATCCGTCGGGTTCCGCTTGATCGGCTCAAGCGCCGCAGCAAAGGCGTTGGGACCGGCCTGAATACCGATACTCGGCACGTAGATTTTACCCAGCTCGCTCTCCGCACCGTGCACGTGGATCAGCCGCTGCTGAGGAACCGGAACGTCCATGAGCGTGTACGCGTTGGTGGTCATTTCGCCGAAGCGGACGTTAACGGCGAGGATGGTATCGGCTTCCCGGATCAATTGCTGCACGTGCGGCGGCATGCCGACACCGGCTTCGCCGCAGAACGCGGACGAGTGGTTGTCGAAGCAGTCCTGATAACGGAAAGCGGCAATCGCGGGGATGTTGCTGCTCTGGGCGAAGTGTTCCAACCGGCGTTGGCTGTCCTCGCTGATCATCGACCCCCCAACGATCATCAGTGGCCGTTTCGCGGCTTCGAGCATAGCGCGGGCGTCTGCGAGGGCGGTTGGATCGGGCGCAGGTTCTGCCAGCGGACGCACGGACGCAACCGGCATGACCGCATCGGTTGAGCCGTTCAGCGTGTTTTCCGGCAAAGCCACCACCACGGGCCCCGGCCTGCCACTGATCGCCACTTTCCACGCCCGCGCGACCAGTTCAGGCACACGCTCGGTGTGTTCGATTTCCGTAACCCATTTGACCATAGAGCCAAAAACGGCCCGGTAATCCACTTCCTGAAATGCTTCACGCTCGCGCAGGTCAGTGCCAATCTGGCCAACAAACAGGATCATGGGCGAGCTATCTTGCATAGCCGTATGGACGCCGATGGAAGCATTGGTCGCGCCCGGTCCTCTGGTGACGAAGCAGATCCCCGGTGTGCGGGTCAGCTTGCCGTAGGCCGATGCCATGAACGACGCGCCGCCTTCGTTACGGCATAGCACGAAGTCAAAGGCGCCCTGAGTGTCATAGAGCGCGTCGAGGACGGGCAAATAGCTTTCCCCGGGCACCCCAAAACTCTTTGTTGCGCCGAGGTTCACGAGGGTTTGTACAAGCAGCTCACCACCGTTTCCCATCTTGAGATCTTCCGTCATTCCAGCCCGATAAAGAGCAATCCTGCCCCACCCCACCCCGCCGGGCAATCAACTTCGCCGGGCAGTCGGTATTCGCGGATGCCCTGCGCGTCAAAGGCATTGCTCATTTGTGAAAGATCGTAGCAAGATGAGGCCAAACACGGATGCAATGGAAAGGACCGTCGCCATGCAAAACGCCCGCAATTTCTACATCAACGGACAGTGGGTCGCGCCTCAGGAAGGTCGCGACTTTGACGTCATTGATCCCTCCAATGAAGAAGTATACGCCGTCATCTCGTTGGGCGGCAAAGCCGATACCGATGCCGCGGTCGCGGCGGCCAGTGCGGCTTTCCCGACTTGGCGGCATTCGAGCAAAGCTGAACGGCTGGAACTGATGGAGTCGATCCTTGAGGTTTACATGCGCCGCTCAGACGAAATGGGCGCTGCAATCAGTCAGGAGATGGGCGCGCCGATTGATATGGCGCGGGTTCAGCAGTCTGGCACCGGTTCCTCGCACTTGAACGCCTTTATCAAGGCTTTCCGAGACTACGAATTCGAACATGCCTTCAGCGAAGAGCACCAGGACACGCGCATCATCAAAGAGCCGATCGGCGTTTGCGCCCTGATTACGCCGTGGAACTGGCCCATGAACCAAATCACGCTCAAGGTCATTCCAGCCATTGCGACCGGCTGCACCATGGTTCTGAAGCCGTCCGAGCAGTCCCCCATGTCCGGCATTCTTTTCACCGAAATCATGCACGAAGCCGGGGTTCCGGCGGGTGTCTACAACATGCTCAACGGTGACGGTCCGGGCGTGGGTAGCCAGCTGTCCGCGCACAAAGACGTGGACATGGTCAGCTTCACCGGTTCCACCCGCGCAGGCCGCGCGATCACAATCGCAGGTGCCGAGACGATCAAGCGCGTTTCACTGGAACTGGGCGGCAAAGGTGCGAACATGATTTTTGCCGATGCTGATCCACGCGCTGTCAAGCAAGGCATCCTCCGCTGTTTCAACAACACCGGTCAGTCCTGTAATGCCCCGACGCGGATGCTGGTTGAACGCTCCCGCTACGAACAGGCGGTCGAAGAAGCCGTTAGGGCGGCCAATGCCACCTCTGTTAATGCTGCCTCTTTGGAAGGCCGCCACATCGGTCCGCTGGTTTCTGAGCTGCAGTTCAACAAGGTGCAGGATCTGATCCAAAAGGGCATCGACGAAGGCGCGCGATTGGTTGCTGGTGGCGTGGGCCGGCCGGAGGGTCTGAACCGGGGCTACTACGTGCGCCCCACCGTATTCGCCGACTGCACCAACGATATGCAGATCATGCGCGAAGAAATCTTCGGCCCGGTCTTGGCGATGATGCCCTTTGACAGCGAAGAAGAAGCCATCGCCATTGCCAATGACACCGACTATGGCCTGACCAACTACGTGCAAACCACCGACCCCGAGCGCGCCCGTCGCGTTGCACGGGCTGTGCGTTCCGGCATGGTGGACATGAACGGCAAGGCCCGCGCTGCCGGCTCACCCTTTGGCGGCATGAAGCAGTCCGGAAACGGGCGTGAAGGCGGTCCTTGGGGCTTGGATGAGTTTGTTGAGGTCAAGGCTGTCGGCGGCTGGCCTGCTTAAGCACTGCGCGCCTCAAAACCCACCGACCTAAACACCCAAAAAGGGCGCTCCTCCACAGAGCGCCCTTTTTTGTTCCGCCGTACGCTGACCGCGCTACAGCGCCCCTGCGCGAGCAGCACGCAACCAGCCCAGCGAGTCTTGCGTTGGCCCTTCGGG
>PAFB01000059.1 GCA_002700865.1 Rhodospirillaceae bacterium
ACTCGGCTGACCTGTCCCTCTGTCAGTAGCAACGATCTTGTTGAACTCGACATCCCAGAGAGCAGCCTCGAGTTCTGCTTCCTTCAAAGTCTTGACCTTCAGGGACTTCGTAAGCTCTCGCCGTCCAGCCGTTGCCCTCACGTCCGCTGGAAAGACTCGACGGTACTGGAAGCTGTCACCACGCCTGTGAAGGTGCTTGCTCATACGGTTTCATACCCTGATCGGCAGAGACGGAGATTGTCCTGCTACAGGGGTCGTATGTAGCGTGTTTTGTGGCATTTTTGTAGCACATTTTGTAACAACTGTGACTACAGAAACCCAATATTTACTGTTTTTATTGGATTTTTTAGGAGTTCTTGGAGCGGGTGAAGGGAATCGAACCCTCGACACGTAGCTTGGGAAGCTACTGCTCTACCACTGAGCTACACCCGCCTGCCGACGCGCAATCTGACGTCCTTCGTCCTATTGCGCAAGCTCCTTATCGGTTTCGGCGTGAACTGGGGCGTTTGGGGCTGAAGGGATTGGGGGCACCGTGGCCGGTATGCGGGGTTTGTGCAGCGACGGCGACTTTGATGGTTTGGGGCGAACCGGGGACTTCCAGAGCGACATCACGTGGATGGCGGCTGGGTCTGGGGTGGCTAAGCCGGCTCATGGGGGTCTGTGGGGCGTTGGGGTGGTTGGTTGAGGAAGGCCCATTCCCGTTCGTGCCGCCTGACCATGGGCCGGGCACCGGTTCTGTCGCCAGGTCCCGCGCGGCGGTTTCGCCCTTGCGGCGTGCCTGCTTCTTTGCCCGCCGCGCCGCGACGATGGCGGCTTCACGCTCCTCATAAGTACGCGGCTTGGGATGCTGGGGCGCAGAGGCGGGCGGGTTGTGACGGGGTTTTTCGAGCTGTTTTTCCAGCGAATGCGACGCGCCCCGGCCCGTTCCCCAATGACCGCGATGCCCCATGGTGCGCAGGGGCTGGGCATCATCGTTACGGCCGACAAGGTCACTCTGGCGCGGGTCTTCCGGCATGCCACGGACGATTTCATCCGCGTGGGCAAGGGGTGGGTCGACGGGGCTGTCAAGCATATCCACCTCGCCCTCGCCCACCTGCATCTCAGCCAACAGGCCGGAGCGGTCGATCAGGTGTTGAGCGATGATATGGATCACTTGATGCTCTCCTTCTCCCGCCTTCTGCACCCGCCCCCATACTTCCAGCAGAGAAGCCGATAATACCTCGCGACGATAGGCCTCAAAACGATCCGACCAGATAACCAGATTGGCCACGCCGGTTTCATCCTCCAGCGTGATGAAGATGACCCCCTTGGCTGAACCGGGGCGCTGACGCACCAGGACCACCCCGGCAAGCTTGACCAAGGCACCATCCTTGAGCGTCCACAGCGCCTTGGCCGGTATCCGCCCTTGTGCCGTCAACTGGTCGCGCAGGAGGGCCATGGGGTGGGCCTTGAGCGACAGGCGTAAAGCACGGTAATCGTCGGCGATTTCCTCTCCCACGGTCATGGCCGGCAGGTTTTCCGCGCCTTCTGCCACGTCTGACCACTCCTCAGCAGCAGCGGCGGCAAACAGGGGAAGCGGGTCCGCAGGCAGAGCCTTGATGGCCCAGAACGCTTCTCGTCGAGCCAGACCCATGGAGCCAAAGGCATCGCCTCGCGCCAGCGTTTCCAGCGCCGCAACCGATGCCCCGGACCGACGCCACAGGCTAAGCACGTCCGGGTAGCCATTGTTGCGTGCGTGGGTGATCTTGTCAGCGTCTTCCTCCGTCAGTCCCTTGATCTGCCGCAAACCCAGCCGGATGGCATAGGCGCGGGGATGGTCGTCCGGCCAACGGGATGAGGGCAGGCCCACGAGGCGACCGGTGGGAAAGGCCAGTGTGTTGTCCCAGTCCGACGCGTTAACGTCCGGGGGAAGCACTTCAACCCCATGCTCACGCGCGTCCCGGATGATCTGCGCTGGCGCGTAAAAACCCATGGGTTGGGAGTTGAGCAGGGCGCAGGCGAAGACCTCGGGGTAATGCTTTTTCATCCATGAACTGGTGTACACCAGCAGCGCGAACGAAGCGGCATGGCTTTCTGGAAAGCCGTAGCTGCCAAAGCCTTCGATCTGTTTGAAACAGCGGTCAGCGAAGTCTGGATCATAGCCGCGCGCCGCCATTCCCGTCCGCAATTTGTCGCCGAACTGGTGCAGCATGCCGTCTTTTTTGAAGGTCGCCATGGCACGGCGGAGTTGGTCCGCTTCGGTTGGCGTGAAACCCGCTGCGACAATGGCGATTTTCATCGCCTGCTCCTGAAACAGCGGTACGCCAAGGGTCTTCCCAAGCACGCGCTCCAGCTCTTGAGACGGGTAATCAACCGGCTCTTCACCATTGCGACGGCGCAGGTAGGGGTGAACCATATCCCCCTGGATTGGACCCGGCCGGACGATGGCCACCTGCACCACCAGATCGTAGAAGGTCGCCGGTTTCAGGCGCGGCAGCATGTTCATCTGAGCGCGGCTCTCAACCTGAAAGACGCCGAGGGAGTCGCCCCGCGACAGCATTTCGTAAACCGCGGGGTCTTCAGCAGGGATACTCGCCAGAGAGTGCAGGGTACCGTAGTGGTGCTCCAGCAACTCAAAGCAGCGCCGCATGCACGACAGCATGCCCAGCGACAGCACATCGACCTTCATCAGCCCCAGCGCTTCGAGGTCGTCCTTGTCCCATTCAATGACGGTGCGATCCTGCATGGCCGCGTTGGCGATGGGAACGTATTCAGACAGCGGACCACGGGTGAGAACGAAGCCGCCGACGTGTTGCGACAAATGACGGGGAAAGCCGCGGATCTGCTGCACCAGATCCAGCGCCATTGCCAGGCGCGGCGATGTGATATCCAGCCCCATTTCCGTCAGGCGCTCGTGCGCCAGAACCCGCTTGCTGCGAGCGGATGCCGCTTGAGAGGGCTCGCCGGGATCGGGGGCATCCTCGGACTTGGCGGTCGTGCGACTTTCGTTCCAGCCAGAAATGTTCGAGCTGATCGCCGCAATCGCGTCTTCAGACAGCCCCAGCGCCTTGCCCACATCCCGCACGGCCCCGCGCGTGCGATAGCAGATCACCGTCGCCGCCAGTCCGGCACGGTCGCGGCCGTACTTGCTGTAAATATACTGGATAACCTCTTCACGCCGCTCGTGCTCGAAATCAACATCGATGTCTGGCGGTTCGTCGCGCGCGGCTGAGATGAAGCGCTCGAACAGCAGATCCACTTGCGCCGGATCCACAGCCGTAATGCCGAGGCAGAAGCATACGGTCGAATTGGCGGCCGACCCCCGCCCCTGACACAAAATCCCGCGCGACCGGGCGAAACGGACGATGTCATAGACGGTGAGGAAGTAGGGCTCGTATTTGAGCTCCCCGATCAGCGCCAGTTCGTGTTCAATGCTGCGCGTGACCCCGTCGGGGATGGTGCCCCCGTAACGCTGGTGCGCGCCCTGATAGGCCAGATGGCGCAATTCCTCAGCCGGCGTTCGGCCATCCTGCGTGAGCTCACTGGGGTACTCGTAGCGTAACTCGTCCAGCGAGAATTGACAGCGTCGGGCAATTTCAACTGTATGGGCCAGCGCATCCGGGTGATTGGCGAACAGCAGGGCCATTTCCTGCGGTGTCTTCAGGCAGCGCTCAGCATTGGGAAACAGCCGCGTCCCAGCGGTATCAATGGTGCACCCATGGCGCACGCAGGTAAGCACGTCCTGCAGGGGTTTGCGGCTGCGGGTGTGAAAATGTACGTCGTTGAGCGCCACCAAAGGCACGCCGGTCCGCGCGGCCACAGCAGCCAGTTGATCCAGCCGCGCCTCATCGTCTCCGCCCAAATGATGATGCGCCCCCAGATACAGCCGCCCCTGCCACTGCCGCACCAGATCGATTAAGCGCATCATGAAGTCAGGGTCGAGCGTTGGCGGTGGCAGCGCGATAAGGATCAGACCTTCGGCATGCACACGCAGATCTTCGAGATCAATGAAGCATTCGCCCTTGGGAGCGCGGCGGCGGCCCATGGTCAGCAGGCGGCACAGGCGTCCATAGGCGGCGCGGTCGGTGGGATAGACGAGAAACGAGCCGCCCGGCCGCCCATCACGAGGTTCGATCAAGGCCTCCGTCGCTTCCCGCTGGGTGCAAGAGGGGCGACGCGCCTGGGTTCGGGCAACACGGGTCAGGCGGCGCTGGCCAGAAGTCTCCGGCCTGGCATCACGGATCAAATCCAGACGACAACCAACGATGAACGGCAGGCCCGCATCCTTGCACGCCATGTGCGCACGCACGACACCGGCCATGGTGTTCCGGTCCGTAACCGCAAAGCCTTTGACCCCCAAAGCACCCGCCGCCAGCGCGAGTTCATCGGGATGGCTGGCCCCGCGCAGGAAGGAAAAGTTGGAACTCACCTGCAGCTCGACGTAGGCGATCCGGCGGCTGGGCAGCAGTGACCGGTCGCCGGACGCCAGCGAGGTCGACGCCTGTTGTTGGGCCTTTGTCTGCTCCATTGGTGGGTCGCAGGTCATGCAAACAGACCCTCCATGGTCCATTCAGCGCGCCCAGCCGCCTGGCCTGCGCGGTCGCCAAAGGGCGCGGTTGGGCTGCTGCAGGTTCGGGCCATCCAGAACTGGCGGCCCTCGTCATCCTCGACATGAAAGAAATCCTTGGTCACGGGCAGCTTGGACCTGTCCACACCAAAGGTCCCCAGATGACCGTTGGGCCGGTCCCACCAGGCGGGCGTCAACCGCTCCGGACCGGTCCAGCGCACCAGGCGATGACGTTGCCGCCGCCACTGAAACTGCTGCGGAGGTCGCAGACCGCTGGCGTAGGGATGGGGGTCCTCGACCGTGACTGGTTGCGGTTCGGGCAGCAGGATGACGGGACGGGGCTGCGCCGGGCGGTTTAAACCAGCCTGATCGGCCATGTCTGGATCGCCCAAATCCTGATCCAGCACAGCCGCACTGCGCCGCTGCGTCAGGCCCATCACGGCCGTTGGTGCCCCAGTTGTCGACGGGTTGGCGGCCAGTGCGCTCTCCACCGATTGCCGCCGCTCGGCTTCACGCGGGTCGTGGCGCGCGCTCAGGCTCGGCTGCAACACGGCGTCAGCACCCAGACGGTTGGTGAGACGATCGAGAACCGGGTGGTGGCGTCCAGGTCCAGCATGGGCAAGCAAGCTGTCTTGGCTGTCAGCTATGGCTTCCGCGCGCTGGATCGACAGGCCCACCGCATCCAAACCAAAGCCAACGTCCAGGGTTTCCGTCTGCTCAGCAAACAGGCGCAGCAGCAGCCCCGGTTCGCGCGTTGGACGGTGACAGCGCAGTCGAATGTCACGGCGCGCACCGTCCACACGGTACAGCGACACTGTCGCCTGCCGCACCCCCTGACCGGCCTGCGTCACCATGGAAAGAACCACCGTCATCAAGTCGGTCAGCGCCTGTTCGATTGCTGCTGCTGTGCCAATGGGTTCGTGAAACAGCTTGCGTGCCGCGTAAGCAGCGGCGGGGAGCAAGGGGGTGATGGCATCGGGGCGCTTGCCCAGTGCACGGTCGAGCGCGTCGAGCAGACGCTCGGGCGTGGTTCGCTCCTGAGCGGCCTGCTTGCGGGAGCGCTTTTCCGAAAACCGCTGGCCCAGCGCTTGGCGGTCCAATTGCACAATATCTCCAATGCGGCGCAGCCCCAGTCGGTCCAGCGCCTCAACCGTGGTTTCAGGCAGATTGAGCGCGGTCACTGGCAAGGGGCGCAGGGCGGGTAGAACCTCGCCCTGTGGCACGCACAGCAGCGGATCGTCACCACAGCGCGCCAGTCCCCGGGCCGCCAGCGGCGTATCGGCCATGGCCGCGCGGATGGGCAACCCTCGGGCCTGTAACCGGTCTGCCATATCCTGCAGCAAGCCCACTTCACCCCCGAACAAATGGGAGCATCCGGAGACGTCCAGCACGAAACCTGCCATCCCCCCCATGTCCATCGGGGGATTGGCCGGGTCCAGCGCGACCAGTGGCGTATAGCGGGTCAGCCAGTGCGCCAGCTTGTGCCAGGCGCCTTCGATGCGGGGCCGGTCCACGACCATCGAGCGCAATCCCGGCACCAGCGCACGTGCGTCTGTCAGGGGCTGGCCCGGCGTCGCTCCAGCAGCACGGGCCGCACCATTGGCGTCGTGAATCACGATCAGATTGCGCTGCTCAACCGTCAGAACCCAGGGCTGCTGTGGGTCAGCGTCAACGGGGTGTGGTTGCGCCCACAGTGCAAAGCTCGGACAGACGACGGAAACGATGCGTCTCATAAGACCACTCCAAAAGCCAGGACGCCGGAGCGCCCCCACGTTGACGAAACAGCTCAGCGCGCCAGCGCACGCGCCGCATGGGATGGTGAGCTGCTGGCGGTTTCACAGCCTCGCGCGGGCTTGAGGGGCTGTTGGGGGGATTGTTAAGGGGGTCGGTGGCGACCGGTTGATCGGTGGTGAAGGCAGCGCTGGCTTCGTGCAGCGATGGGTGCGTGACGGCACCCGCGTCCTGTGGCCCGAGACTCAGCGCTGCGGCATCCTGAGCCGGACGGCGAAGCTCTTGTGCCCCAGTCCGCCCTTTGCCCTGCCCGTTGGGTGCCAGCAGATGCGGTGGGATGGCAGCAAGCCGCCAACGAGTCGCAGCAGCGGTAGGGTTGGCCTGTGGGCGGCGGGCGCCCTTGTGCCGGCGCAAAGCCAGCAGCAACCGCCCCCGGTCTTCGCGTGCCGTCTCAGCGGCTTTGAGGTTCAGCCGGTGCGACTGCGCCAGATCCAACTGACAGAGTTCGCAAACCACGCCCAGAGCGTCGGAGTGGTCCAATACCTCCTCAAACGCCCACAAGGCTTCTTTGTCGTTACGCACTCTGACCAGCCATAGCGCCTGCGGATCGAGTCCCAGACTGACCAACCCCTGCGCAGACAGCCCGCTACCCGCCGTATCGTGCTGCGCAATCCAAAAGAGCGGTGATTTCTGGTTGCGTCCGGGGTGCGCACGCTGGTCTTCCTGCTGGCGACGCACCAATAAACTGGCGCTAAAAGCCGTGGTCAGGCCGTCATCCCACTCGGTCCTCGCCGGAAAGACTTCCTGCAGCACATCGTAGTGCAATCCTCCTTGCAAAGCCGCATCGACGTCCGCCACCTCCAAGGGCACCTGTCGGCTGTACTGCTGCTCAGCAGCAACAGGTCGGGACAATTTTGGCATAGGCCGGCGCTCGACTTGCGCAATGAGCTCACGCAGAGAATGCAGCGACTGGTCTGATAAATCTGACAGCGGTGATGGCATTTTGGGGAATGCTCTCTTGTTTTCGGGTTCTTAAGCAGTGGAAATTCTGTTTGATCATGTTTTGTTCTGGATAGGCTTAAGGAACGATTCGGGTTGAGGTCAACGAAAAAGTTCTTTATTTGTTCCTTTTTGCTGCGCAAAGGCCTGCTTAGGACAGTCTTTATATTCCTCAATTCAACAATCGTGAGACACATCCTCCAAAAAGAGCGCGGTTACTAAAAAAATTTTATCACGGGGTCCAAATTTATATAACTATGCGGTTGCGGCCCTTGGGTGCAAAGGCTAACACGTCGCACGACTAAACCTTGCACGAAGGATTTGCCAGCCATTGCACGCCTAGGTTTAGAATGTTTATTGCGATCATATAAGGAGCACATTGGGGAGTGTGCGCTGAGTATGCACCGCGCGAAGAGATCGGAAACACTTGATGAATGAAGCAGCCAGAAAAGGCGTATCAGCCAGATCCCCACATGCCATCGACGCATACGTTGGCGAACGACTACGCCTGCGTCGTACCTTGCTCGGCATGTCACAAGAAGCCCTTGGGGACGAGTTGAACCTCTCCTTTCAGCAAGTCCAAAAGTACGAGCGCGGTACCAACCGGATTTCCGCAAGCCGCCTGTACGAACTTGGACGCATCCTCGACGTTGCTGTATCGTATTTCTACGAAGGGATGACGGACGAAGTTATCGGCGGTAAGCGCCCCGACGACAACGACCACAACCACGACACACCAGATGGCCAGGACCCCTTCGCCAAGCGCGAGACGCTGGAGTTGGTGCGATCTTACTACAAGATCAGCCATCCGATTGTGCGCCGCCGCGTCTACGCGCTGGTCAAAGCCCTCTCCGGCAACGACATCGACGATGCCGATGGCGCGATCGAAGCGCTGAACATCTAAATCAGCCGCGCCCGTTTTTGCGCGGTGGTTGAGGGGCTGGAAGCACGCCTTCCAGCCCCTTTTTCTGTGCCCGATTCCAAGTGCTGCAACACAATATTAGGGAATCACCATAAGTTACTCAGAAAACTGGATTTCGAGGAAATACTCGCCATATTATTTCTATTTTTATGTAACTGCGGGCAAGAACACGAAAATCATGACAAAAATGCGACTGCAGAGGCGCAAAACGGCGTTTTACGTTTGACTTCAGGGCATGAAGCCATGCAAAAAAGGCAGGGCTTAACGCATTAAGCCACACAAATGTACTGCCTGTTAAAGGAATCCCCATGGATTGGGACAAACTCCGCGTTTTCCACGCTGTCGCTGAAGCCGGTAGCTTCACTCACGCTGGTGAAGATCTTAACCTCAGCCAATCTGCGGTCAGCCGCCAGATTTCCGCTCTGGAAGAAAGTCTTTCCACCACCCTCTTTCACCGCCACGCCCGCGGTCTAATCCTTACTGAGCAAGGTGAGTTACTTTACAACACGGCGCACGAAGTATTCGGCAAGCTGTCACTGGTAGAGGCGCGTCTTCGCGACTCTAAAGATTCACCGTCCGGTGATCTGCGGGTGACGGCAACCGTGGCTTTGGGCAGCACGTGGCTTGCGCCGCTGATGGCCGAGTTTATGGCCAAGTATCCTGAGATCGAGTTGCACCTGATCCTTGAAGACAAGGAACTCGACCTGTCCATGCGCCAGGCCGATATTGCCATTCGTCTCTACCCGCCCCACCAGCCGGATCTGATCCAGCGTCCGCTGTTTGAGGCTCACAGTCATATCTATGCATCCCCTGAATACCTTGACGAGTACGGCACGCCATCGTCGCTGACGGATCTTGACCAGCACCGGATCATTATTTTCGGCACCGACACACGCCCGCCGGTTCCCGACCTGAACTGGCTGGAGACCGCGGGCCGCGAAACCGGCAAGCGTCGTCCAGCCATGTCGCTGAACAACATCTTCGCCATTCGTAACGTGGTTGAGCAAGGCGCGGGGATCGCGGCTATTCCGGATTACATGGTCGAAGGCCGTGACAAGCTGGTTCGGGTGCTGCCTGAAATCGAGGGTCCCTCGTTCCAGGCATTCTTTGTCTACCCCGAGGAACTGCGCTCTACCCAGCGTGTGAACGTGTTCCGTGACTTCCTGCTTGAGAAAGTCCGCGCTTCACACTTCTAGAACTGCGGAAAAAGCCTCCCCACCTCGCGGGGGGTTTTTAGAGACCTGAAAAGGGCGGCCCGAACGACGGGACCGCCCTTTTTTTTCAATCGAGGCACTGGCCCTGATCTAATCCCACCCCACCGCCGGCGGCAGCGACATCAGGATGGCTTCGACATTGCCGCCGGTTTTCAAGCCGAACAGCGTCCCACGGTCATGCAGGAGGTTGAACTCGACGTAGCGCCCCCGTCGGTGCAACTGGTGTTGCCGGTCTTCGTCGGTCCACGGGGTTTGATAGTGCCGCTCGACCAGCGGAACGTAAGCCCGGCGGAAGGCTTCGCCGATGTCCTGAGTGAAGGCAAAATCCGCCTCCCAGTCGCCCGTATCAAGATAGTCGTAAAAGATACCGCCAACCCCGCGCGGTTCATTGCGGTGCGGCAGGAAGAAGTAGCGGTCGCACCAATCCTTGAACGCCGGGTAGAAGTCGGCGTGATGCCCCTCGCAGGCATCCTGCAGGGCGCCGTGAAAGTGCGCTGTATCCGCCTCTCGCGGTCGCATGGGAGTCAAATCTGCCCCACCGCCGAACCAGCCTTTGGTGGTGACGATCATCCGGGTGTTCATATGGACCGCAGGAACCAGCGGCGACTGCATATGGGCAACAAGGCTGATACCAGCGGCGTAAAAGGCCGGGTTGTCCGCAGCACCGGGGATGGTCTTGGCAAACTCCGGACTGAATTCACCGGACACAACAGAGATGTTGACGCCGACCTTCTCAAACACCCGCCCCTTCATGATCGACATGACACCGCCGCCGCCCTGTGGCCGATCCCAGGCCTTACGCTGGAACGTGCCCGGTTCGATCCCGGCGGTTTGTGGATGATCGAGGACGCAGGACCGCTCCAGCGCTTCGAAGTCGCTGCAAATCCGGTCGCGGAGACCGCGAAACCAATCTTCAGCGCGTTTTTTCCGCGCGCTCAACGCGTTCGCGTCGGGTAAAGGCGTCGTGCCGCGCCACCAGGGCAGGTCTTCGCTAGCGTCGGTCGTCACGGCTCTCTTCTCCCAGATGGCTGAACCATTGCAGTTGGCGGCAGGCTTCGAAGGCAAAGATGCTCGCTGCCTGAGCAACATTTATGGATCTTTGCCCGGAAACCAGTGGCAGGCGCACGCGATGCTGACACGCCTGATGAACATAGTCTGGCGCGCCGGCACTCTCGCGGCCCATGACGATGATGTCGCCCGACTGAAACTCAAAGTCCGGCAGCAGGGTTTCAGCGTGCGCAGAGGCAAGAACCCGGCGCTGCACAGGGTTCGATTCTGCAAAAGCGGCCCAATCCACGTGCCGCGTCAGTGACACACCGGCCAGATAGTCCATACCGGCACGCCGCAACTTACGATCATAGAGCAAAAAGCCGCACGGTTCGATGATATGCAGCGGCAGATTCAGGCAAGCACAAAGGCGCATGATTGCCCCGGCATTTTGGGGAATATCCGGTTCAAACAAGGCGATAGAAGGCTGAATCAGCATGAAATCAGCTCCAAAACAGGGACGCAGACCAGCAGCACTGGCCCATTAATGAGTAACTTCGAATAACAGCTTATCGAATAGCGGGACTAGACCCTTTACAGGGGCTTTGGTAGAGCCGTGGCACAACAGGATTTTTGAGGCGAATGTTGCGTCATATCGACCCCTGATTGGCACCTTGTCAAACGGGATCGAAGTTCGGGGAGACCTCGGGCGGTTTGTCGCGGAATTTGCCTCGTTTCGCGGTGGTACTCGACGGCTAAGAAGGGTACTGCTCAGTACAAATGAAGAAGGACTTCGCCCATGGCTGAAACGCCGACCGACGTCGCAAACCCGGATCGCCGAAACTTCATCGTTTTGTCTACCATGGCAATGGCAGGCATTGGGGCCGCCTCTGCCGGCGTTGCGCTGGTGCGCACCATGACGCCAACCCGTGATGTCGCGGGCGGTGGCGTTATTGAAGTGTCGCTGGATGGCATAGCCGAGGGTTCAGGCATCGTCGCAACCGTAGGCCGGAAAAAGTATTCCGTCCGCCGACGCACGGCCGCCGAAATCGAAGCAGCGGTTGCGGGTGATTCGGAGAAACTGCGCCACCAAGAAACGGATGCAGAGCGTGTGCAGCGACCTGAATGGCTGGTCCTGCGCTTGCAGTGCCCGCACCTTGGGTGCCCTCCGCAGGGCACGGCAGCGGGTGAAAAACGCGGCGACTTTGGTGGCTTTTTCTGTCCCTGCCACAACTCGCAGTTCGATACATCTGGCCGTATCCGCAAGGGTCCGTCGCCGTCGAACCTGCCAGTGCCGAAGTACTTCTTCGCTTCTGACGAAATGATTGTGATTGGTAAGGAGGCCTAGGTCTGATGGCTGGCTCTCGTTCACCGTTCAAGAATCCCTTGCTCAAGGGCTTTGACGAACGTCTCCCGGTTCTGCGTGCGGTTCATTACTCAATGACCTCCCATGCCTACCCGAAAAATTTGAACTACTGGTGGAACTTTGGCTCCATTGCTGGGATCATGCTGGTGGTGATGATCCTCACCGGTCTGTTTCTGGCCATGCACTACAAGCCGTCTGTGCAAGAAGACACCTACGGCATCAACCAGGCTTTCCGGTCGGTTGAGCACATCATGCGTGACGTGCAAGGCGGCATGTTCCTACGATACATGCACTCCGTTGGGGCCTCATTCTTCTTCATCGCCGTGATTTTTCACATGTTCCGCGGGATGTACTACGGCTCGTACAAAGCGCCTCGTGAAGTGCTTTGGGTTCTGGGCTGTGTGATCCTGATTCTGATGATGGGTATTGCCTTCCTCGGGTATTCGCTGGTCTGGGGCGTTATGTCGTTCGCAGCGGCTGAGGTGATCACGCAGGTCTTCACGGCGATCCCGATCCTTGGGGATGATATCCTGCTGCTTCTGCGCGGCGGTGAAGACGTGGACGACGCCTTGCTCAACCGGTTCTTCGCGCTGCACTTCCTGCTGCCGTTTGTGCTGGCAGGCGTGGTTATTCTGCACATCCTGACGCTGCAGACCGTTGGCTCGAACAACCCCTTGGGCATCGACCTGAAATCCAAGAAGGATACGGTGTCATTCCACCCGTATTACACCTTTAAAGACATCTTCGGCCTCTCGCTGTTCTTTACGATATACCTCGCGGTTGTCGCCTGGGCGCCGGAGCGGCTGGCCGAAGCGATCAACAACCAGCCAACAGACTACAATCTGCCCTCGCACATCGTACCGGAATGGTACCTGCTGCCCTTCTACGCGATCCTGAAGGTCTTTACCTGGGACCTGAACATCTTTGGTCTGGTGATCACGGGCAAGCAGCTCGGCGCTTTGGCTATGGCCGGTTCGCTGGGCATTCTGTTCCTGCTGCCATGGCTGGACACGTCGCCGGTCCGCTCCGGTCGTTTCCGTCCGGTCTTTAAGGTCTTCTTCTGGGGATTTGTGCTGTGCTGTCTGATCCTGGCGCTGGTCGGCGCGCAGACGTCGGGTGAAGCCTTCTTCATTCCGACGCCATTTGGTCGCGTGCCGCTGGGCTTCGAGGGCGGGAATGGCTTTGTGTGGGGATCAACCCAGCAGTGGGGTGTCCTCTTTACCGGCTATTACTTCGCCTACTTCATCGTGATACTGCCGGTCCTCGGCCTGTTCGAGAAACCTAAGCAACTGCCGGCATCGATCAGCGAGCCGGTTCTGGCTTAATCCAGCGCCGCAGCTTTTCGTGGAGAGGGCCACGGCGCCCTCTCATCCGCCGCAGACAGTCTCTTTTAAAGAAAGCATCCTTCATGCGTTTCGGAACACTTTTAAAAACACTCAGCACCGCCGCAGTCCTGTCTGCAGGTGCCGCCGCCACTCCTGCCACGGCTGAGCCCGCCGGACCACTTGAGTCGCAGACCTGGTCGTTCACAGGGCCGCTGGGCTACTACGACGAAATGCAGCTTCAGCACGGTCTGTACGTCTATCAAACCCGGTGTCAGGCCTGTCACTCGCTGGGGCTGGTGCGGTTTGCTTCGCTCTCCGGTTTGGATGTCAGCGAAGAAGCGATCAAGGCGCTCGCGTCGACCTACGAAATCCCCTACATCAACGATGACGGCGATCGTGATACCCGCCCCGGGGTGATGAACGACAGCTTCCCATGGGCCCTGGACAACCCCAAGCGGGCAATCGCCACGTACGGCAAAGCGCCGCCTGATCTGTCCACCATGGCGCGCGCGCGGATCGGCGGTGCAGACTACGTTTACAACCTGCTGGTCGGCTACGACGACGCGCACGAACAGCCTGAAGGCGCGTACTACAACAAGGTCATGAAGGTCATCAAAATGCCGAACCCCTGGCCGGCTGACATGTCCGACTTTGAGTACCCGAACGGCACCCGCCCCAGCCTGGAGCAGCAGGCGCGAGATGTTACGGCGTTCCTGAACTGGACCGCTGACCCCTACCTCGAAGAACGCCATCAGTGGGGCATTATTGTCGTGCTTTACATGCTGGCCCTGACCGTCCTGTCGTTCCTCGCTTACCGTGTGGTTGCTGCCAAGGTCCACGCCAAGCTTGAGGTCGAAGGCGGGCCGGATCCTGAACACTAGGGTCTAAAACGGGTTGAACCGATACCAAAGGGCCGGAGCATCGCTTCGGCCCTTTTTTGTTGTCCCCAAGTCTCTTGCCTCAGCCCTTTTTATTTTGGCGAACTATGCTCTAAGGTGCGGCCAAAGTGCCTTTGGGTGTTCGAGAGATAAATCAGCATGTTTTCAACTAGCAATGACAACAGCGAGACTGCCAGCAACGCGCCGATTACCGGTCTGGACCACGTAATCCTTGCGGTAAACGACCTCGAAGCCGGGCACGCCAGCGCCTCTCGGCTGGGCTTCACCACGACTGAAATCACCGCTCACGTCGGCTGGGGTACGGCCAACACGTGCATCATGTTTCCCGGTCTCGATGATCAGGGCGACTATGTTGAAATCCTCGGCATTCGCGACGCCAACATCGGCACCAATGGGCTGGCCGAGCACCTTGCTGAGCACGGTGAAGGCATGCTGTCGATTGCGCTCAAGGGCAAAGCGGAAAAAGTCACAGCAGCGTTTGAGGCTCAGGGCATTGAGCACTTCGGGATTGAGGCGCTGCACCGTGATGTGCAAGTCACCCCCGGCACCGCGCGCCGCGCCTCGTTCAAGCTTGTGCGTCCTCAGCGCGGACCCTTCGCACCCGTGCCAGCGTTTGTCTGCGAACACCAAAACCACGATATCGTCTGGGCCGAGCGTTTCCTTTCCCACGCCAATGGTGCCATCGGTATTCAGGCGGTTCAGATCATGGTGAGCCCCGATCAGAACCTTGGCAGCGGCTATGAAGCCCTGATTTCCGGGGCCTTCAGCGATGGTGCAAGTGGGCCAGTCGGCGCGGATATGGAATTCTACACACCGGAAAGCTGGTCCCGCATCTATGGCGAGGCTGAGGCATCGGAAGCGGTCGTTTACCGCGTAGCTGACTTGGACGAAACCGGTAACTTCCTGGCTGAGTCAGGCTTGGAATACCGTGCAGCGACGCACGGAAAGCGCGGCTATATCGTGAGCCCCTCTGAGGCCTGCGGCGTCTATATGGTGTTTTCCGACGGTTCCTAATAACCGCCCCACCACGAACCGCCAACGCGCACGAAATCCGACCATTGCCGGGCGAAGGTGTCGCACTAGGTCTCAGAGCATCAGTTTCTGTTACAAAAGCGAGAAAACCATGCGCGTTGTTCTAATTTCATTGCTGGCAACCCTGTCCACTGCTCTGACCGCCACCACCGCCTCAGCCTTGGAGATGCGCGGCTATTGGTTGGATAACAAAGCCTGGAACGGCGTGCAGGCTGTGGTTCAGATGTACGACTGCGAAGATGGTAACGGACTTTGCGCGCGAATTGTTCAGGCCTATCAGGGCGAATTGGCCGACGGTTGGGCAAACTATCTGCTCATTCGCAATTTGCAGCCCGCGCGCGGCGGAGCCTTGAAAGGCATCATCAACCCGCCTGTCGCCTTTGTAGGGGACTCTGAAGTGACCATCAAAGTGACCGATGAGCAGACCATTTCTTACAGCTCCTGCTTCCTGCCTGTATGCAAAGGCACAATGACTAAGCTGTAAGGATACAGCGCGCATACATAAGTCTACGACTTGTAGTGATTGCGCTGCAAAAAGACTACAAAAGCGCGCTTTTTCAAAGATTTAACCTAGAACTAGCGCTGCTTTATGCGCCAAGGCCCAGTTTTTGCGTTTGGAAATGAAAAACCAATATTTCCAATAAACGCTGGATCCTGAGCCCCATGCGCACGCTTGTTTTTGCCCTGACTGCTGTTGTTTCAGCGATTTTCACGTCTGCTGCGGCAAACGCCAAAGACTTGAAAGGCTACTGGCGCATGGACGATCCCCTTGAAGGGATGCAAGCCGTCGTGGAGGTCTATACGTGCCGTGGAGAAAGGACCCTTTGCGGCAAGATTGCTGCGGTGGTGGGCCCCGGCATTGATCGCAGCGCCTATTTGAACAGCGAGCTGTTGCGCGGCTTCACGGCCCAGCGTGATGGCACCTATAAAGGTAAGCTGAAGATGCCAGTCGGTCGGCTGCCGGCGCTCAATGCCGTGGTTGAGCCGCGTAGTCAGAACTCGCTACGCTTCGAGGCCTGCTTTTTTGGGCAATGTCGTTCCGGCACCATGTCCCGGCTCGACTGAGTGTTGCGCGCTAGACGTTAAAGCGGAAGTGGAAGATGTCGCCGTCTTTGGTGACGTATTCCTTGCCCTCAACACGCAGTTTCCCCGCGTCCTTAGCGCCCGCTTCCCCACCGGCGGCGACGTAATCGTCATAGGAAATGGTCTCGGCCCGGATGAAGCCCCGCTCAAAATCAGTGTGGATGGCCCCGGCGGCTTGTGGCGCGGTTGATCCCGTGCGTACGGTCCAGGCGCGCGCTTCCTTGGGGCCAGCGGTGAAGAAGGTCAGCAGGTCGAGCAACCCGTAGCCGCGGCGGATCAGCCGCGCCAGCCCGGTTTCTTCCAGCCCAAGGGTCTCCAGAAACTCTTGCTTGTCCTCCGCGGTCGGCAAGGCTGCAATTTCAGCCTCAATGGCTGCAGAAATCAGGATGGAGCTGGCGCCCTCGCGCTGAGCCATGACTTCCACCGCCTGCGAGTGATGATTGCCCTCCGCCGCATCTTCCTCGCCGACGTTGCAAACGTAGAGCACCGGTTTTGAGGTCAGCAGTTGCAGTTGGCGGGCGATACGCATGTCTTCGGCAGAGAACTCGACCGTTCGTGCAGGCTTGCCCTCAGTCAGGGCGGCAGCAAGCGGTTCAAGCACGGCCATGAGCTGCCGGGCTTCCTTATCGCCGCCCTGCGCTCGCTTGGATTCCTTGGCCATGCGCTTTTCAACAGCATCAAGGTCGGCGATCATCAGCTCTGTGGTCACTGTTTCAGCATCGCGAACCGGATCAACTGAGCCGTCAACGTGGGTCACTTCACCGTCAAAGCAGCGCAGAACGTGCAAGATTGCGTCGGTTTCGCGGATGTTGGCGAGGAACTGGTTGCCCAGGCCTTCACCCTTGGACGCGCCCCGGACCAAGCCTGCAATATCAACCACTTCCAGCTGCGTCGGCAGAACCTTAGCGCTCTGGGCAATCTGCGCGATTTCGTCCAGACGCGGGTCGGGGACGGCAACGCGGCCCGTATTCGGCTCGATGGTGCAAAAAGGATAGTTTGCCGCCTCAGCCGCTGCCGTTTCGGTCAGTGC
>PAFB01000060.1 GCA_002700865.1 Rhodospirillaceae bacterium
AACAAATCAAGTCCAAACGCATAATTATTGCATTTACCGGACCCTTTCCGCATAGGGAGTACAGCCAATGGCTTCGAACAAACTCCAACTCGTGAGTGACACGTCCTTGAAAAACACCGATAAAGACAAAGCCCTCGACGCAGCGATCTCGCAAATCGAACGCTCGTTCGGCAAGGGTTCCATTATGAAACTGGGTTCCAGAGAGAAGGTGGACATCGAAACCATCTCCACTGGCTCCTTGTCTCTGGACATCGCGCTGGGCATCGGTGGGTTTCCCCGGGGCCGCGTGATTGAAATTTATGGGCCTGAATCCTCAGGCAAGACCACCCTGTCGCTGCATTGTATTGCCGAAGCACAAAAACTTGGTGGTGTCTGTGCCTTTGTCGATGCCGAACACGCGCTGGATCCGATTTACGCGCGGAAATTGGGCGTTGATATCGACAACCTTCTGATTTCCCAGCCCGATACCGGTGAACAATCGTTGGAAATCACGGACACGCTGGTCCGCTCCGGTGCTGTTGACGTGCTGGTCGTGGACTCAGTGGCCGCACTGGTTCCCCGCGCCGAGCTTGAAGGCGATATGGGCGACAGTCAGCCGGGCCTGCAAGCCCGCCTGATGAGCCAGGCGCTGCGCAAACTCACGGGCTCTATCTCCAAATCAAACACCATGGTGATTTTCATCAACCAGCTACGGATGAAAATTGGCGTGATGTTTGGCTCACCTGAGACAACAACGGGCGGCAATGCGCTGAAATTCTACGCCTCACAGCGTCTGGACATTCGCCGAATCGGCGCGGTGAAAGACCGTGACGAAGTGGTCGGCAACCAAACCCGGATCAAGGTGGTCAAAAACAAGCTCGCGCCGCCATTTCGTCAGATCGAAGTCGACATCATGTACGGCGAGGGCATTTCCAAGTCGGGCGAACTGCTCGATCTGGGGGTCGCAGGTGGCGTGATTGAAAAATCGGGCTCGTGGTTCTCCTACGGCGACCAACGCATCGGCCAAGGTCGGGAAAACGCCAAGACTTTCCTGACGGAGAACGTCGATATTGCCTCTGAGATCAAGACCAAGATTCTGTCCAACCACGGACTGATTGCCGACGCCATGCTCGACGGCCCGGGTGATCAGGACGGAGAGGAAAGCTAAGCCAACGCCCGCAAACCCCAAGCGGCGAAACGACACCCGCCCTTCAGGACTTTCTCCTGAGCCGTAAAAGCAGAGATTCCGCGTTCAATGCGCTGAAGATCATGCTTTTGCGGTCGGGCGGTGTGACCAGGCCACCAACCCCGTTTCACCATCTCCCGCCTTTGTCAGCGCCGTCCAAGACGCTTGTTTCGCCTCGGAACCAGTCCTTCCATGCGCCGCAATCGCGGTATGTGGCCCGCGCAAGGGTCTGTTTTTACACGCGTTTGAAACCGCGACTTGCGAAGCAAGGCCGAAGCGCTGCTGTTAGAACAACCGCCATCACCAGCCTCATCAACGCTCACGTCACGCGACCCAAAGTGCGTTGAATGCATGAGCGCACCGCCTTTGTCGGCGTGGACTTCAGGCCTTCGCCTGCGTAATGCTCACCCCCAACGACCTTGTGCGGCCAGCGCCGCACCCAAGATGACTGAGGGAGCCATCCATGGCATCGGCAAACGAGATCCGCTCGACCTTCCTGAACTACTTCAAGGACAATGGTCACGAAATCGTAGACAGCTCACCGCTCGTCCCCCGCAATGACCCCACTCTCATGTTCACCAACGCTGGCATGGTGCAGTTCAAGAACGTGTTCCTGGGCCAAGAACACCGGCCTTACAACCGCGCCGTAACGTCGCAAAAATGCGTCCGCGCCGGGGGCAAGCATAACGATCTGGAAAACGTCGGCTACACCGCGCGGCACCACACATTCTTCGAGATGCTCGGTAACTTTTCCTTTGGCGACTACTTCAAGGAAAACGCCATCGAGTATGCCTGGAACCTGATCACCAAAGAATACGACCTGCCGGCGGAAAAGCTGCTGGTGACGGTCTACCACACCGACGATGAAGCGGTGGATCTCTGGAAGAAAATCGCGGGTCTGGGCGAGGATCGCATCATCCGCATTCCGACTTCCGATAATTTCTGGTCCATGGGCGATACGGGGCCATGCGGCCCGTGCTCTGAGATCTTTTTCGACCACGGCGACCACATCTGGGGTGGCCCGCCCGGCTCACCGGAAGAGGATGGCGACCGGTTTATCGAAATTTGGAACCTAGTTTTCATGCAGTTCGACAAGCCGGAGAAAGACGCTGAAATGGTGCCGCTGCCCCGTCCGTCCATCGATACCGGGATGGGTCTGGAGCGGGTCTCGGCAATCCTGCAAGGTAAGCACGACAACTACGACGTGGATTTGCTGCGCAAGCTTATCGAAGCCTCAGCCCACGCGTCAAACGACGACCCGGACGGTGACAACAACGTTTCTCACCGCGTCATCGCCGACCACCTGCGCTCCGCCGCTTTTCTGGTCGCTGACGGGGTGCAGCCCAGCAACGAAGGCCGCGGCTACGTGCTGCGCCGGATCATGCGCCGCGGCATGCGTCACGCGCACAAAATCGGCAACAAAGACCCGCTTATGTACCGTTTGGTGCCGACACTGGTCGACGCCATGGGCGAGCACTTCACCGAGTTGAAACGGGCGGAAGCCTCGATTACTGAAATCCTGCGGCTGGAAGAAACCCGGTTTAAAGAGACACTCGATCGCGGCCTCAAACTGCTGGGCGAAGAAACCGACCGTCTGGGCGACGGCCAGGCCCTGCCCGGCGATGTCGCTTTCCGCCTCTATGACACCTTCGGCTTCCCGCTCGATCTGACCGCGGATATTCTGCGCGGTCAGGGTCGGGAAGTGGATCAGGCCGGCTACGATGCCGCTCTGGAGGTCCAACGTGCCGCGGCCCGGGCGTCATGGAAAGGGTCCGGCGACGCGTCCACCGACAAGCTGTGGTTCACCATCCGCGATGCCGTGCCAGCCTCTGAGTTCCTTGGCTACGACACCCTGAGCGCCGAGGGTGTGGTGCTGGCGCTGACCACCGCTGACGCGCAAACCGAGCGCCTGAAGGCAGGCGAAACCGGCTACCTGATCGCCAACCAGACCCCCTTCTACGCCGAAAGTGGCGGCCAGCAGGGCGACCGAGGCCTGATCACCAGCGAGTCCGGCGCCCGCGCTCAAGTCACGGACACGCAAAAGCGGGTCGGCGACATGTGGGTGCACGCAATCACAGTGGACGAAGGCGAGTTGGGCGTGGGTGATGCCATCGCTTTTGCCGTCGATGCGACCCGCCGCACAGCGCTGCAAAGCCACCACTCGGCAACCCACCTGCTGCACGAAGCGCTCCGGCAACGGCTGGGCGCGCACGTGGCGCAAAAGGGGTCGCTGGTCGCCGCTGACCGATTGCGCTTCGATTTCTCCCACACCGCGCAAGTTGGCCCCATTGAGCTGGCCGATATTGAAGTAGCCGTGAATGAGGAAATCCTCGCCAATACCCCGGTTCAGACCAAAGTCATGTCGCCGGAGGAAGCGATTGAAGCCGGCGCGACCGCGCTGTTCGGTGAGAAGTACGGCGACGAGGTCCGCGTTGTCACCATGGGCACCACGGATCCGGACTCCAATGAGATCTATTCGATGGAACTGTGCGGCGGTACGCACGTCCGGAACACCGGCGACATCGGCCTGCTGCGCATCGTGCGCGAAGAAGGACCGTCTTCAGGCGTCCGCCGGATTGAGGCTGTCACCGGCCTTGCCGCGCTTGACTACGTCCGCGCCCGCGATACCCAGCTGGAACAGGCTGCCGCTGTGCTGAAGACCGCGCCGGCAACGCTGGCTGAACGGGTTGAGGCGCTGAGCGCTGAGCGTCGGGCGCTGGAAAAGGAGCTCGCCGACGTGCGCAAGAAGCTCGCAGCAGCGGGGACGGGCGGCGGGGCGGCCTCTGGCCCTGAAGATCTGGGCGGTACGCCTGTTATTGCCCGCATCATCGAAGATGTCCCGGCAAAGGACCTCAAAGGCCTCGCCGATGAGTTCATGGGCCAGATTGGTTCCGGTGTCGTGGCGCTGATCGGTACTGAGGGCGGGAAAGCCTCCATCGTCGCGGCTGTCGGTGCGGACCACCAGGGCAAGCATAATGCCGTCGAGCTGGTGCGCGCCGCCTCTGCGGCTGTGGGCGGTAAAGGCGGTGGCGGACGCCCCGACATGGCGCAGGCCGGTGGTCCGGATGTGAGCAAAGCAGAAGATGGCCTCACCGCCATGCGCAACTTGATTTCTGGCGCGGGCTAAACCCGATGGCAGGCCTCAGCGATAACCAGCGCGACGCGGTTTTCGCCGCGATCATTGATGCCGCTGACACGGCTGTCCTGCCGCGTTTTCAAAACCTTGCGGACTACGAAATTGGCAGCAAATCCAGCCCCAGCGATCTGGTCACCATCGCGGACCGCGAAGCCGAAGCCCTACTGACCAAGTCACTGATGGGCATTCTGCCCGGCTCTGTGGTCGTGGGGGAGGAGTCGGTTTCGGCCGACCCCGGGGTTCTTGACGCGATCAACGGGGAGGCCCCTGTTTGGATTGTCGATCCCGTAGACGGCACCCGCAATTTTGCCAATGGCCAAACACCGTTTTGCGTCATGGTCGCTTTGGTGGAGCGCGGATTGACCGTTGGGGCGTGGATCTGGCGACCGATTGACGGTGAAATGGTCGTCGCTTTCCGCGATGAGGGCGCGCACCTGCACGCCTGCAATACCGGCTCAGTCCGCACACTGCGCGTCAACTGTCCCCTCGCCGCAACCGAGATGAACGGCTTCGTCTCCTTCAAATACCTGAGCGAAGAACACCGTCTTCTCGCCCGAAAGAATGCTAAGCGCATGCGCCGAATACAGGCGATTGGCTGTGCGGGAGAAGAGTACCTGCGCATCGCCGAAGGCCGCGATCATTTCGCCGTCTTTGGCAGTCTGCACCCCTGGGATCACGCGCCCGGTGCGCTGATCGTTGAAGAGGCTGGCGGGCTTGCCGTGATCAAGGGCGAGGCCTATCGACCGACCAACCGCGTCGGCCCCCTGTGGATCGCGGCCTCGGGCCACGTCTTCAGCACAGCCCGGCAGCAGCTGTTGGAACCCTAGGTTCGGGACGGGCGCTTTCAAGCAAGAGCCGGAACCCGGAACGTTCGTTCGGATAGGCTGACCCAGCAACATGGGGTCGTGGAGTCGTTATATAGTATGCGACTGCACTTGTTATTTTCAGGTGAAGACCACACCCAGAGGTCACCTGTTTTCAGGCAATTGATGCGCATAATGCAGTTACCGACGCTGTTATGAGTCTGCGCCGTTTTGCGTCAGAATTTTCCTTGCCCTTCACCAAAATATCGAAATAGATTTAAATTTAATTTTTCGTAATTTCTTGGATAATCCCATGCATAAACATCCCCGTCGTTTCTCTTTGCGCGCTTTGGCAACAGCTTCTTTTGTTTCCGTGGCCGCCTTGGCGACCGTTAATTCAGCTTCGGCCAACAGTGCGTATTTCCGTATTCCCAACGTGACGGCGCACACCGAACCCCTGTTTAATATCAGAGACAAAATGGAGAGTACCGGCTGTGAGACCGGTGCCAGTTTGAGCGCCCAAGACAGGGCTAAATGCGACGCTTGGGCCGAGCGAGAAGCTAAGCTAGTAGGTAAGGTAGAAGCGCGCTACAAGCGCTATGACAAATTGGTCGATCGCCATATCGGGCTCATTTACGACTTCTTCGATGCTGAAAACGCGGTCACCTCGGGCCGGTCCGGTGCTGAACAAGCCAAGTTGATCGAGAAGCGCGACGCCATCCTTGCCAAGATTGATAAGCTCAAGGCCCTCATTAACGAAAAGATGTGCTGATTGAGTTGGCTTCCTGAGCGTTATCAGGGTCACTCTTCTCTGGGGAGGCTACGTGCTGTGGTCTCCCAACCTCCCTCTCTCTTCCTCTGGCGTGCGGCTTCCTGTTCTAGAAGCCGGTACTGATCACGGTTCCCTCTGACAGCCTGATCGTCAGCCGTGCCGGCAACAGAACGCCGCCACGCAAGTCCCAGCGATCTACAGGCTTGAGCGCCCCATCTTTGGTGCCGTCCCAATAGGCGACACTGTGCGTAATCGTATAGGCACTGCGCTGCTTAAGGCGTTTTCCCAGAGCCGCCAGCGCTGGCTGGTCGCTGAGCCGCGCAACCAGCAGTTCGTCACGCGCTGGAATGGCGATCAGGCTCGGCTCGCCAACGCGCACCGCTAACCACGGCGCGAGACCAGGCGACATGACCATCGACGCTTCATAGAAACCATCCAGCACCACCTGACAGTAGTCCTGCCCCGCCGCCAACCGACAGCGCAGCTTTGCCCGATCGTCCTCAGTCCAACGTGCATTGGCCAGCGCGCGTGCCATGATGGCCTCGAAGTCTGGCAGGCCCAGAACCGGGTCGTCGGCACTCTGGATCAGATGCACGGTATCCGCGTCGTCACGGACCGGAAAAGCGACCAGATCGGGAAATCCTGCGACGGGGAACTGCGCGGCTTCAGGCACTTGTTCCTCGGACCGCAAGCTGGCCACATCCTGCGCGGCGCGCACCAGCGGTCGCAGGTTGGCGCGCTGAGGGAAAATCCGATCGGGATCACCGGCCAGCAGGACGGCGTTGGCGAAGGCAAGAATCTCGGCCCGGGGGTCCGCCTGCGGCGCTTGCAGACGGCTCAAAAGCGGTTCCAGGTCCACGTCTATGGTTTGCCCGGAACCCGCAAAGAAGCACGCGAGCCCGAGCGGATCATCAGCGACAGTCCGGCATCCATCGACCAGCGTTGAGCCTTGCAGCACCTCCTGCACCAAGGGACGCAGCATGCGGCCATCGTCAAAGCGCGGAGCGGCCTCTGTACCCTGCGCGCTGGACGATCCTACAGCGGCGAGCGTTAAGGCGATGGCGCAGACAATGGTCGCCGCGCCGCGCCTTCGGGAATGGCTAGATTTCATCCGCGAGCATGAACACCCGACGCATACGATCCGGGTTCGTCACAGCGCCAGAACCTGGCGCGCCGCGCTTGATCTGGTCCACGGACTCCATACCCACCAGCACCTCACCGACGATGGTGTACTGACCATCGAGGAAGGGGCCATCGTCGAACATGATGAAAAACTGGGAGTTTGCCGAAGCGGGGTCCTGCGAACGCGCCATACCCACAGCCCCGCGTACGAAGCTGGCAACGTCTGGCTCAGAGAACTCAGGCGGCAAGTCCGGCTTTTCTGAACCCCCGCGCCCGGTGCCGGTCGGGTCGCCGGTTTGCGCCATGAAGCCTTCAATCACCCGATGAAACACGACGCCGTCATAGAAGCCTTCGCGGGTCAGCTCCGTGAGTCGCTGTGCGTGCAGAGGGGCGAGATCGTCGCGGAGGCTCATAGCGATATAGCCGTATTTCGTGTCGATCATCATGGTCTTTTCAACATCACCGCCGGCGGCTGTGACCTGTTCAGCGATCTGACCGATGGACGGCTTTGCGATGCTGTCGAGGCCCGAGAGCAGGGCAACGGCGATCGAACCGGCTGTGGTTTCCGGGTAGAGGATAACCGCCGCTTGCAGAGCAATCGGCTGACCCAACTCCAACGCCCGCGCAAGCACGGCTTCACCGCCCTCGTCCTGGAAAGCAGCATCACAGGCAATGTTGCCGTAAGCGCTGACACCCAGCGTGCTGAACGTCGCCGGGGAGAGGTTCAGCGTGACCACGGCGCGCACATCATCTCCAGCCGCGCCAATGCTCGCGCTCAACGCAGAATCGACTTCCATGCCTTGCGGCATGGGCGAGATGCTGGCGGATTGTGTGTTGTAGCCGACCTCTTGCAGGGTATCGGTCACGCGCTGAGAACAGGTTTCATCAACCCCCTCACCCAGCACAACCAACGCCGTCTGAGCGGAAGCCAGTGCCGGTAGGATCAGGGAAGCAGCGGTGGCCGTGAGAAGTCGAAAAACCATAGATAACTCTTTCTTTTGATGTCGCTGCGCCACGTTTGAGCGAGGTGGCTTTGACGCACAGCTTAGGACAGCCGTGACTCTATACCCAATAAAGAAGCCGCGAGAATCGAAAAGAGTCTCGCGGCTTCTTTTTTATGGCAGAAAAGAGTGCTGAGGCTTAGCCGTCGGCGGCAACCTTGACTGAAATCATGGTGTCCGGCTCACCGGAGAAAGACGTGCCATTCTGGCCAGCGCCTTTCTTGATGTTGTCCACGAACTCCATGCCCGAGCGCACCTGGCCGAAGACCGTGTACTGGCCGTTCAGGAAGGAGCCTTCAGCGAACATGATGAAGAACTGAGAGTTGGCGGAGTTCGGGTTCTGCGACCGAGCCATGCCCACCGTCCCGCGCTCAAACGGCACGTTGGAGAACTCAGCAGGCAGGTCAGGCAAGCTGGAACCACCGGTGCCGTTACCCTGCGGATCACCGGTCTGAGCCATGAAACCGTCGATGACGCGATGGAACTTGATGCCGTCGTAGAAGCCCTGGCGGGCCAGTTCTTTGAGGCGAGCGACGTGCAGCGGGGCGACGTCAGGCAGAAGCTCGATAACGACTGTGCCGTCCTTGAGCTGGATTTCGAGAGTGTTTTCGGGATCCAAGTCGGAATCCTCCGTGGTTGTCGCCTTCCCTGCACCAGACAGGAAGGCATTGTTGTCGTTTGAGAGGAAAGACGTGTCCTCAAAGGACGCGTCCGTGGAAACATCAGCAGCGCTGTCCGACGTGCTTGAATCATCACCCATGCCGGAAATCAGGCCGCAACCGGATACCAGCACGAGGGCCGACAAAGCGACTGCTGCGAGAATGGTTAGTAGATAGCGCATGCAAAACGGTCCTCTTTAGTGCCGCACAAAACCGAGACGCTTACAGGCCCATGACCTGCTTGAGCTCATCATCGAGCTTGTCGAGGAACTGGTTGGTGGTCAGCCAGCCCTGATCCGGGGACACCAGCAAGGCCAGATCTTTGGTCATAAAGCCCTTTTCCACTGTGCTCACACAGACAGACTCAAGCGCCTCAGCGAACTTCACCACGTCCGGGGTCTGATCGAACTGGCCGCGGTAGTACAGGCCGCGGGTCCAGGCGTAGATCGACGCAATCGGGTTTGTGGAGGTCTCTTTCCCTTGTTGATGCAGGCGGTAGTGACGCGTGACGGTGCCGTGCGCGGCCTCAGCTTCGACCGTGTTGCCGTCCGGGGTCATCAGCACCGATGTCATCAGCCCCAGCGAGCCGAAGCCCTGAGCGACGGTGTCGGATTGAACGTCGCCGTCGTAGTTCTTGCACGCCCAGACAAAGCCGCCCGACCACTTCAGCGCCGAAGCGACCATGTCGTCGATCAGACGGTGCTCATAGCTGATACCGGCTTCTTTAAACTTGTCGGCAAACTCGGTTTCGAAAACATGCTGGAACAGGTCTTTGAACCGGCCATCGTATTTCTTCATGATGGTGTTCTTGGTCGACAGGTACACAGGCCAGCCTAGGTTCAGCCCGTAATTCATGCAGGCGCGGGCAAAGCCAATGATGGACTCATCGAGGTTGTACATGCCCATAGCAACGCCGGCTTCTTCGAAGTCATAAACCGGGTACTCCACCGCTTCGCCGCCGTCAGCAGGCTCGAAAACCATCTTCAGATGGCCCGCGCCGGGTACCAGAATATCGGTCGCTCGGTACTGGTCGCCAAAGGCGTGACGGCCGATGACGATGGGCTGCGTCCAACCCGGCACCAGACGCGGCACGTTCTCCATGATGATCGGCTGCCGGAACACGGTGCCGCCGAGAATGTTGCGGATGGTGCCATTGGGGGAGCGGTACATCTTTTTGAGGTTGAACTCCTCAACCCGTGCTTCGTCCGGGGTGATGGTGGCACACTTGACGCCGACACCGTGCTCCTTGATCGCGTTTGCGGCATCAATGGTAATCTGATCGTCCGTCTCGTCGCGCTTTTCCATGCCCAGATCGTAGTAGTGCAGATCAACGTCGAGGTAAGGCAGGATCAACCGCTCTTTGATGAAGGACCAGATGATGCGGGTCATTTCATCGCCATCGAGTTCTACGACTGGGTTTTTAACGGAAATTTTGGACATGCTTGGCCACTCCTCAAAGCTCTAGGTGCGGTCTGGCGCTGGTCCCCGCCGCGCGCTTACTCCTGCGCGCCCGAGGACTGCCCAGAGACCGCTAACGGTTCTGATCATAGGGCGATTGGCTAGCATGGCCGGCAAGGGCCGACCATACCCACTCGCTGCCACTCAGGGTCGCACGTGACCCATACGCTGTCGCCTTTGAACCAATAAACAGGGCTCAGCCCGTAAGCTGGCTTTCCAGTGCGGCGGGCAGGTTTTCGGGGTCGCGGATGGAGACGTACAGGTTCTGTAGCCGCGAGTGCAAAAAGCCCTGCTCTTCGAGGTGATCGACGAGGCTCATCAGCGGTTGCCAGAATCCCTGCTCGGTATCGAGGAAGATAATCGGCTTGTTGTGGCGACCGAGCTGTTTCCAGGTGATGACCTCAAAGATCTCCTCCAACGTTCCAAAGCCGCCCGGCATGGCGACGATGGCCTGCGCCAGATCAAACATCATGCGCTTTCGGGTGTGCATGTCGGGGACCAGACGCAGATCAGTAACATCGCGGTGGCCAACTTCGACCTCGTCGAGG
>PAFB01000061.1 GCA_002700865.1 Rhodospirillaceae bacterium
GCCGAGGTCCTTTACAATTCGGTCCATATTGTTCGCAGTATTGCGCGATAACAGCTGCTCTGACCGCGCCTCGAGGTCGCGCGCCAAATTCTCCTGCTGACCGCGCTCGCGCACGGTACTCACGAGACCCTCGAAACAAGCGCGCAGGTCCGTCCCAAAGGCAAGCACGCCGCGGCCCTTAACGGTTTGCAGCGACCACGCAGCGAAACCATCGTCGAACAGGGCTTCACCAAACTGGCCTGCTTCAACATCAAACGTGGCCAAAGCACCAATATCGCCGGCTTTTGACCCGGTTTTCGGACAGCCCAGCCAGCCCGTTCCCGTTTGCGCCAGCGCGGCAACTTTGGGGATTTTGCGCGGCGCCGCGCCAGGCTCAGCAAGGCTCCAGACATAAGCCGCCCGCTCGTAGGTTTGTGCGATGACCTCAGAGCGCTCAAAAAACAAACTGGTCACCGGCTTTTTGGGCCCTGTGTAGACGGCAACGGACATCAGAGACGGCCAGGCCCAGACCTTCACCAGCCCGTCCCCGCCGCCGGTCCAAACCTGCCCATCAACAACCCGCAGCGCATTGACCGACCCGGCGTGCGCCTGCCATCGACGCTGCTCCACCAAAGCACTGTCCCGATGCACAACCTCGCCGTTCATCCCTGTGACCAGCACAGAGCCCGCCGGGCCGTGGTGGATTCCCAGCGCCCATTGCTCAAAAACCCGAAACACGTTGGATTGAATCAGTGACACGGACCCCCTCCGCATTAGACTGCGGTGATGACACCACGTTTGCGCCGTCTTGAAAACCATCCCGACCAATGGCTGCAGGTTCGCCCTGCGGGGCTCTACTGCGTGCCGGGCGATTTCTATATTGACCCGCACCGAAAGGTCGACCGCGCCGTGATCACCCACGGCCACGCCGACCACGCCCGCGCCGGTCACGGCCATGTTCTGACATCACCGGAAACAGCCGCAATCATGCGCGTGCGCTATGGCAAGAACTGTGCTGGCACGTTTCAGGAGCTGTCGTCGGGCGCTTGGGTGGACCACTTCGGCGTCCGGGTCGGTCTGGTCCCGGCAGGGCATGTGCTGGGGTCGTGCCAGATTGTCTTGGAGTTTGGCGGCTGGCGGGTGGTGGCTTCAGGTGACTACAAGCGCGCCTCAGACCCCACCAGCGCTGATTTTGAGGTGGCTCCTTGCGATGTGTTCATCACAGAAGCGACCTTTGGCCTGCCGGTGTTTGTGCACGAGCGGGCTGAAGACGAAATTGCCAAGCTACTCGCCTCCCTGCAAACCTTTCCCAATCGAACCCATGTCATGGCCGCTTACTCACTGGGCAAGGCGCAGCGGCTGATCGCCGAGTTGCGGGCCGCGGGCTATGATATGCCGATTTACCTGCACAAGGCCCACCAGCGCTTGTGTGAGCTTTACGAGGAATTCGGGGTGCCACTGGGACCTTTGCGCCGCGTGGAAAGTGCAACGGCGACAGCGTTGAAAGGCGGCGTGGTGCTGGCCCCGCCCTCAGCCTCGCGCGAGGGCTGGGCCGAAGCTCTCACTGAGCCGCTGAACTGCGCAGCATCAGGCTGGATGCGCATTCGCAAGCGCGCGCAGCAGTCCCGCGCGGAGTTGCCGCTGGTGATATCCGATCACGCCGACTGGCCCGACCTGATCCGGACCATCCACGACACAGGCGCGGAAGAAGTCTGGGTGACGCATGGGCGGGAGGATGCGCTGGTCTACTACTGCCAGACACAAGGCCTGCGCGGGCGCGCTTTGGCGCTGATAGGTCGGGAGGAAGAGCCGGAATGAAGGCCTTTTCGACCCTCATTGACCGGTTGACGGTGACGCCAGCTCCCCAGCATCAAATCGCCTTGATAAGCGATTACCTGCGGCAGACCCCTGACCCGGAACGCGGCTACGCGCTTGCTTTGCTCACCGGCGAAATGTCTCTGCGCATGACCCGTCCGGCGGTGATCCGAGCGCTGGTCGAAGAGCGGACCGATGCGGCCTTGCTCGATATGTCACTGGATTACGTCGGCGACCTGGCCGAGACTGTTTCCCTGCTCTGGCCAGCCAGCAAAACCAACAGGGCCGCCCCGATCCTGTCGGAGCTGGTTGAAGCGCTGCCCCAACAAGCCTCCCGACGTTCCAAAGCTGACTTTCCCGCGACGCTGGCGGGCTGGCTGGATGCCTGCGAACCCTCGGAGCGCTTTACACTGCTGAGGCTCATGACCGGCGGTTCTGTTCGCGCAGGCGTACCAACCAGCCGGGTCAAAGCTGCGGCCGCGGCGCTGTCTGCTACGGTGGGGACAGCGGCGGTCGAAGAAGTCTGGCACGCGCTCACGCCGCCCTATGGTGATTTGTTCGATTGGATCGAGGGACTCGGCCTAAGACCTGATACCAAGGGCAAACCGGTTTTCCATCCCTTCATGCTAGGTACAGAAGTTGGCCCTGAAACGGCTCTGAACCGCGCGGCTGATAGCGACTGGCTCGTCGAATACCTGTGGAGCGGTGCGCGGGTGCAGTGGGTTCAGGCTGGCGGGGTCGTGCGCGTGTTTTCTCGGGACGGCGACGACTTGAGCGCAGCTTTTCCAGAGCTGACCCGCCCCCTGCCCGTAGACGCAGTTTTCGATGGTCAGCTCACGGTTCATCTGCGGACAGAGGCGGGGACGGAATTGGGGACGGGCGAAGACCTCGAACGGCGGATGCGACGCAAAACGATGACCCCGGCGGTGCTCAGAGACCGACCGGCGCGTCTCAAGGTTTTTGATATTCTTGCCGCGGATAGAGAGGATTTGCGCAATCTGCCGCTGCGGGATCGACGGGAGCGGCTGGCGGAGATGGCGGGAATCGTGGAGGAACAGTGGCTGTCGTTGTCACCGCTGCTCAACCCCGCTTCCGTCCGTGAACTGCATCAGGGTCTAGCCGGTAGCATCGGTGCGAAGGGGTTGATTTTCAAGCGTGGCGACCGGCCCTATGGTGGGGCTGACCCTGCCCGGCAGGAGGGGATGAAACCGGGCGATGACTGGCTGAAATGGCCGCGCGCGGCGCTTCGTTTTTCAGCGGTGTTGCTCTACGTGCAGCGGGTCGCTGGGGGGTCGCGGGCAGACTTTAGCGAGTTCACGCTTGGCGCTGTCACAGAGGACCTCGACGGTCCCGCGCTGGTCCCTATCGGCAAGGTATCGCCTGCGGGACTGGCAACCGAAGACCTCGCGCACATCAACGCCTTTGCAAAGGAGCACACGCGGGAGCGCTTTGGGCCAGTACGCTCTCTGGAAGCCGGGATCGTTCTGGACGTCTGCTGTGAGCGTGTGGAAAGGTCTGCGCGGCGTAAGTCCGGCCTGCGCCTGATCACCCCGCGCCTGCTCGGACTGCATCAGGATGTACCCTGGCAGCAGGCCGTTACTCTGCAATCACTGCTTAACCTGATTGCTTGACCGGTTCAGGGCGGGTAAGCGGCAGACGGGGGCGGAGTTGGAATAGTACCGGTTCCAACACCGACGCCATACAGAACCATCGAAGTGAAATGAAGGAATGTTGCTATGACCGCTGCCGCAGAAACGGGTCGAGGACGCCGCAATCGTACCGATCGCCGCGCTCAGCGCACAGGCGCACCGTCCAGCATAGAGCAGCTGGCCGTGCTTGATCGCAACCTTGCAGACGTCAACATTCTGTCCGAAGAAGGCCTGGCGCTGATCGAGGAAAACGCTGAGATCATCTGTCAGGAAATCGGTCTGAACATTTCCGAAGACGCCTTTGCGATCCAGAAGTGGCAAGAGCACGGCGCGGACGTTGAGTTTGTTGATGGAAAGGACGACACGGCCCGCATTCGTTTTCCCCGGGGCATGCTGCGCACCCTGTGCAAAACGGCGCCAAGCTCTTTCATCCAGCACGCGCGCAATCCAGCGCGAAACGTCGAGATTGGCGGCAAAAAGACCGTATTTGCCCCCGTCTATGGCCCGCCGTTCTACCGGTCCTACGACGAAGGCCGACGCTACGCGACGCTGGCTGATTTTGAGACGCTGGTGAAGCTGACTTACATGTCGCCGGCCCTGCATCACTCGGGCGGAACTGTTTGCGAACCGGTCGATATTCCGGTGAACAAGCGGCATTTCGATATGGTCTACAGCCACCTGAAACTCAGCGACAAACCCATCATGGGCTCTGTCACCGCGCCAGAACGGGCGCAGGATACAGTGGACATGTGCAAGCTGGTCTTCGGGGCTGACTTTGTTGACCAGAACTGTGTCACCACCAGCCTGATTAACGTGAATTCACCGCTGACCTACGACGGCATCATGAATGGTGCTCTGCGGGTTTATGCTGAGAACAATCAGGCGTGCATCGTCTCACCATTCATCATTTCCGGGGCTATGGCACCCGTATCACCGGGCGGTGTCATGGCGCAGGCGCTGGCTGAGGCGATGATGGGCATTGCTTATGGGCAGATGCTCCGTCCCGGCTCTCCGGTAATTTTTGGCACCTTTGCCGCATCCATGTCGATGGCTTCCGGCGCGCCCACGTTTGGCACGCCCGAACCCGCGCTGATCATCATGGGCATGGCGCAGTTGGCGCGGCGGATGAACCTGCCTTTCCGCTCTGGCGGGTCGCTGAATGCGTCCAAAGTGCCCGATGCTCAAGCGGCTTACGAGACCATGATGTCGATCCTGCCATCGGTTGGCGCGGGTGTGAACTTTATGCTGCATGCGGCGGGTTGGCTCGAAGGCGGGCTGGTATCGTCACCGGAAAAGTTGGTGATGGATGCGGATCAACTGGCCATGGTGCATATCATGCAGGGTGGCGTGGACCTGTCTGAGAACGGTCAGGCCATGGATGCAATCCGTGAAGTTGGCCCCGGCGGACACTACCTTGGCTGCGATCATACCAATCGCAACTTCAAGACCGCGTTCTATGAGTCAAAGCTTGCCAACTCAGCCTCGTTTGAACAGTGGGAAATCGAAGGCTCTCAGGACATGTATCAGCGGGCAAACACCCGCTGGAAGCGCATGATCAACGAATATGACGCGCTGGCTCCGGCCATCGATCCGGGAACTGACGAAGCACTCCGGTCGTTTATCGCTGAGCGCAAAGGCTCCATGCCCGACGCGATGTACTAAAGCTACAGCACCTCACCCGCACGGTTTTCAAGGCCATAGAAGTCACCGTCTTCGATCCGGACGACGGTGTAGCTGCAGTCACCCAGCGGGTTCAGGCGCATGCAAATTTTGACCGTGGAGCCAAAACTGACGATGTAGCCGCAGCGGGTGCCAAGGGCGGATTGGACGCAGCGCTGGTCCGCCGCCTCATCGACAAACCAAATCATCCGCTCCACCGCGCCCCGCCGCTCAGTAAAACGCTCTCCGCCCTGCTTGTAAAAGGTGGTGGAGGTGATGGCGAGGTTGTCAAAGTCGATGATCCAGGTCTTGTCTGAGGTTATTTCCATAATCTCAGCTGCGGTCAGTTTACGAACCGTGACTTCCTGCTCCGGCGAATTCAGCGCCCACGCGCCTTGAACCGCAATGGCCAGCAGTGCCAGCGGGAGGCACAGGGTTCGCAGCAGGGTGAAAATCTGACGTTTCATAGCCCCATACCTACACCCAATTCAGGCAAGGGCAAGACACTCTCGGGACCTTGTGAACAAACCCACAAAACAGCCCGCCCTGACCGCCCTGTGTGAGTGTGGGGCGGGCAAAGGCAGGCTTGCTTAAGCGGGTTAGGCCAACCGGGAAATTAGTCGTCGAGCAAGTTAGACAGCTTCATCGCCATCCCCATGTTGCCATCAACCGACAGCTTACCCTGCATAAAGGCCATGGTCGGGTTCAAGTCGCCTTCCATCATGGCCACTGCATCTTCGAGCGAAATGTTGATGGTGGCATCGGCGTCGGTATCGTCGGTGGTGACTTCCGTGCCCTCGATACGGACAACACCCGCATCGCCGAATTTCATCTTCAGCGAGCCATCAAGGCCGGAGCCGCTACCGAGCAGTTCGGTGAGTTTGTTTTGGATTGCTTCTACGGACATGGGAGGGGTCTTTCCTGCAAGGTAAAATGATGGTTTTACCGTTAACAAAGACTTCTGTTTCTGAACAGAGAAAATCAGAGAGCCTTCAGGGAGACGCCATACTCCAGAGCCGCATCTTCCAGACGCATGAACAGGTACTGCGAGAAGCTCCGCCGGGTGTATAGCCGCACGTGATCCACCCGATCAGCGCTCGCGTCAGGGCCGTAGAAAACGATGTTCGCTTTGGCCGCGACTGTTTGGGCGCAGTCGCCGGGCTTGAAGACGCTATCGTGGATATCCAACGCGCAAACCTTGGACCAAACCTCACGCCACAAGTCACCGCCCAGGCCAATCCCTGCCATTTGGTCGGAGACGTCAGCCACCAGCGCAAACTCACCGGCCAATGCCGAGGTCAAAGCCTGCATCATAGCAGCATCCGAGCCGTTCGGACCTTCGTAGGGCATGTCGATCATGAATTCGTCAGGCGACATCCAGAGAACATAGGAATCGCTGGTATAGGCGGTCATGGTGTTGGGCTTGGTGGGGAGCTTCATGCCGCCCATGGCTTCTTCGGCGCGGGCGACCAGTTCGGGCGCCGCAACCGGATCGAGGCGCAACGTCAGCATCCGGCGCTTTGGCAGTTCCCACAGAAGGACGTTGGCGGTGTTGGGCGTTTTGCCAGCGCGCGCGCTCAGGGCAAGCGGGCTTAGAGGGCGATAGTTTAACTCAACCATGCTGGCGCGCTCCTACTGCATCGACAAAGACAGTATCGCCGAGGGTTACTTTCACGTTGCGGCCATCGGGCATCGGCACGACAAGGGTTTCGCCCTTGCGCGCCAAACCGCCCTTAACCAGCCCCAGCGCGATCGAACGACCCGCCGCAGAGGACCAGTAGGACGAGGACACGTGCCCCTGCATCGGTACGGGTTCCTTCGGTGCTGCCGTGGTCGGGGCATCGGTGAGGTTAACCAGTTGAGCGCCCTCAGGCAGCACTTCCTTCGGGTCTTCGGTCAGAATGCCGACGTACTGCTTACGCAGGGGTTCGCTCATGTCCTTCCGGGTGAGCGAACGCTTCCCGATGAAGTCGGCTTTGTCCTTACCCACAATCCAGCCCATATCCATATCGTAGGGGTTCAGCGAGCCATCGGTGTCCTGCCCAACGATGATAAAGCCCTTCTCGGCACGGAGAACGTGCATGGCTTCGGTCCCGTAAGGTGTAATCCCATACTTCGCTCCGGCGGTGATCAGCGCTGTCCACAGGGCCATGCCTTTGTCTGCTGGAACATTGATCTCGAAAGCCAAATCGCCGGTGAATGAAATCCGGAAAATCCGCGCGGGGAGACCAGCTACGGTCGCGTCTTTCCACTCCATAAACTTGAAAGCGTCGGGCGAAAGGTCAACGTCCTCGCACAGCTCAGCAAGCAGATCCCGCGCCTTGGGACCGTTGATCGAAGCTACGGCCCACTGTTCGGTTACGGAGGTCAGGTAGACCTTGAGGTCGGTCCATTCGGTTTGCAGATAGTCTTCCAGGTGACTCAAAACACCTGCAGCGCCGCCCGTCGTGGTCGTCATCAGGAATTCGTCTTCGGCAACGCGCGCCGAGACCCCATCATCCATGATCATCCCGTCTTCACCCAGCATCAGACCATAACGGCAGCGGCCAATACCCAGCTTCATCCACTTGTTGGTGTAAACGCGGTTGAGGAATTCGGCGGCATCGGGGCCTTTGACGATAATCTTGCCCAGGGTCGAGGCGTCCAGTATCCCCAGACTCTCGCGCACAGCCCGGCACTCGCGGTCAACGGCGGCGTGCATGGTTTCGCCCGGTTTTGGATAGTACCAAGCCCGCTTCCACTGGCCCACGTCCTCAAACAAAGCGCCGTGTTCGACGTGCCAGTCGTGCATCGGCGTTGTACGAGCCACGTCAAGGAAATCACCCGGCTCCCGCCCGGCAATCGCGCCAAAGGTGGTCGGCGTGTAGGGCGGTCGGAAAGTGGTGGTGCCAATATCGGGGATGGTTACGCCCAGTACGTCCGAGAGAATGCCCAGCGCATTGATGTTCGACGTCTTGCCCTGATCGGTTGCCATGCCCAGCGTCGTGTAGCGCTTGATATGCTCCACAGAGCGGAAGTTCTCACGGACAGCAAGTTCGAGGTCGGCAGCAGTAACATCGTTCTGGAAATCAACCCAGAACTTACCGCCTTTGCTGGTCGGCTTGTCTGAGGGCAGGAGCCAGAGATGGCGAATGTGCAGGCTGCCGGGGTGCGCTTCTTCACTCGCTGACACGACGGTTTTCTCGCCGTGAGCCAAGCCGATCGCGTCCAGCGCCTGCGCGGCGACGTCTGCGCCGCTGAGCAAGGCGTCGTTCAGGCTGAACAGTCCTTTGGCACCACCTGCCGAAATCGTTGGGGTCGCGCTGACGGGCGCACCGGGGACGAAACAGGCTGTTGCGGGGTCAAAGTCCAGTTTTGCGCCGGACTGGCAGTGCAGGTGAACGATGGGATTGTAGCCGCTGGAAGACCCGATGAAGTCGCACTCGATGGTTTGCAACTCACCGGCAATCGCGGTGCCATCGCCATTCATCGGCGCGATAACCGCGCCTTTCACCCGCTTTGTCCCCTTGGCTTCGACCAGCGTGTGATTGGTGAAGAATGGAACGCCCATTGCCTGCAGACGCTCTGTGTAAGGTCCTGTGCTTTCTGAGCGAACGTCCACCACGGTCACTTCGACCCCGGCTTCCTTCGCCTTGATCGCGGCCGACAGAGCCATGTCGTTGTTGATCAGGAACAGGCCCTGCTCGCCCGTCTTGACCCCATAGCGCTGGAGATAGGTCTCGACAGCGCTGGCAAACATAATGCCGGGCAGATCGTTGTTCCGGAACACCAGCGGCCGTTCGAACGCGCCGGTGGCCAGCACAACTTGCTTCGCACGGATGCGGTGCCAGCGCATGCGGGGGCGCAGATCGCCATCGGCTTCAGGGATATCAAGGTGGTCGGTCACGCGCTCCAGCGCGGTGAGCATGTTGTGATCGAAAATGCCCGACAGCGTGGTTCGGGTCATGACCCGCACGTTGTCGGCTTGAGCCAGTTCAGCTTCGACGGTTGCGACCCAAAGGTCAGCATCCATCCCGTCAATCTCGACCGGATCGCGCAGCAAAGATCCACCGCACTCCGTATCCTGCTCAACCAAGATGACCCGCGCGCCTGACTTCGCTGCCGTTCGTGCAGCCTGCAAACCAGTTGGCCCAGCGCCGACGATCACGACATCCGCGTGCTGGTAATGGGCGTCATAGCGCGAGATATCAGCGACATCATCGCTGACCCCGAGGCCAGCCGCGCGCCGGATCACGGGTTCTATCAGCCGGTGCCACATAGTCGTGCTGACGAGGAAGGACTTGTAGTAAAAGCCTGCGGGAATGAAGCGCGCCATCACGGCGTTGATGGCACCGATGTCGAAGTTCAGGTTGGGGAAGGCGTTTACCGACTTGGTCGTCAGCCCCTGCCGCAACTCTGTAAAGGTTGCGCGGTTATTGGCCTCGCGCGTGCCTTTCTCGGCCGCGGTGACGTTACAGTCGATCAGCGCGTTAGGCTCTTCGACACCCGCAGAAACAATACCGCGCGGACGGTGATACTTAAATGAGCGTCCGACCAGATGCACACCGTTAGCCAGCAGCGCAGAGGCGACCGTGTCGCCGCGATAGCCGATGTAGGTCTGGCCATCGAAGGTGAAGCTCAATAGTTCAGAACGGTCGATGCGTCCCCCGGCGGGAAGGCGAAACTCCTGTGTCATGCTCAGCCCTCCGCCTGCTCATAGTCAAACGACAGCGCTTCGCCCTCAACCCGGCTTTCTTCGACCGGCGGCGTCTCGCCCGAGCGATAGGTCGCGATGATCTCAGAGGTTACTGTGTCACGCACGACATTAAAGAACTTGCGGCACCCGCCGGCATGGTTCCAGCGCTCATGCGCCACGCCCTTGATGTTCTTCTGGTAATAGACCCAGCGCGCCCAGGCGTGGTCATCCAGCGGCTCTCCCGCCTCTTCAGGCCGGGGCTTGTGCGCCTGGTGGGCAAAGGAAAACTCCACTTCGGGGCGTTCCTGTTCGCAGTAAGGGCAACGGATCAGTAGCATGATGGGTGTCTCGGTCTAGTGCGCAACAGCGGCTGCGCCGTGCTCGTCAATCAGGAAGCCAGTCTCGAAGCGCGACAGCGCAAACGGTGCGGTCAAAGCGGTCGGTTCGCCTTTAGCAATATGGGCGGCGAAAGCGTGGCCAGAGCCAGGCGTTGCCTTGAACCCGCCTGTACCCCACCCGCAGTTGAGGTACATGTTGCCAACCGGCGTCGAGGTCAGGATCGGGCTTGCGTCCGGGCAGACATCGACGATACCGCCCCATTGGCGCAGCATTTTCATGCGCTTGTACTGCGGGAACAGCTCGCAAATCGCCACGAGGGTTTCTTCAGCAAGGTGCTGGGAGCCTCGCTGGCCGTAGGAAATATACTGATCCACCCCGGCTCCGATGACCAGCTCGCCCTTATCGGACTGCGAGATATAGGCATGGACGGCGTTGGACATAACCACGTTATGGATCGTTGGCTTGATCGGTTCAGAGACCAAAGCCTGCAGCGGGTGACTTTCCACAGGCAGTCTGAAGCCGGCCATCGAGGCGAGGACAGAGGAATGCCCCGCAGGCACCAGACCGACCTTTTTGGCACCAATGCGGCCCTTGGTGGTCTGGACTCCCTTGACCACACCGCCTTCGATATCAAAGCCAGTAACCTTGCAGTTCTGAATAATGTGAACGCCCATCTCATCGCACTTGCGGGCATAGCCCCAGGCAACGGCGTCGTGGCGGGCGGTGCCGCCGCGGGGTTGATAGGACGCGCCCAGCACCGGATAGCGCCCGCCGCCCCGCAGGTCGATCCCCGGCACCACCTTCTTTACGCCCTTAGCGTCGAGGTAAATCGAATCAATGCCGTTGAGCCGGTTGGCGTTAACCCGGCGCTGGGTATCACGCACGTCGGTCATGTTGTGGGCAAGGTTAAGGACACCGCGCTGGCTGAACATGACATTATAGTTCAGCTCCTGCGTCAGCCCTTCCCAAAGCTTCATCGCATGCTCGTACATGGCCGCCGATTCATCCCACAGATAGTTGGAACGAACGATGGTGGTGTTCCGGCCCGTATTGCCGCCGCCGATCCAGCCCTTTTCAAGAACTGCGATATTGGTGATGCCGTGCTCCTTGGCCAGATAGTAGGCCGTCGCCAGGCCGTGCCCGCCACCACCGACGATGATGACGTCATAGGCGTCCAGCGGCGCCGGACTACGCCACTGCTGCTCCCAGTTCTGATGATAGGAAAGGGCATTGCGAAACAAAGCCAAAGCATTGAAACGCTGCTTCTTTGCGGGTTGAACGGCCATGGCGAGGTCCAAGTATGAGTTCGGATTTTCAGAAGTTGGCTTGCGCCGATTGCGCAACTTACAACCGTTGGAAGGCGTCGCAAACCTGCCTGCCCGCGCCGCAGTGTCGCAAAGGAGTCGTATCTTCCCGATTGCGTCCCAACCACCACTGGATTTGAAACGGCTGTTACAGCCTCACAGCAGCCCCGTTTATTTATCGAGGCACCCGTCGATTTTGCGCTTGCGCGGCGATTTATTTCGAGCCAATGCTCCAATCGGAAAGCATTTCTGCGCCGCTGTTCATTCTGTCCGCGTCTTTTGTGGAGACATTCCCGTCTATGTTTGGTTCCCGCCCCACAGATTACCCGCAAAAGCTGGGTTTTATCCTTACAGACCAATTCTCCATGATGGCATTTGCCAGCGCGGTGGAGACCTTGCGTATGGCCAACAGAATGAGTGAGCAGACACTCTATGAGTGGGTGCTGGTTTCTGATGATGGGCAGGGCGTGACGTGCTCCAATGGCATCACCATCCCGGTTGACGGCCCGCTGGAAGCCTCACTGGACTGCGTCTCTGTCACAATCTGCTCCGGTCTGGACGTGCACCGCGTTGATACCGCCGTGATCATCCCCTTTCTGCGCAAGGCGGCGTCCAAAGGGCTGGAAATCGGCGCGATTTGCACAGGGGCGTTTATCCTCGCGAAGTCCGGCTTGCTTGACAGCCATACTTGCACGATCCATTGGGAAAACCTCGCGGCCTTTACCGAGCTGTTCCCGAACATCGAAGTCACCACCGAAGTCTTCGAGATCGACCGCAAACGCTACTCCTGTTCCGGAGGCACAGCGGCGCTTGATCTCATGCTTAACCTTGTTGCTATCCAGCACGGACATGAGCTTGCAGCGTCGGTCGCTGATCAACTCCTGCACGAGCGCATTCGCGATCACCGGGATCAGCAGCGCGTGGCCCTGCCTGCACGCCTTGGGGTCCGGCATCCAAAGCTGCTCGCGGCAATCAAGGCGATGGAAGAAAATCTCGAAGAGCCGTTGACGCGGGGCGAACTGGCCGAAATGGCCTGCTTGTCGACCCGACAGTTGGAGCGCTTGTTCCGCAAGTACATGAACCGCTCTCCCGCACGCTATTACCTCGAATTGCGCTTGAACAAGTCACGCCTGCTGCTGCTACAGACGCCGATGCCGGTCATCGATGTGGCGCTGGCTTGTGGCTTTGTCTCGGCGTCGCACTTCTCCAAGTGCTACCGCGACTTCTTTGGCAAAACCCCGCGTCAGGAACGCTCTGGAACGGTTGACGCCGGTGATTTGGGCTTTGATAACAGCGAAGAAACCAACTACGAGGAAGAAGCGGCGTAAGCGGCTTTGAAGCCTGTCGCCTAAAGCAGATAGCCTGCGCCCAAAAATCCGACAATCACGACAGCAAATAACAGCAGGGTCGTCCACGGACCACTGCGTTTGATCAGTCGTTTGGCGGGCTCGCCCAGATACCAGAACACCAAGCCAACCCCCAAAAACCGTAGGGTGCGCCCCGTCATGGCAACGGCGAGGAACAGCGGCAGGTTAAACTTGATCATGCCCGCGCCGATACACACCAGCTTGAACGGGATCGGTGTCACAGCGCCCAAGAAGATCAGCCAAGCCCCAGCGGTCTGGTTGGCCTGCATGCGCTCAGTAAAGCCCTGCACATCCTCTGCTACGCCCAGAAGCCCTAGTAGCGGCCCGGCAAAAGCTTCATAAAACAGCCACCCCAGCAAATAACCCAACAAGCCGCCCAAAACACTCGTCAGAGCACCAATGATGATCACTGTCGGAATACGGCGCTTGGATGAAAGCATAATCGGGATCGAAACGGCTTCCACCGGCACAGGCAGAAACGCGCTTTCGGCAAAGCTTACCCCGCCCAACAACCATAGCGCTGAACGCGACCCGGCAGCCTTTTCAGCTCGGTCGTAAAGGGTTTGGAAGCCTAGGCTCATTGTTTGGTGCTTTCCTTGAGTGCTGCGCATAAATGGGGCTTGGTCGCCGATTTGTCACGCCCTGCTCCTGCATAGATGGCGTAAAATCCCTCGAACCCCAAGCCGTTCTCTGCCAAACTTGTGTCCATGACTGATGATGAGGTCGACCCAACGGTCGAGGAACCAGCCCCCCAAGCAGCCACTCGGGCGCGCCTGACTGCGCGCGAAGTCGTTCTGAACACGGGACGGTTTTTGCGGTTTCTTGGTGTTCGGGTGGGGCTCAATATCATCTTTAGCCCGGTCATCGCCCTCATTCTACTAGCACTGGGCTTTCTGTGGACAACGACTTTTGGCCTGCCCGGAAACGTGACCACGACACCAATACTCTGGATACCGGCGCAGCTCGTATCGCTGGCGCTGCTGGGTGGTTTGATGTGGGGAGCGATGGAGGCGACGCGCGGATTTCTTTGCCGCCTCGGTCTGCCGCTGCAGGCCCAGCCAAGCCGGTTTCTCCGTCTGCTTACCATAGCAGGCTGGTTTCTCGGGTCCTTGGGTGTGGGCCGGCTGGCAACCTTTGCGCTGCCGCTGATCAAGGGATGGAACCTGTCGATCTGGCTGGCAGGGTTCGTCGCGGTCGAACTGGCGCTTTACTTTGCCATCGAGCTCACGCTTTGCCGCCTATTCCCCCGTTTTAAGCAGAAAAACGACAACGACGCGGCCTAATCATCCATCGCGCCGACGACGCCCCCCGCGACGACGGCCACCACCCTCTTCACCCGCAGAAACCGCCGCCATCTTCGCCGGCAGCTGCACGACCTGCGCAAGGTTCAGGAAATCGGCGGTCTTGTGTGGAATCGCCATGGCTTCAACGAAGTGCTGCTGGAACATAGGTTCAACGGCGGTTTCGATTTTTTCAACGTCACGCACCACCTGCTCAATATCCTGCCGCGCCTGCGCATTCAGCAAAGCGATCCGCGCGCCAGTTCCCGCCGCGTTTCCAACCGAAGCCACGTGCGCCAAGTCGCAATCGGGGATCATGCCCAAAACCATGGCGTGCTTAACATCAATGTGCGAGCCGAAAGCACCCGCAAGGTAGACCTGTTCCACCGGACGCGTATCACCATCGGCTTCCAGCTTGTCCTTGAGCAGGCGATAGCCGGCGTAAAGTGCCGCCTTGGCCATCTGGATCGCGCGAACATCGTTCTGCGTGACCGTGATCGTCGGCCCGTCGTCAGCGCTGGCGTCAAACAGCGAATAGGCAAAGGTGCGGCCATCGGCGATGATGCGTGGCGTCTGGGCCTGCTTGTTGCCGTCAATCATGCCGTCTTCGTTCATCAGACCCGCCAGGAACATCTCTGACAGGGCCTCGATAATGCCCGAGCCGCAAATGCCGGTAATCCCGGTCTTTTCAGCCGCCTCGTCAAAACCGTCCTCATCCGACCAAAGATCAGAGCCAATGATCTTGAACGCTGGTTCCAGCGTATCGCGGTCGATCTTCACCCGCTCAATGGCGCCCGGTGCGGCGCGTTGGCCGCTGGAAATCTGTGCGCCCTCAAAGGCTGGCCCTGTCGGCGACGACGCGGCAAGAACGCGACCCTTATCGCCCAGCAGCATTTCCGCATTCGTGCCCACATCCACAATGAATGTCAGTTTATCACTCAGGTCCGGCCGCTCCGCCAGCGCCACCCCAGCTGTGTCCGCGCCAACATGCCCCGCGATACAGGGCAAGACGTACGCCAGCGCGCCCGGATGAAAATCGAGGTCCAGCTCCCGCGCCTTCAACCGCGTGCCGAAATCAGTCGCCAGCGCAAAGGGCGCACCGCCCAGCTCGACCGGGTCCATGCCCAGCAGCAGATGATGCATGATCGGGTTGGAAACCAGCGCGATGTCGAGGATATCGCTGACCTCGACGCCTGCCTCCTCAGTCGTAGCTTTGGCAAGGTCGTTGAGCGCTTCGCGCACCGTAACGGTCATTTCCTTGTCGCCACCCGGATTCATCATCGAGTAGGAAACCCGCGACATGACATCCTCGCCAAAGCGAATTTGCGGGTTCATGAGGCCGCTCGACGCCAGCACTTCCCCGGTGGCCAGGTCGCACAGATGGGCGGCGATGGTGGTCGAGCCAAGGTCAACCGCAAGTCCACACACCTGCTCTTTAAGCCCCGGCCACAGCGCAACCAGTTCTTTTCCGTCGCGAACGGCAGCGGTCACTTGCCACTTGCCCTTGCGTAAGATCGGTTGCATGGTGCGCATGATGCTGAAATCAGTGCTTAAGTCACGCAGATCCCACTGCTGTTCCAAGGCTTCATGAATACGACCAAGGTCGGAGCTGGGCTCGTGCATGTCCGGCTCGCGGACCGTGATAAAGTGCAGGCGGATCGTCGGATCAATGGCAATGACGCGATCATCAGCCGATTTACGCACCACTTGCTTGTGCACCTGCGCATCTGGCGGCACGTCCACGACCAAGTCACCGGTCAGCAGGGTCTGGCACGACAGGCGACGCTCCGCTTTCATATTGCGCTTGGTGGCGTAGCGGGTTTCGACCGCGTTAGGCTCCGAAGCGTGGCTGGCGGAGGAGGTGATCCCATGCTTGGCAAACTCGCCCTCGCCCAACGTGATCTGACAGCGTCCGCACATCCCGTTACCGCCGCACAGGCTGTCGATATCGACCCCGAGCTTGCGCGCGGCCTGCAAAACCGGCGTGCCAACAGGGAAATCTCCGCGCTTACCCGATGGGGTAAAAACGAGGCGTGCGGTCTGAACCGCGGTGGAGGGCGTGTTTTCTGTCATGCTTGCTTTCTAGGCGAAACTGCAAACCGCAAACGAGCCTAAAGCAGAATGGAAATAGTCTAGAAGCGGCTCGCAACAGCAGTAATTTCGGTTTAAAACTGATTCGGCCTGAAGCCATCACCTCATGCGGCCCAAACATCGCATTGTAAGCGAAGTTGGTATCAATACATAGCATTTTGCGAGAATTCGTTGCGAATACGTGAGTATGTATTCTCAATTTAAGAGAAATACAAAAAATACCGAATAAAACCGTAGGTCAGCCGGAAACGGCCTAATTTGTGCCTAGGTTTAATAGAAGTTTATATTGGTAAATCGTTTGGACCGAGAGAAATGAAAAAGCTTATTACGTTCATGGTTACCACCATCTGTGTCTCATTGGGCACAGTTACCACAGCGAACGCGAACCCAAAGGCTCTCAAAGAAGAACACCTGCGGCTCAGCCAGACCAGTATCGCCTACGATGAGCAAATTGCGCGCAACGTGGCGGTTCTGGCCGCTCAGAACCACAAGTACGAGCGTCTGTTTTCCGCAAACACATTCACTTCTGCGAACTGCGCGAAGTTCAAGGAGCAGTTGGATTCCTACCATTTGCAGGTAGCAAGCCAGAAGGTGCAGGCTGATTTGGTGAAGCAAGAGGTTGTCGCCATTGAAGCCAAGCTGGCCGAGGCGATCGAGGTGAATACCGCCACGATCAATATGCTGGCCAAGCGCCTCGAACTCACTGCGCGTAAGCTGGAAAAGGTGCGTCGCCGTCAGAAGACAGTAACCAACTTCATCCAGAACAGCTCAAACACCTCTGACACCAGCGCAATTGCACAGCGTGCGCGTCTGGTTCAGCAGTTGCCGACGATCAACAAGCAGTTGAACACGTTGGAAACTGACTTGGATGAGTTGCTGGCCGCCCTGCAACTGGCCGAAAGCCAGAAGGCACCTGAAGACTTAGGTCTTTTGGAAGAAACTGAGTAATTTCAGCTCAGAAGGCGACAGACTGACCACAGCCACACCGGGCTTTTTCGTTGGGGTTCGCGAAGGTGAACCCTGACGACAACCGGTCTTCCTGGTAATCCATGGTAGAGCCGAGCAGGAACATGAAGGCGGCTGGTTCGATGAAGATCCGAACGCCCTTGTCTTCAACTTCCTCTTCCATCGCCGATTTCTCTGCGGCGTACTCGACGAAATATTCCATCCCGGAACAACCACCCTTTTTCACGCCCACGCGCAGGCCCTTTACGGCGTCATCGCCTGATTTCTCAATCAGTGATTTTACGCGGTCAGCGGCTTTATCGGTCAGGTTCAGCACGTTCTGCATCATGGCGGGAACTCGCATTCTTGGATGGTCAGTGCCCTAATATAGGCACGAAAACGGGGCTTCGCAAAGCCCCTCGACTATAAGCCCAATACCAATTGAGCATCTTCGCTGGCACGATCTGGGGTCCAGGCTGGCTCCCATACCAGCTTTACTGTGGCAATCCCAACGCCTTCAACCGCCGCTAAAGCCGCGGCAACGTGGCCGGGCATTTCACCCGCGACCGGACAGCCGGGCGCGGTCAGCGTCATATCGACCTCGACGTCCCCAGTTTCCGGGTTTTGATCAAGTCGGTAGATCAGGCCGAGGTCGTAGATGTTGATGGGAATTTCGGGGTCATGGACGGTCTGCATGGCTTCGATCATCGCATCTTCAGCCGCAAACACAGCCCCTGCGGTCAAGGCGCTGCCTGCTTCAGCCACAAAGGTCGTCCCTTCACGGCGCACCCGGACGCCCTTAGCAGGGTCCATGGTAACGCCCGGATTGGGCATGAAATCAGCGAGTGTCTTTCCGTCTTGGATCACGAGTGCTGGTCCTTCAGAGCCTTAGTGACAGCGTCAAACGGGAGCGTGACGCACTTATGGCGTGCGCGAAAGGGTCTTACTGTTGCCAGCGCCTCAAAGCCCGCAGGCTCCTTCTCGCCCTTCAGCGCAAGGTCAACGGACTGGGCCAAAGCATGCAAGGTTTCCGGTGCGACCGACCCGGCGACGCTTCCGGCGCTGGCCTGCATGTCTTCCAACCAGCGGCTTAATAGCTCTGCCGAGGCGACACACAGGCTGCAGGCCTTGGCCTCGTAGCCTAATGCTTCCAATCCACCATCGGCGTTAAGGCGCAGGTCTACGGCGATTTCATCGCCACAAAACGGATTTTTGGCCGACCCCGTGTGAGTCGCGTCCGCTAACCGCCGTTCCCGCACCCGAGCCTGAGCCAGCGTGAGCAGGCGGCTTTCGAACAGAGCGCGGGTTTCGCTGTCCATTACCCCAGCAGCTCCCGGCAGACGGATAAACCAGCCAGCAAGCCATCCACGTCTTCGCGGCTATTGTAGGCGGCAAACGATGCCCGCACCGTGGAGTGCACGCCCAGCCGGGTATGCAGTGGTTCGGCGCAATGCTGGCCAACACGCAGCGCCACGCCCGTTCTGTCCAGAATCGTCCCGACGTCATGGGCGTGATGCTCTCCGAGCAAAAAAGCCAAAACCGACACCTTGGTCGGCGTGGTGCCAAAGATCGTTACATCATTGGCGCCACTGAGCTCGGTCATCGCGTATTCGAGCAAGTCCGCTTCGTGTGCGGCGATGTTCTCAATCCCGACCGCTTCAACCCAGTCAATAGCGGCACCCAATCCAATAGCTTCAACAATCGCCGGCGTGCCTGCTTCAAACCGATAAGGTGGCTCACGGAACGTGGAGCCATCAAAGCTGACCGTGTCGATCATATCGCCGCCACCCAGAAATGGCGGCATGGCGTCCAGCAGATCAAACTTGCCGAACAGAACGCCAATACCAGTGGGCCCATAGAGCTTGTGACCCGTCCATGCGAGGAAATCGACGTTCAGTGCCTTCACGTCGACGCGCTTGTGGGTCACTGCCTGAGACGCATCGAGCAACACCAGCGCGCCCTGAGCGTGGGCGGCTGAGATGATATCCTGTACCGGCAGAACGGTTCCCAACACGTTGGAGACGTAGGCCACCGCCACCATTTTGGTGGCCGGCCCGAGCTTGGCGTGGAAATCGTCCATATCCAGCGCGCCGTCGTCCAGAACCGCAACGGCCCGAACCCGCGCACCTGTGGCTTCTGCGATCAGCTGCCAGGGGACAATATTGGCGTGATGCTCTAGCTCCGTCACCAAAATCTCATCACCCGGACGCAGGTTCTTCCGACCCCAGGACTGCGCAACCAGGTTGATGGCTTCCGTGGTGTTTTTGGTAAAGACCACTTCACGCTCGTCGGCGTTCATGAAAGCCGCCACTTTGCCACGAGCTGCCTCAAAGGCGTCGGTGGCTTCCTGTGACAGCGCATGAATGCCGCGATGGACGTTGGAATAGGTTGTATCCATGAAGTGCGTCATGGCGTCAGTCACCGCTCGGGGTTTCTGAGCCGAGGCCGCTGAATCCAAAAAGATCAGCGGCTTATCCCCGTAAACCTTGCGCTCCAGCGTTGGAAATTGCGCGCGTATGGCGGTGACGTCGTAGCCCATGGTCAGAGATCCATTTCCTCAAACCGGCCCGACACACCCGGCCATTCCTGTACTTTGCTATCGAGCATGGTTTCGATCGCCTCAGGCAGTTCAATCGCCTCGAACGGTTCTCGCGCGAATGCCAAAATCAACAAGGCCCGCGCTGCCGCTTCATCGACGCCGCGCGCGCGCATGTAGAACAGCGCGTCTTCGTCCAAATCACCCACAGTCGCCCCGTGGCTGCACTTGACGTCGTCTGCGAAGATTTCGAGCTCTGGTTTGGTGAAGGCTTGCGCGCGGTCTGACAGCATCAGCGCGCGTGACAGCTGATCGCCTTCGATCCGCTGGCTGTCCTTCGCGACTTTGATGCCGCCTTGAAAAATTGCCGTGGCCTGGTCATCAACCACCGTGCGCACTTGCTGATCAGACGTCGTATCCTCGGCCAAATGCCGAACGTTGGTCACGAAGTCGCTGTGCTCCTGCGCGCGCTTGAGCACAATTGCCGACAGACCGGCATGGCAACCGGGCCGGGTCAAGTCTGCGTGCTGCTCAATCCGATGCAAAGCCCCGCCCAGCGTCACGACCAGCGCATCATAGCGGCTGTTCTCGCCCAAGGTGGTAAAGGTGCGGTGCGTCTGCGTTCCCGCGCCGCCATCTTCAACCAAAATGATCCGACGCAGGTGGCCACCTTCTGCGATGTCGATGGTGGTATCGCTGTTCATCCAACTCTCGTCAGTCTGCCCCCAGCGCTCGACCAGAACAGCCTCAGCGCCTGCGCCGACGGTGATGCGGTTGGTTGCGTTGACCAGCGCGTTGGAATCCATAGGGCCAAACCGGGCGAAAACCGGCTTCAGCCGAGCCCCTTCTGGCACCTCAAACAGGAAGCCCTCCCCGCCAACGGCTGCATTGAGCAAACTCAGCGCATCGCCCTCGACGGACTCAACCGCCGGATTGGGTCCAAACAGACCGCTTTGTTCTTGGTTGATACGCAGACCCGCGGGCGTCAGCGTTTGGGCAAGCTGGCCGGCTAAGTCAGTGTAGCGCCAGGCTTCCACGCGACGGTTGGGAAATCCGTTTGTCCGCAGCGTCTCAAACGGGGCCGGGTTCTTAACCGCGCCGGTACTGTGCAACCGGTCCAAAAATTCTGCGCCGAAGACATCCGTCATGCCGCTTCGAACTCCGCGTAACCCGTCCGCTCAACTTCCAGAGCCAGCGACTTGTCGCCGGATTTGACGATCTTGCCATCACTCAAAATGTGCACGTAGTCCGGCACAATGTAGTCGAGCAGTCGCTGGTAGTGAGTGATCACCAAGAACGAGCGCTCAGGCGAGCGCAGCGCATTCACGCCATCGGCAACAACCCGCAGCGCATCGACATCCAGACCAGAGTCGGTTTCGTCCATCACTGCGAGCTTCGGCTCAAGCAGGGCCATTTGCAACGTCTCAAACCGCTTTTTCTCACCGCCTGAGAAGCCCACGTTTACCGCGCGCTTGAGCATATCGTTACCGATGCCCAGCTTCTTCGCCTGTGCCCGCAACTCGCGAACGAAGGCGAGGGCGTCGAGTTCAGCCAACCCCGCGACCTTACGCTTTGCGTTAACAGCGGTTTGCAGGAAAGTTGAGGCCTGCACGCCGGGAATTTCCACCGGGTACTGAAACGCTTGGAACAAGCCGGCATGGGCCCGCTCCTCAGGCTCCATCTCGAACAGGTCTGCACCGTCCAGCGTGGCACTGCCCGAACGCACGTCGTAACCCGGCTTGCCCGAGAGGATGTTCGCCGTGGTGGACTTGCCCGATCCATTTGGGCCCATGATCGCGTGCACTTCGCCCGCGCCAATGCTCAGGTTAATGCCCTTGAGGATTTCAGTGCCGTCTTCGAGACCGGCGTGAAGGCCTTTGATTTCCAGCATAATTTTGTTCAGACCCCTTCAGGTACTGCAGATTTAAAGTCGGCGACTGCGCCTGAGAACCCGCGGAACAGGGCGTCAGAGGCGATGTGGTGGCCAATGGAAAATTCGTCGAACTGAACCCGCGCACACAGCGGTCCCAGATTATCAACGGTCAAATCATGACCGCCATTGAGCCTGAGGCTCAGCGCGCGCGCGGTGTTGGCCGTGCGCTCGATCGCGTCGAGCGCCGCAGCGTGATCACCACGCTCGAAAGCAGCTGCATAGTCGCCTGTGTAAATTTCAACAGCTTCGATGGTACAGGCCGCGGCCAGCTCTACCGAGGTTGGCTCGGGGTCCACGAACACGGCAGTTCGGATACCGACCTCCCGCATCTCCGCAGCCCAATATTCGAGGTGATCGTGATCATCGTAAGCACGCCAGCCGCGGGATGATGTCACCTCCCCCGCCATCACAGGCACCACCGTAAACTGCGTGGGTTTAAGCACCCGGACCATGTTGAACAGGTCCTCGCGCATGTCGCCTTCGACGTTGAACTCCACTTGACCGCTTTTGATCTCCGGCAGGTCAGCAACAGCGATAACGTCATCCAGCGTGATGTGCCGCTGGTCCTCGCGCGGGTGCACGGTGATCCCCTGCGCCCCGCCTGCGATGGCCAGCTGGGCGCCTTGGACAAGGTCCGGGGTCCCAGTGCCTCGCGAATTGCGCAGCAGAGCGATTTTGTTGATGTTGACGGACAGCAGCGTCATCCCACCGAGCCTTCAAGCGAAATCGCAACCAGCTTCTGCGCTTCCACAGCAAACTCCATGGGCAGCTCCTGCAGGACGTCTTTGACGAAACCATTGACGATCAAGGCCAAAGCTTCCTCCTCATCCATCCCGCGCTGACGACAATAAAACAGCTGCTCATCCGAGACCTTGGAGGTCGTAGCCTCGTGCTCAAACATGGTCGAAGCGTTGCCTGCTTCGATGTAGGGCACGGTATGTGCGCCGCAGCGGTCGCCGATCAGCAGGCTGTCGCATTGGGTGAAGTTCCGCGCGCCCTTGGCTGTTCGGGTAGACTTGACCAGCCCGCGGTAGGTCTGGTCTGAGCGGCCCGCAGAAATACCCTTGGCGATAATCCGTGAACGCGAATTCTTGCCGACGTGGATCATCTTTGTCCCGGTGTCAGCCTGCTGCAGGTTGTTGGTGATCGCCACCGAGTAAAACTCGCCCTGACTTTCTTCACCCAGCAGAACACAAGAAGGATACTTCCACGTAATCGCGGAACCGGTTTCGACCTGCGTCCATGACACCTTGGAGCGCGCGCCCTGACATTTGGCGCGTTTGGTCACGAAGTTGTAGATCCCACCCTTGCCGTCCTCATCGCCGGGGTACCAATTCTGGACGGTTGAATACTTGATCTCCGCGTCTTCCATAGCAACCAGCTCGACCACGGCGGCGTGGAGCTGATTTTCGTCCCGCTGTGGCGCAGTGCAGCCTTCCAGATAGGACACGTAAGCCCGGTCCTCGACCACAATCAGCGTGCGCTCGAACTGACCCGTGTTTTCGGCATTAATCCGGAAATACGTTGACAGTTCCATGGGGCAGGTAACGCCTTCGGGCACGTACACGAACGAGCCATCTGTGAACACAGCAGAATTCAGCGCGGCAAAGTAGTTATCCGTATGCGGCACCACTGAGCCCATATACTTCTGCACCAACGCCGGGTGCTTTTCGACCGCTTCTGAAATCGGCATGAAAATCACGCCAGCTTCGGCGAGCTTGTCGCGGAAGGTGGTTGCAACGGATACAGAGTCAAACACCACATCAACGGCGACCGAGCGCTTTTGAACCCCAGCGAGCATTTCCTGCTCGTGCAACGGAATACCGAGCTTGTTGTACGTCTCGATCAGCGCTGGATCGACGTCATCGATGGTCTCGGGACGGCTCTCCGCCGACTTTGGCGCGGAGTAATAGTAGCTGTCCTGGTAATCGATGGGCGGAATGTTCAGTTTGGCCCAGTCGGGCGCCTCCATATCCAGCCAGTAACGATAGGCCTTCAGACGCCATTCAAGCAGCCATTCCGGTTCGTTCTTCTTCGCCGAGATGAACCGCACAATGTCTTCGCTCAACCCTTTGGGCGCGGACTCGGTCTCGATATCCGTGACGAAGCCGTACTTGTACTTTTCCGCCAGCGCAGAGACTTTTTCGATGGTTTCAGCTTCAGCAGCCATACAACCCTATGCCTTCTCAGCGACCGTTTCGACCGGTCCAAACATGTTCATCCAAGCTGGCGCCATTTCGGCCAGCGTTACCTTGTTCAACGCTTCGTTAACCGCCGCGTTGACCACCACCCAATTCCCGCGCATCCCACAGAACGACTGCACGCCGCAGACGTCTTCTTCACTGTCGTCCACGCAAGCGGTCAGCGCGACCGGTCCCTCGATGGCGACAATCACGTCGCCAATGCTGATCGCATCGGCTCCACGAGCCAACGTGTACCCCCCCGAAGCCCCACGCTGCGACAGCACCAGGTTTCCCTTCGTCAGCATTTTCAGCAGCTTAGAGACAGTCGGCTGGGGCAGCATCAGGTCTTCCGATAAACGCGCAGCCGACGCCGGCTCGCCATCACCAAAAGACAATTTGGTGAGCAAGATCACGGCATAGTCGGTTAGGCGTGACAGCTTCATCGGGTTGATCGCTCTGATCTTTTCAGGAATTGGACCAGCTAAGTCCTAATCAGAAAATAGAAGCGCGCGCGCTCGGTTTCAACCATCAACCCCGCATAGGTGCATGCGTTCTGGTGTGTCCAATTGTCCAAGGGCGGAACGCAGTCCCTTAATCGTCGTCCGGATCTGGTTTCACGATCCCCTCGTCACCAGACGGTGGTGGGGTTGATTTCAGGATGCGGGGCTGTTCGTCTTCGACTGGCGCAAACAGCTCGTCATCATCGACCCGATCGTCAGCCGCGACACTCCCGCCGCCGATGGAGTTTTCCTCGACTGCATCATCCTCAAAGTCGTCACTCGCCGCATCAGCCGCAGCGGTTGCACCGACACCAGCGCCGCCAGCAGAGGCGGTGGCTTTGGACGCGCTCGCCTCATCCGAATCTCCGGCATCCCCTGCGCCTTCTGCATCCGGATCACCGCCATCCCAGTAAGGGTTATTGGCGCGCTGGTGCTTCTCAATACGTCCGCCGATGATAATGGCCACTTCGTAGAGCACGTACATCGGGCCGCCGAGCATTGCTTGCGAGATAATATCTGGCGGGGTCAGCACGCCAGAGAGGATAAACAAAATGAGGACCGCAAACTTGCGGTTCTGTTTGAGGAAATCCGTCGAAACCAGCCCGGACCGCACCATTAAAGTGAGCGCAACCGGCAGCTGGAAACCAAGACCGCCGCCAATCAGCATGCGCATTGAATCGCGCAGGTAATCAGCGATTTTGGTCTGCGGGTCGATGCTGACCTTATCCAACGGTCGCAACTGCGCCATATCGCGCAGGGCCGAGCGGTAGGCTTCACCGGCTTTGATGAATTCTTCCTTGGCCACTTCCGCAGGATTCATCGCGAAAAACGTCTCGGATGCTGCGCGGAAGGTCTCCAGCACAGTGTTGAATTCGCTGGCATTCTTCGCAAGATTGAACTCACCGCCATCCAGCGCGTAACCAATCAAAAAGTTGAACGCCATCGGCATCACGACGAAATAAACGAAGGCGATACCAATCAGATACAGCACTGGTGATGACACCAGAAACGGGCGCATTGCGCCTTTTTCATTGTTGTACAGACCCGGCGCGATGAACCGCCAGATTTGGTACAGCAGCACCGGCAATGTCAGCGTAAAGCCGACAAACAGGGCGAGCGTGAAGTCAGCAAAGAACTTTTCAAAAGGACTGGTGACGATGAAGACCGTCGGCAATCCATTCCGCTCAAAGACGGCGATAATGGGCTTGGCGAGGTACAGATAAATCGGTTTGGCCAGGAAAAACGCGCCAATGGTGAGCGCAAAAAAGATCGCAACAAAGACGAAAAGCCGCTGCCGAAGTTCTTTAAGGTGCTCCAAAAGCGGGGCCTGGCTAGGGTCAGATTCAGTCCCAATTACCGTGTCGTCTGCGTCAGAATACAGGTACTTCGGGCTTTGCCCTGTCTCGGCTTTCAGCTTGGTCTCTTCGGCGCGTTTGCGGAACAATGACTGCATTTGCGATGCAGCACGCGACAGGCCGCCGGGCTTTTTATCGTCACTCATGGGTTAGGACGATGCCTCGGATTTGGCCGAAGCCGGAGTTTTTGCCGGAGCCGGTGCGGGTGCCGCTGCAGACTCAGTTTCGGCTTTTTTCAGGGGGGCTGGCTCTGGTTGCCAAAGGTCTTTGGTTTTTACCGCGTTTGCGGTGTCGTTGACCTCGTCCTCGACTTCTTTCATCGCATCGCGAATGTCGGATGTTGGATCAATGCTCTTGCGCAAATCCTGCGCTTCCTTGCGCAGGTCATCCAGATCGCTCTCGCGGATCATATCGTTAACGACGCCCTGGAACTCGCGAGTCAGCTTGCGCACCTGCTTCATCACCGAAGCGATGCCCTTGAAGACTTTGGGCAAGTCTTTCGGGCCGACGACCAGCAGTGCAATACCACCAATCACAATCATTTCGGTCATGCCAAGGCCAAACACGGCGCTTCCTCAGGTTTGAGAACGAACGAGCTTGAATGAACGGGGGCGAAGGAGCGCTTTAGGCGCTCTCTTTGCTTTGAGTTTCAGACTTTACCGTCTCTGACGACTCATCGTGATCGATGGTTTTCGTAGACTCAGCCTCAGCCTCAGCTTCGCCTTCCTCTTTCTTGTCGTCTTTCAGACCAGAACGGAAAGCGCTGATGCCCTTAGCCATGTCACCCATCAGGTTAGGAATACGACCACGACCGCCGAAAATCAGCAGAACAATAGCCAGCAGAATAAGCAAAACGATCGGATTACCGAGACCACCAAGACCCATGAGATTACCTCCAAAAATGGATTAGAGCCGCCACATCACGCGATAGGCCGGACCATAGAGGGGATATGGGACACCAACCCCCCATGCGCAACGCCCGCAGCTCTTGTTATTCCAGCCCAGTCGCAGAATGCAGAACACACCGCAGGCAGAGCCGAAAGATCATGTTTCCTGACCTACCAAGTCGGTCGCTATTGGACAACTGTATTTCCGTACTACCGTCCTTACCGCTCCGCGTGCTAACAGCCTCAAGCACGCTTACCGCGGGGCTTGCGCGGGTTCTATTTAGGGCGTAGCGCGCTGTTTATCAGCGGGCTTGGTCCAGTTGGATGACGTCCGCCGACGTGCCTGCGTCGACCGCTTCTTCGCCGTCTTCCATTTCAAGGTCCGTTTCGGTTTCATCGTCCTCATCCTCTTCTGAAGTTGGCAGTGAGGCCAAGCCTTCGCGCTTGTCGAGCAGGCCTGCTGCCTTGAGCTCATCCATGCCCGGCAGTTCCTTGACGGTCGCGAGACCAAAGTGATCCAAAAAGCCGTCCGTCGTGCCCCACATGAGCGGGCGTCCGGGGGTCTGTTTCCGGCCGCGCGGCTTGATCCATCCTGCTTCAAGCAGAGTATCAACCGTACCTTTGGCGACCGCGACCCCGCGAATGTCCTCGATTTCTGCGCGTGTGACCGGCTGGTGATAGGCAATGATGGCCATGGTCTCCATCGCTGCCCGGCTCAAGCGACGACTGGCAACGCGCTGAATCGCCAGATCACCGGCGAGGTCCGAAGCGGTTCGAAACGCCCAGGCATTGCCCGCGCCCTCCAACACGATCCCGCGGTTTGCGTAGTGTGATTGCAGGGTCTCAAGGATTTCCGCGATGTCCTCATCGTCCGGAATTTGCGCCGCCAGAACGCTGGTCGGCACTGGGTCCTTGGAGGCAAAGAGCAGGGCTTCGATTAAGCGTAGGGTGTTGAAATCACTCATTCACCGCGCTCCTGACTTTCAGATTCCTCAGACTCAAACTCCCGGTCTTCCGGCGTTTTCAGATAAATATCGCCAAACGCCCCTTCCTGCCGCAACGAGATTTCCCCCCGCCGCGCAAGTTCCAGACTGGCCGCAAAGAACGACGCCCGAGCCGAGCGGCGTTTCCCGGGTGAGGCAATGTTGATGGGCATGAAAGAAGACAGCGTGCGCCAGCTTGGAATGGGACGCCCCACAAGGCGGGAGAGGTTCTTGACCGCCTCCTCCAGCGAATACACCGGAATTTTGCGCACGGCCCGGTCGACCGCTGTATGCCGGTTTTGCACCAGCGCATACGCGCGCAGCAAATGGTAGAGCTCTACATCCAGCCGCGTTTCAACCCGGCTGGTAACTTCCATCATAGGACCACGCTGAAACCGCCGATCGCCAAGCTGGGGCAACTCAAACACCTGCTCAGCGGCTTTTTGCATAGCCGCGAGCCTTTGCAGTCGAAAGGCAATCGCCTCAGCGGATTCAGCGGCGGCAAGGGCCTCCTCTGCTGTCGAGGGCAGCAGGATTTTGGATTTGAGATAGACCAGCCAAGCCGCCATCACGAGGTACTCAGCGGCCAAATCCAAACGCCGCTTCTTCGCTGCGTGCATGAACCGCAGGTATTGATCGACCAGCGCCAGAATGGATATTTGCGAAAGATCGACTTTTTGCTCACGGGCTAAGTCGAGGAGCAAGTCTATCGGACCCTCATAGCCCTCAAGCCGGAGAAACAAGCCCCCGTCAGAGCGCGGCGCGCCGCCGTCGTCCTCAAAATCCGCAGTGTCAGTATTATTATGCGACGGTGTTTCCATGGTCTCGATATAGCGCGAAACCGGGCTGGAAGGGAATTCGGCGGGCTGGGGATAAGTCCGACTTCCCCAGCCTCAAAACCATTTTTTCGACTTTCGGCCCTAGCCGTTGACGAAAATACACTCCTGCCCCTGCGCTTTCAGGCGAATGCAGAAATCGACAGCCGTGGTTTTGGTCGGCATCGGGCCGGCCTGGAGGCGGTAGAAAATGCCGCGTGAGGTCGAGTCATACTTCACCACACGACTGGCGAGACCACCGAGCAGTTCTGGATACTTATCTTGCAGCC
>PAFB01000062.1 GCA_002700865.1 Rhodospirillaceae bacterium
CGGCCAGACCTGCCGCTGCGGACCTTCGGCGAACGGATGCTTACCACCATTTGATCGTTGGACAGATCAAGGTCCCTACCAAACCGGGCGCATCCTTCATTCCGACGCCCGGCACAATGATAATAAGAGGAGAGCATGATGCTCAAAGATTTTGGCGCGCATCCGGCGGACCGGGTGCCAAAGGCTGAACTACACGCTCATTTAGAGGGTACCATCCACGCGCCCGTTCTCCGCACACTGGCGGCGCGCAATGGGATCACCTTGCCCGATGGCGTCCTTGACGAGGCCGACAACTATCTGTGGACTGACTTCAATGATTTTTTGAAGGTTTACGATCTTGCCACGTCGGCGATTAAGACGCCCGAAGACTACTACGACCTGACCCTCGACTATCTGGAACGCGTGGCGGCGGAAGGGGGCTTGTATGTTGAGCTTCTGGCCAGCCCGGATCATGTTTTTAACCTCGGCATGACTTTGAAAGACCAGCTCGACGCCATGGTTCAGGCCATCGACGAAGCCCGCGAAAGTGTGGGCGTCGAAGCGCGGATCAGTCAGACCATTGTGCGCCACTATGGCCCGGAAAAGGCTATTGCCGCCGCCACAGCCATCGCTGATCATCCCCATCCCTATATCACCGGCTTTCAAATGGCTGGCGCAGAAGACGCCTATACACCAGCGGATTTCCGCCCGGCTTACGACATTGCTGTCGACGCAGGTTTGCGCTGCACAGCGCATACGGGGGAGTGGCTGGGGCCTGACTCCATGCGGGAAACGCTTGCGGCACTGCCCATGGTCGAGCGGCTGGGGCATGGCGTTCGGGCGATCTATGATGCCGACTTGGTGCGTGAGTTGGCGGAGCGAAAAGTACCGTTTGAGGTCTGCCCCGGCTCCAACATCGCGCTCAACGTCTTTCCCTCGCCCGAGGAACATGCTTTGCGCGGATTATGGGATGCAGGCTGCGTGATCACGCTGGCCTCTGACGATCCGCCATATTTCCACACTTCTTTAGGGGCTGAGTACCGATTTGCGGTGGATGTCGCTGGACTGTCTGTGCCAGACCTTTACACCATTACGCGCAATGCCCTGCAGGCTGGCTTTATGGACGAGGCGACGCGGTCCGCATTGATGATGCGGGTCGCGGCTTCGGAAGCCGCTTAAGCGGGGCAGGAAAGAAACATAGACGAAAGCGGGGTTTCTCTTGTCCGATACATTTAACGTCGTTGATCACCCGCTGGTGACTGACAAACTCAGCCAGTTGCGCGACGTAGCGACTGACATGGCACGGTTCCGGTCGCTGATGCATGATGTCAGCTTTATGCTTGGCTACGAAGCCCTGCGCGACTGGCCCATGGCAAAGCGATCTGTTGAAACGCCGCTCACGACCTTTGACGCGCCAGTGCGGGAACCGCTGCCGCTAAACGTGGTTTCGATTCTGAGGGCCGGTAATGGCTTTCTTGACGGCCTTCTGGCGCTGGAGCGGACGGCTCGGGTGGGTTTTGTTGGCCTGAAGCGTAACGAAGACACGCTGTTGCCTGAGCAGTATTACCTGAATTTGCCTGATGTCAGTCAGGGGGTGACTCTGGTTTGTGATCCGATGCTCGCAACCGGTGGTTCGTCATCCCATGCGGTGCAGCTGGTCAAGGATCAGGGCGCAAAGGACCTGAAATTCATCTGCCTGCTGGCTTCACCTGAAGGCGTGGCCAAGTTCAGCAAGGATCACCCCGACGTGCCGATTTTCTCGGCCTCGCTGGACGATCATCTGAATGAAAAGGGCTACATTGTGCCGGGCCTTGGCGATGCCGGGGATCGTCTTTACGGCACCTGAGTAATGGGGGCCCTGCACAACAGGGCCCGAACAGAGCGGGGCAAGAGAGGACAGGACAGGACGCGCTATTCAGCGCCCTCTGCGTGTTCTTCTACACCGTCTTCATTCGCCAAAGTCTTCCGTTCCTGCAAAGCGCGCAGAGCGTCGTTAGCGAGTAGAACGGGTTTGACCTCGTTGACAATATCGGGAAGAGGCTGCAGAGCTGCGGCCTTTGAACCCTGTTCCAACATGCGTTGAACGCGGATTGTCTGGGGTTTATCCAACACGCCCGATACCGATGGCGCCCCGGTGATCGACGTCATGACAACATCCAGAGACCCTTCCATCCCCTCCAGGCCGTCTTCGCTTGCACCCATACCCTGTGCATCGAGTTTGTAAACATGGTGTGCGTCGCTGCCGGGTAGGCTTAGAATCAGATACAGTGGATCAACCTGCCATTTTCCGAAGGAAAGCGGCAGTTCGGTGTCGCCTTCGGCTGTGATTTCCAGCAGGCCATTGCTGTAAAAACGGTAAAATTGACCATCATCCCCAGCCAGCATTTTCCCCCCTAACGCGAGAGACAAATCCGCACCCTTTAGAGGGAGGCTCTGTGCTGTGGTGGAAAGGGTCAGGGCTGAAATTGCGCCTAAGACAAGAGTTCTCATGAGGAAATTCCCAAAATATGCTGCGGCTTTATAGCAGATACCGAGGGTTGTCGAAAAGAGTGTTTCTTCACGTAATAACGTATATATGCCACTTAAAGCACTGAATTTCCGCCAAAAAGTGGACTAAGTTGCAAATGTTTCGCCAAAGTCGCGCCCATATCGGCAAAGGTGGACGAGGTGCCAATGTTCATGCCCTTTGGGGCAGCTGGGCCAAAGAACAACATAGGCACTTGCTCGCGCGTGTGATCGGTTCCGCGCCAAGTCGGATCATTGCCGTGGTCCGCAGTCCACAGCACCAAATCACCATCACGAAGCAGGGGAAACAGCTCAGGCAAGCGGCTATCCCAGTATTCCAGCGCCGAGGCGTAGCCTTCAGGCAGGCGGCGATGACCGAATTTACTGTCGAAATCAACGAAGTTGGTAAAGATCAAATCGCCATCACTGGCCCGTCGCGCTACATCGAGCGTACTGTCCCAAAGCGCTTCAAGGCCGCTGACTTTGCTGGTGCGCGAGATTGAACGGTGCGCAAAGATGTCTTCGATTTTGCCCACCGACCACACCAACCCACCTGCCTGGACCACCCGGTCAAGCAGGTTGTTGACCGGCGGTGGGACTGCATAGTCCTTGCGATTACCGGTACGGCGGAAGTCGCTGGGATCATTGCCGATGAAGGGTCGTGCGATGACTCGACCGATGTTGAGCGGGTCGCACAATTTTCGCGCCGCCTCGCACACTTGATAGAGGCGCGCGAGGCCAAAGGTTTCTTCGTGTGCAGCGATCTGAAAGACTGAATCGGCGCTGGTGTAGACAATCGGCTGATCCGTCCGGCAGTGCTCTTCGCCCAATTCGTTGATAATGGCTGTACCGCTGGCGTGCTTGTTCCCCAAAACACCGCCCAAGCCGCATTCCTGCGTCAGAGCCTCGATCAGCGTGTCGGGAAAACATGGAATTTCGCGCGGGAAATAGCCCCAGTCCACGTCAACCGCCGAGCCGCAAATCTCGTAGTGGCCACTGGGCGTATCCTTGCCCAGCGACGTCTCGATTGCAGAGCCAACAACGCCCACGTAGCCCGATGATGGCCATTCCAGGCCCGCCGGAACCTCGCCGGTTGCATTCTGGCACGCCAAACCCAGTCCGAGGCGGGAAAGGTGAGGCAAGTGCAGTGGCGATCCATGCTTTGCTCGCCAATTGGCGAGGTTGCCCAAGGTATTGGCCCCTGTATCCGGGATGGTTTCGCCGGTATCGGTGTCGATATTGAAGAAATCAGCCGCATCAGGCGCGCCGCCACAACCAACGCTATCGCACAGCAGAATGAAGGCACGCGCCATGGTCAGCGCACCACATCGAGTTCAAGGGGGCGGGGGGATGGGCGTCCTTCGCTGACTTCGACAGCGGCCCGAACCGCTGTAGCGGCGCTCTCAAAGGCGGCTTCGTCGGCGGCATGAACTAAGGCAAGCGGGCTTGCATCGGGTCCAACTTCGACCCCTGCACCAGCAATGTCGCTAAGCCCAACGGCATGGTCAATCGGCGCGCCGGGTTGAGTCCGTCCACCGCCCAACCCGATGATAGCAATGCCCAGATCGCGGGTTGCATGGGCGAAAACAAAACCGCGCCGGTCGGCAAAAACAGGGCGCGCGACAGCGGCTTGGGACAGGTGTTTGTCAGGGTGTTCAGCAAAGTCTGTAGGGCCGCCCAACCCGGCAACCATTCGGCCAAACTTCTCCAGCGCTGAGCCGTCATCCAATGAGCCCCGCGCCACTTCTCGCGCCGTTACAGGGCTAGAGATCCGCCCGCTGTTGACCAGCATTTCGCCAACCAGCGCCACACAAATTGTGATCAGCCGTTCGTCGGCTTCGCTCGGGTTGGTCATCGCCATTACGGCTTCGCGAACCTCGACGGCATTGCCAGCTGTTTGCCCCAGAACCCAGTTCATGTTGGTTATCAGCGCGGACGTCTGGCATCCAGCGGCGTTGGCAACATCCACAATCGACCGCGCCAGTCCGCGCGCATCGTCCAGCGTGGCCATGAAAGCGCCGTTACCAACTTTCACGTCCATCACCAGCGATTGAAGGCCCGCCGCCAGCTTTTTCGACAGGATAGAAGCGGTGATTAGATCAATGCTCTCTACCGTCCCGGTAATGTCTCGCACACCATAGATAACGCGGTCAGCAGGCGCGAGATTGGCAGTCTGTCCGATGATGGCGACGCCATTGCTCTTGACCAGATTACGGAAGGTCGCGTTGTCCGGGGCAACGGTATAGCCGGGGATGGCCTCAAACTTGTCGACTGTGCCGCCGGTATGGCCAAGGCCCCGGCCTGCAATCATTGGTACAAACAACCCACAGGCCGCTGCCATAGGACCGAGCAGGAGGGAAACCTTGTCGCCCACACCGCCGGTGGAGTGCTTGTCAGCAATCGGACCGGGCAGGTCAAGGTCGTCCCATTGCAGCCGCTCACCGCTGTCTCGCATGGCAAGGGTCAGGGCGCGGCGTTCTTCGACTGTCATCTTCTGGAAAATGGTCGCCATGGCAAAGGCTGAGACCTGCTCTCGGGCAACAGTCTCGTCGGTTACGCCTTGGATAAAGGCGCGAATTTCGTCATCCGTAAGCTCCTTGCCGTCGCGTTTGCGGATGATGGTTTCCTGAGGGATATACGCCACAAAGCGCTCCTATGACCTAGCTATGGAGTTGTTCTGCGCCAAAGACGTGGGGGTAAAGGTCGGCGAAGGTTAGGGTCTTGATGATGCCGCGCTCGGGGTGGGCGAGGTGAACGGTGACACTGGCGGTGTCGTCGATGAACTCCAGTAGCCTTTGACGACATAAGCCGCAAGGCATGCAAGGGTCGTCGGAGTTGCCGATAACCAGCAACTCCTGAACTTTCCGACCGCCGGCAACAATCATATGCGAGATCGCAGATGGCTCCGCGCACCAACCCGACGGATAAGCGGCGTTTTCAATGTTGCAGCCGGCGTGAATATCGCCATTTTCGTCCCGGATCGCCGCGCCAACAAAGAAGTTGGAGTAGGGCGCGTGGGCGCGCGACTGGGCGGCTTTGGCGGCTTCGAAAAGATCCTGAGCCACTATTCACGCTCCTTAACATAGGGTCGCCCGACAGCCTTGGGTGCGCGGGCAGTGCCCACAAACCCGGCCAAGACCACCACCACCAGAATATAGGGCAGGGCCTCGAAGAACTGGCTGGGGATTTGGGTCAGGATGCCTTCGGAAGCGCCGTCCAGACGGTCCTTCACGGCGAACAGGAAGCCGAACAGCAGGCAACCAAGCATGGCCTGGAATGGACGCCACTTGCCGAAAATAACGGCGGCCAGCGCCAGATAGCCCATATCGGCAGACATGCCCGGCGTGAAGCTCGCGATGTTTGAGGTCGACAGATAGGCCCCGCCGATGCCGCAAAGCGCACCGGCAATGGTCACGGCAGCATAGCGATAGGCGGTGACGCTCGCACCGGCTGTGTCGATGGCCTGTGGCTCTTCGCCAACAAACCGCAGACGCAGGCCAAAACGTGTCTGTATCAGCACCCACCACGTCCCGATCACGGTGATAAAGGCGAGAATGATCAGCCATCCGTGGATCGACAGAATGTTGAGAAGCAAGGGGTTCTCACTCAGGCCCGGTGCAAGGTCGAGCCAAAATTGTTTGGGAATGAGGCCTTGCAGGCGTTCCCAACCGGTCGAACCCGGCCCGCCAAGGTTCGGAGTATCTCCACCTTTGGCGAACAACGCGTGGCCGATGGTCTTGGTCAGACCGACGGCGAGGAAGTTAATCGCCAGACCGGAAATCACGTGATCCCCGCGGAAGGTGATGGTGGCCAAGCCGTGAAGCCAGCCAAAAACAATGCACGCTCCCATGGCCGCAAACAGGCCAGCCAGACCAAAGCCGGCATAGTGCGCAACCGTGGCACTGACAAAGGCACCAATCAGCAGCTTACCTTCCAGCCCGATATCAACAATACCTGCGCGCTCTGAGAACACGCCCGCCATGGCTGCAAAAATCAGGATCGGCGTGAAGCGCAGGGTAGATTGCGCCAAAGAGAGCATGAGTTCGATGAATTCCATCAGGCGCGCTCCTCACCAATCTCTTCTTTGACAAAGCCCCAGCCACCCAGAATCCGGGTTGCAAACCATTGCACCGCCCAGACAACCATCAGGTAAAGCGCGCCGGTAAACAGCACGACCAAGCCTTGAAGCGCGACAACGATTTCCTTGTCGATATCCAGCTTGGGCCGAATGAACTGGCCTTTGAGCTGGATCACCTCGCCCCATTGAAACAGCGAACCAAACAGCAGCGCGGCGAGAATGATGCCAAAGGGGTGATTGCGGCCCATCAGGGCAACGGCGATGCCGACAAAGCCCAGACCAACCAGCCCGGTTTCGCGCAAAACGTGCTCAGAATCCGAACCGTTGCCAAGAATGATGTTGGTGGTCGCCAGACCGGCCAGCGCGCCGGAGATGCAAACAGTCATCACCATAGTACGAGGCACGTTGACCCCGCCGTATCGTGCTGCGGTCTGGTTGAAACCGACAGCACGGATGGCGTAGCCCCACTTGGTCCGCCAGACAAAGAACCAGAAGCCAACAGCCAGCAACAAAGCAAACAAGAACGAGACATTGGCCGCGCTGTTCTTCATCGAGCGCGCCATGGCGCGTTCGTTCCAGAAGTCAGCATGCTGCGCTTTGATATCTTTTACCTTCAGGCCGGCGTCTTTAAATTCCTGGTACTGCGCTTCCAGACCGATGAGTTGGTACTGGTAGAAATCACCCAGCTTCCACAGCCACCAGCTTTCCGGGAAAAGCGGCGACTTGGGGTCGCCGGGTGTCTCTGGGTTCTGGAACCAGCCGGTTAGCAGGAACAGCACCAACGAGAACGCGATTGCGTTGAACATGATGGTTGTGATGACCAGGTGAGAGCCGCGATAGGCTTGCAGATACCCCGGTATCGCTGCCCAGGCAGCACCCCCCAAAGCTGAGAACAGGAACAGGATAGGCACGGCCAGAAAACCGGGAAGCAGCAAACTGATATCGCCGGTGAAATGCCCCATCATCAGCAGGGCAATCCCTGTCATGGCGATACCGCCGACCAGCCCCTGACCCTCGCCGCCAATGTTGAACAGCCCGGCATGGAAAGCCAGCGCAACCGCCATTCCCGTGAACATCAGGGTGGTGGCGTAATAGATCGACTGCCCAATACCCACGGGGCTGAGCAGAACGTCGGTGATATACAACTGAACCGCCTGCACCGGGTTCTGTCCAATCAGTACGATCAGCAGTCCAGCAACGGCAAAGGCCAGCACCAGCTGCAGCAGCGGCACAAGGCCGTAATTGATCAGGGGATGGAGTTCGCGTGACTGGCTCATGCTGCCATCCCTTCGCTGGTTGTGCGCTCGAATTCACCGGCCATCAGCAGGCCGAGGCTCCGCTCGTCGGTTTCTGCGGTAACGCGATCGGGCGAGCAAAAGCCGTCAAACATGGCCACGACCCGGTCAGACAGGCTCAGCACTTCTTCGAGTTCTACGCTCACCAGCAGGATCGCAGTGCCGGCGTCGCGCATGGCGATGATCTGGCGGTGAATAAATTCGATCGCGCCAATATCAACGCCGCGTGTCGGCTGACCGACCAGCAGCACGTCGGGCGCCTTGTCGATTTCTCGCGCCAGTACGATCTTCTGCTGGTTACCGCCGGAGAACTTTGCCGTTGCCAGTAGAGGATTGGGTGGCCGGACGTCGAATTTCTCCATCAGGTCGCCCATGGCTTCCTTGATTAATCCGGTTTTCATCGCGCCCTGATTGCAATAGAGCGCTGACGCCTGGAACCCCAGAATGCCGGATTCCCAAGCCGGAAAGGCTGTAACCAGTCCCATGTGCTGCCGGTCTTCCGGCACGTGCCCGATTGATTGATGGCGGACCAAGTCCGGTGTCTTGGCGAGGGGAGCACCGTTGACCGTGATCCTGCCGCTGCTGGGCGCGTGCATGCCGGACAGGACTTCGAGCAAAAAGGCCTGCCCATTTCCCGAAACCCCGGCAACGCCGAGAATTTCTCCGGCGCGCACGTCAAAGTTCACGTTCGACAGGCGCTGAATACCGCGTTCGTCGGTGTAGTTGAGGCCTTGAACCGATAGGGCCACGTCCTTGGGCTGAGCCGGTGCCTTGTCGACTTCCAGCAAGACCTTTCGGCCCACCATGAGTTCGGCCAGTTCCTCTGGCGATGTTTGTTCGGTTTTGCGATGTCCCACCATCTCCCCGCGCCGGATCACGGAGACAGAGTCTGTCACGTTCATGATCTCGTGCAGTTTGTGCGTGATCAGCAGGATTGTCGTCCCCTGTTCCTTCAGCGAGCGCAGGATGTCGAACAGCGCGTCGGCCTCTTGTGGCGTCAGCACGCCTGTTGGCTCGTCGAGGATCAGAACTTTGGCCCCGCGATACAGTGCCTTCAGGATTTCCACCCGCTGCTGCACACCGACGGGCAGGGTGCCGACTATGGCGTCAGGGTCCACGCTCAGACCGTAGCGCTCGGAAAGCTGCAACAGGGTTTCGCGGGCTTTGCTCATAGCCCCGCCGAGCAGAAAGCTCCCCTCAGCGCCGAGAATGATGTTCTCCAGCACCGAAAACGGTTCTCCGAGCATGAAATGCTGATGCACCATGCCGATACCTGCTTCGATCGCCTTTTGCGAAGAGTTGAATTCCAAGGGCTCACCAAACACGTTGATGGAGCCTTCGTCTGGCACGTAGAAACCGTACAGAATGGACATGAGCGTGGATTTACCCGCGCCGTTCTCACCAACGATCCCGTGGATTGTCCCGGTCTCGACCGCCAGATCGATGTCTTTATTGGCCTGAACCGGTCCAAAGGATTTGGAGATACCGTTCAGTTCGATAGCAAAGTTTGTCATGCGTCTTTTTAGCTCAAAATATCCGGCTTCGGGTAGGGGATAACCCGCCCTCAAACGCTAAGTTTGGTAGATTAGCTTGTCCACGATCCGCTGCGGTGCAAAGCACAAAATGCAGAAACGGCCTTTTTGGCGGGGATTCCGAGCGATGGGCAGTCAGAAGCACAATCTTTGGTGACAGTTCCTGCGAACCGACCGTTTAACGCAAAATGCCGCCGCAGGGGTTACCTGGCGGCGGCATTTCAGAGTCGTACAGTCGCATAGTCCGGCGCAGGCTGTTTCCAGCCTGTTTCAGGACTGTGCCTGACGCTTTAGTTCACGCAGGAACCGGAGAAGGAGAAGCCTTCGTCGGTGAAGTTCTGCACGACCAGATCACCAGCGATGATCGCGGCTTCATACTCAGCCAAAGACGCCATCATTTCGTCGGAAACCATTGCAGCATTGTACTCGTCCATTGCTGCGCCTACGCCAGCTTCAGCCAGGCCCAGGTCGAATACGCCAGCTTCGAACTCGTCGTTCATTGCGGTCATGAAGGTGTCAAACACAGCGTTATCAACGCGCTTCACCATCGAGGACAGCATCACGCCTGGGTGCAGGTAGTTCTGGTTCGCATCAACACCGATGGCCATTTTGCCAGAGTCTGCAGCAGCCTGATATACGCCTACGCCGGTACCACCAGCCGCCGCGAATACAACGTCAGCGCCTTGGTCGAACTGGCCACGTGCCAGTTCCGCACCGCGGGTTGGGTTGCCCCAAGCAGCAGGCGTGGTGCCGGTCATGTTCACGATTACGGTTGCATCAGGGTTCACAGCGCGAACGCCCTGCTCGTAACCACAGGCAAAGCGGCGGATCAGTGGAATGTCCATGCCGCCTACGAAGGATACAGCACCGGTCTCGGAGGCCATAGCCGCCAGCGCACCGACGAGGAACGAACCCTCATGCTCTTTGTATGTGTACTGACGCAGGTTGTCGCCACCGAGCCAGCCAACATCAACGATGCCGAAGTTGGTGTCTGGGAATTCACCAGCCACAACGGCCATTGCGTCAGCCTGTGCAAAGCCCATCACGACGATTGGGTTTGCGCCAAGCTCAGCCATCTGACGCAGTGCGCCTTCACGCTGGGATGGGTCGGTGATTTCGAATTCAAGGTATTCAACGCCAGTTTCAGCTTTGAAACGTTCAGCGCCATTGTATGCGCTTTCGTTGAAAGACTTGTCGAACTTACCGCCCATGTCGAAGATTACAGCAGGCATGAAGTCAGCTGCTGCAGTACCTGCAACAGCAATTGCAGCTGCTGCGAACGCCAAAATACGTTTCACGGATCTATCCCTCGAGAGTTTCTAGACAATTGTTTTTTCTGCTCGGCATGATCATTTACAGCCTGCCGACACTCAACATGTACCATGATCGACAGGGAAAAACAGGCTGATGCACGCCATTTGCGGCCTTCATGTCCGCTTTATGTCTAAAAGTTATCCCCGTTTTCAAACCCAGAGGTTGAATAACCATGCCTAACCGACCGTCTATTTCTGATATTCAGGCCGAGCTGGTTGAAGATTTTTCCTTTTTTGACGATTGGATGGATCGATACCGCTACATCATCCAGATGGGCGAGGCCCTGCCGGCCTTGAGCGAGGATGAATTGGTCGATTCGAACCTGCTCAAAGGGTGCCAAAGTCAGGTTTGGTTGCTGCGCGATCGCGATTCAGCCGGGCACGTGCATTTGCGCGGCACCTCTGATGCGGCAATTGTTCGCGGTCTTGTGGCGCTCATGCTCAAAGTCTATGACGGCCAGCCTGCGCAAGACATTTTGCAGAACCCGCCTGAATTCATTGGCCAAATCGGCCTTGATGAGCACCTCAGTCCCACCCGCAAAAATGGGCTCGCATCGATGGTTTCGGCAATTCAGGACGCGGCCCGCGCAGGGCTCTAAGCAAAAATTCGAAAAGCGCTTGGCGTTTTTCGCGCTTCTTTTGAGGCGAAAGCCGCTTTAGAAGATCGAACAATGAAGGAGAAGACTGCTCTCCGACCATCGCGTTTATCTCTTACTGGGAACAATCATGTCATCGATCAATACTGCCTCCGATTCCGGATTTGATGTTCGCCGCGTAACCATGGTGGATTCGCAGATCCGCACGAACAAAGTCACCAACGAAGCTGTGATCGAGGCGATCGAGGCGGTGGCTCGCGAAGCCTTTGTGCCCGCAGAGCTGCAAGGCGTTGCTTACGTCGATGACGATATCGCGCTCGACGGTGGACGTTGTGTTATGGAGCCTCGGGTTTTGGCGCGCATGATCCAGACGCTCAGCCCTGACGCAAACTCGCATGCCTTGGTCGTGGGTGCGGGTTCGGGGTATGCCACCGCCGTTCTCTCCCGCATTGCGCAGACTGTGGTTGCTGAAGAAAGTAACGAGGCACTGGCCACTGCTGCCGGCGAAGGGTTAGAGGCCATGGGGATTACCAACGTGGTGATCGAGCAAGGCGACTTAATGAGTGCCGCGGCTGAGCATGGTCCCTTCGATATTATCCTGTTTGGCGGCTCGCTGGCTCAAGCGCCTGACAATCTGGTTGATTTCCTCGAAGAAGGTGGTCGAGCAATCGCTGTTGTTTCAGAAGAGGGCGAGGGCTACGGCGCCGCGACTCTGTTCACTCGATTTGGTGGTCATATCGGCGAAGTCTCTGTTTTCGACGCCGCAATTCCAGCTTTGCCTGAGTTTAGCCGACCCAAGACGTTCAAATTTTGAGAACATCGGAAGTTTTCTGACCTCACGCTGCAATTAATTGGCCTTTTTTAGCGTCTTGTCCTTCTCTTATCTCTCCGATCTCGCTATATTCGTCGCATAATAAAAATAACAAATGCTGGGGATCGAGCGATGGTGCGAAACGCACCCATGCTGAAGCGGATGTGCGCTGTAGGCGCGATTAGTATTGGGATGATGGCTGCGACCGCAGTGCCAGCGACGGCTGACTCGCTCCAGCAGGCATTGGTTAGGCTGTACAACAGCAGTCCTGATCTGATGGCAGCCCGCTATGCTGTGGAAGGCTCCAATGAATTCTTTAACGAAGTTGCTGCGAACGCGCTGCCCAAGGTGACATCCGACTGGCGCGCGTCCTTCACACGCTCCTACAACGACATCCTGCGCGACACCGGCGATTTTTCCAGAACTGGCCGTGTCGTTGGGGGAATCTCTGTAGAGCAGGGGATTTCTCCGGTTCTTTCTGGTGGTGTGGTCCAGGTTCGCAAAACCATTGAGGCGAGTTGGGTCAATTATGATCAGCAGGAACAAGCGACAATTCTTCGTGGGATTCAGTCGTACCTTGGTGTCATCCAGGCGAAATCAACGATTTCACTGCAGGCCGGCAATATCACCTTGCTCGAACGACAGTTGCAGGCGGCCCAGTCTCGCTACGAAGCAGGCTCCGGAACCCGCACTCAGGTCGCCCAAGCTCAGGCCTCGCTCGCAAGTGCTCAGGCCGACATCCAGCAGGCGCGGGGTAATCTGGCCATTTCAGAGGCGGGCTACCGTCAGGTTTTCGGTTCCGACCCGCAGGGCCTGATTTTCCCACCGCTCCCCGCCAAAATGCCACGCACGCTGGTCGAAGCGCTGACAGTGGCACTGGATGACAATCCTTCCATCAAAGCCGCCAAAGTTGCCATCGAAGAAGCTGAGGCCCAGAAGAAAGTCACACAAGCCGAATTGCAGCCGTCCTACCGTGTGGGCTTAGGCGCAGAGCGGACGCAGAACGTCCTTGACGGTGGCGGCACCACGGACTTTAGCACGTCGTTCAGCCTCAGCATGCCTTTGTACGGGAACCGCCAGATTTCCAAGTCAAAAATTCGCCGTGACGAAATTGCGATTTACCGCTTGCATGAAGCTTTGAACGCCGAGCAAATGGCGGTTGAGCAGGAGGTCATCCGGGCTTGGAACCAGTACCAGACAGCTCAGGCTGTCGGGAATGCCCGGGCGATGCAGATTCAGGCGGCAGAGCTTTCCTTGCGGGGCGCGGAAGCCGAGTTACGGGCGGGGACAAGCACTGATGTTGACGTGGTTTCAGCACGTCAGTCGCTCACCAGCGCCCAAGTTTCCGCCTCAACCGCCCGAGTCGATGTTGTTGAGGGCGCATATAGTTTGATCGCTGCTATGGGACTGCTGTCCGCACGCGATTTGGCACTGCCTGTGCGGTATTATGTGCCTGAGCTTGAGTTCCAGAACCGCAGAATCGAAAATCTGGCGACACTCCTTTACGACCGCTAGCAAGCGCTTCACCTCTGACCGCCGTTTCGATAGTCTCAGCGCTGCAAATTCACGTCGCTTGAGCAGGGTAGGTTAGTGGATCACGACGCCGCCAGACACGCCATTAGTATGGATCAAGTCCTTTTGTCAGGACACAAACCCCAAGCGGAAAAAACGGTCGCTCGTGATGCGGCTAAGCCGTTGCTGCCAAAGAGCATTCAGGCCCAGCAACACCGCATCGCAACCAGCCTCAGCCGTCGCAACAAGCTGCCCCCACTTCCGCCCGCTTTGCAGGATGTTGACGGCCAGCGCACTGAAGCACAGCCCTCGTCTTCCATGATGGAGGCGGACGTGCCTGTGGTGGTTGAAATAAACGCAGCAGCGGCACCCATTTCTCAGTCCACCGTTCACAGCGCGCAAACCGCACAAACCGCGCAGCCTGTGAAGCCTGTCCAGCCGGCTTTCCGCTGGTCCCGTCATTCTGATCAGTTGGTTGAGCAGATAGTGCGCGATCTGATGCAGGATCGATCTCAATTCCCTAAGTCGCTGACCGATGCTTTGGATGAAGCCGAATGGGATACTTTGAAGTCTGGTTTGCGGCAGGTGGTCGAAGACTGGGTTGATCGACAGCGAAAAAACCGCGCTTAAGCGATCACGCTTCGCAGTCCTCCTACCCCCTTTCTACGGTTGAATCTCGCCGCGCTTCGTGGTGCCGTGCCTGCAATTTCTCAGGCCTTTTCAAGACAGAAGATCATGCTCGACAAAACCTTTGACTCTGCCGCCGCCGAAGCCAAATACCGCGAAGAATGGGAGCGCTCTGGCGCTTTCGCAGCAGACCCGGCTTCGTCAGCTGAGCCCTACGCGATCATGATGCCCCCACCCAACGTGACGGGTACGCTGCACATGGGCCACGGTCTGACTTTTACGCTGCAAGACGTGCTGGTGCGCTACTACCGGATGCGGCAGCGCGATACGCTGCACCAGCCGGGCACCGACCACGCCGGTATTGCTGTTCAGGCAATCATTGACCGCAAGCTGGATGCTGAAGGGCTGACAAAGCAGGCTATCGGCCGCGATGAATTTCTGCGCCGGGCTTGGGAGTGGAAGGAAGAATCCGGGAACACCATTACCCGGCAACTCCGCTATCTGGGCGCAACACCGGATTGGGACCGAGAACGCTTTACCATGGACGCAGGCCTCAGCCAGGCCGTCAAAACCACCTTTGTCCAGCTGTACCGGGAGGGCCTGATCTACAAGGATAAGCGGCTGGTAAACTGGGATACCAAGCTGAAAACCGCCGTTTCGGATCTGGAAGTTGAGCAGAAAGACGTTGATGGTCACTTGTGGCACTTCCGCTATCCGATCGACGGTGAGGAGGGGCGTTTCATCGTGGTCGCCACCACCCGCCCTGAGACCATGTTGGGTGATACCGGTGTCGCGGTTAACCCGTCTGACGAACGCTATCAGGATTTGGTTGGCAAGAACGTCAAGCTGCCGCTCGTCGGGCGTCTGATCCCGATTGTGGCGGATGATTATGCAGACCCTGAAACCGGCTCTGGGGCCGTTAAAATCACGCCTGCGCACGACTTCAATGACTTTGAGGTTGGCAAGAGAAACGATCTTGAGATGATCAACATTCTCAACGCCGATGGTACGCTCAACGACGAGGTTCCAGCGGCCTATCAGGGAATGGATCGCTTCGCAGCGCGCAAACAGGTTGTCGCAGATCTCGACGCGGCGGGCCTACTAGAAAAAATCGACGACCACCAGCACACTGTCCCGCATGGCGACCGCTCCGGCACCGTGATTGAGCCGTGGCTAACCGACCAGTGGTACGCCAACGCGCAGAAGCTCGCTGAGCCGGCGATTGCGGCTGTGGAGGATGGCCGCACCAAGTTTGTCCCGGAGAACTTTGCTGACAACTACTTCCACTGGATGCGCAACATCCAGCCATGGTGCATTTCGCGGCAACTGTGGTGGGGGCATCAGATTCCAGCCTGGTATGGTCCCGATGGGCAGGTTTTCGTCGCGGAGTCCGCTGAACAGGCGCAAGCAGAAGCCGACGCGCACTATGGCAGCGCCACGGCTCTGACGCAGGATGAGGATGTGCTCGACACTTGGTTCAGTTCTGCGTTGTGGCCGTTCTCGACACTTGGCTGGCCGGAAAAGACCCCCGAGCTGGCAAAGTACTACCCGGGGAACGTGCTGGTTACGGGCTGGGATATCATCTTCTTCTGGGTGGCCCGGATGATGATGATGGGCATGCACTTCATGGGTGATGTTCCCTTTAAAACGGTCTACATCCACACGCTGGTCCGTGATCAGTACGGGCAGAAAATGTCCAAATCCAAGGGCAACGTGATTGACCCCCTCGACCTGATCGAAAAGTACGGCGCTGATGCGCTTCGCTTTACGATGACGGCACTTGCCGCGCCGGGGCGGGATATCAAGCTGGCGGAAAGCCGGGTTGAGGGATACCGCAACTTTACCACCAAGCTGTGGAACGCGGTGCGCTTTGCCGAAATGAACGAAGCCAAAATCGCTGAAGATTTTGACCCGGCCAAGACCAGCCACGTCCTGAACACCTGGATTGTCAGCCGCGTCAACCAGACTGTCGCCGCCATGGATGAAGCGCTGGAAGGCTATCGCTACGACGGCGCGGCGTCAGCGCTCTACCAGTTCATCTGGCACGAATTCTGTGACTGGTATATCGAGCTGTCCAAGCCAATGCTGTATGACACCGAAAACACAGCCATGTTGATTGAAACACGGTCAACCATGGCCTGGGCTTTGGATCGGCTGGTTCATCTTGCGCACCCGATTATGCCGTTCGTGAGCGAGGCCCTCTTCGAGCAGTTTGTCGCCGAAGCCGCCCACAAACCGGGTCAACGGCTGATCACCGCGCCGTGGCCGCAAACGATTGAGCTGCCGGAGAGCACGGAAGCTGCCGCTGCTGAAATCGATTGGCTGATTGGCGCGATTTCTGCCATTCGAACAGCCCGAGCCGAGTTGAATATTCCTGCCGGGGCAAAAGTTGCTGTTCAGGTCAGTGGCGGCAGTGAAACCACCTTGGCACGGGTGTCCAGCAATCGCGATCAGTTGATGAAGCTCGCACGGCTTGAGTCAATTGATGCGCTTTCCGGTGAGATGCCAAAGGGCGCGGCACAGGTTGTCGTCGAGGAAGCAACGTTTGTTATCCCGCTCGAGGGTCTGTTGGACATCTCAGCCGAGATCGACCGGCTAACCAAGGAAATGGGCAAGCACGACGGCACCATCGCCAAGCTCACCGGCATGCTGAGCAACCAAAACTTCGTCGCTCGTGCGCCCGAGGAGGTTATTGCCAAGAACAAGGCTTTGCTGGCCGATGCGGAACAGGCCAAGGCCGGTGTTCAGGCGGCGCTGGACCGGCTCAAAGCGCTGGGCTGAGGGTTAGAACGGGCAGGGCGCCTATTTGTGGTCGCCTGCCCAGATTTCGATGCCGCGGGCTTCCAACTTGGCCGTGATGGTGGCGAGAGCTTCATCCAGCATTGCGATATTTGAACCGCGCAGCACGATCGATGTGCCTGAAGCACCGGGCTTGAAGTAGGGGTAGGAGCCAACGTCGATATCGGCAAAGGCTGCCTCTACGTCGCCCATTTCCGTGGCAATGACCGACTCTCCGATCAATACCGTGATGGTTCGACTTTCCACCACAGCCCCGCCCGCCAGCGAAGGCAGCAGCATATCAACCATGGCCTGCATGATCTTTGGCACACCGGCGAGCACGTGCACGTTTTCGATTTTGAAACCGGGGGCTGAGGATACCGGATTTTCCAGCAAACTGGCCCCGCGCGGCACCCTCGCCATTTTTCGCCGCGCAGGGTTGAATTCGCCCTCGGCGTAGTGGCGCTCCAGAATCGCCACGGCTTCTGGATGCTCGAAGGTTTCGGTGCCAAAGGCCCGTGCGATGGCGTCGGCGGTGATATCATCGTGCGTGGGACCGATACCGCCCGAGGTAAAGACGTAATCCACCCGAACCGCGAGTTCGCGGACAGTGTCGATAATGGTCTGCTCGATATCGGGGATCACACGGGCTTCGACGACCTGAATGCCAGTCTCACCAAGGCGCTGTGCCAGAAAAGCAAGGTTGGCGTCCTGAGTCCGACCGCTGAGGATCTCGTTTCCGATAATGATAAAGGCGGCTGTAACGCGGGTTGGCTGAGCCATGGTTTCGGGGTTCCCTCCAAGAATGCCTGGATGACATATGGACCTTTTCCGCCCCACGAATAGCCTACTTCAACCCTTTTGCGCTCCGTGAAGCACAGGGCACGGAGCCATTCTTCACGGTTGACCTGACAGATGAAGCCGTGTGCGGTAGTTTTTGAGCAAAGGCTCCGCACGCCTTGCTCTTCGGCGACTGACATGTTCAATACGAAGCAATTCCACGGTAGACAAAGTCATGAGTGAACCATCGCTGAAACTAGCTTTTACGGCGTCCAACGCCCCGACCGCGCAAGAAGCGCTGGAGCAGCTGCGTTCCACCTATCCCGATGTAAACCCGCGTGAGGCTGACATCATTGTCGCTCTGGGTGGTGACGGGCATTTGTTGGATGTCCTGCGGGAATTTGGACAGATCGCACCGGTTTACGGGATGAATCGCGGCACCGTCGGGTTCTTGATGAACAATTTTCAGCAGGAAAATCTGGTTGAAAGACTGGCAGCCGCGCGCCGGGTTAAGGTTTGGCCCATCAACATGATCGGTGAGGACGTGACCGGTCAGACGTTTCGGGCACAGGCGTTCAACGAAGTTTCCTTGCTGCGCCAAACCCGGCAGGCGGCGAAAATCAAGATAATGATCGACGGGATCGAGCGGCTGGATGAACTGGTTTGTGATGGCCTGCTTGTCAGCACGCCTGCGGGCAGTACCGCCTATAACCTGTCCGCCCATGGCCCCATCATTCCTCTGCGCTCGCGCCTGCTGGCACTGACGCCGATCTCAGCCTTTCGCCCGCGGCGCTGGCGGGGGGCTTTGCTGCATGATGAAACGGTGGTGCGGATGGAGGTACAATCCCCTGATCGCCGCCCAGTTTCTGCGACCGCAGACAGCACCGAAATTCGCGACATCGCCTGGGTTCAGGTTACGACCGATAAAGGGCATGGCGTCACGTTACTGTTCGACGAAGGCCAGCATCTGGATGAGCGCATCATCCGGGAACAATTCTTAGCGTAAAGGAATCTCATGTTTACCATTGCCGGTGAGTCGCTCATCGATTTTATCCAGCAACCCGGTGTCCGCACGGAAACAGGTTATCCCGTATACGAAGCCTTTCCCGGTGGAGGGCCCTACAACATCGCCCGTGCGCTGGGGCGGTTGGATGAGGAAACGGGATTTCTGTGCCCCTTCAGCCAAGACACGCTGGGCACCTTGCTGCTGCAAACGCTCAAGGCAGATGGGACGCGGGAATTGGTGACGGAGGCTGTTTCGGCCCCGACCTCTATGGCGGTGGTCAGCTTCACGGGTGAGGGACAGCCTGCCTACCAGTTCTACCGCGAAGGCACCGCTGACCGTGTGGATCGCCTTTCGGCCAGCGATTTGGTTGCTTGCGTGCCGGACACCTGCGCGGTCTTTCACCTCGGCAGTCTCGCGACAGCTGTTGAAGCCGATACGAAAATCTGGGCGGAAGTGGTCGAGCAGTTGGCGGCGCGCGGGGTTCTGGTCTCGCTCGACCCGAATGTGCGCCCGTCGTTCATTGCCGATATGGATGCTTACCGAACATGGATGGAAGCGTTCTATGCGCAAACGTCGATCCTGAAGATTTCCGACGAAGACCTTGAAATCCTCTACCCGGGTCGATCTTGGGAAGCCTCCGCTGACGATATCCGGGTGCGGTTCGCGCTGCCGTTGTTTATTGTGACGCGGGGGGGCGAGGGCGCGCGGCTGTGGTCTTCTTCAGGCGCGCAGGCCGATGTACCCGTGTACACGCCAGAGCAGTTTGGCGACACTGTAGGCGCGGGGGACTCGTTTATGGCGGGAACGCTGGCGAGGTTGCGGGAGCAGGGTTTGCTGAACACCGCGGCCTTGGCGGGGATGGACGCAGCGGGGCTGGAAGACGTTGGCGGTTTTGCTGCAACCGTGGCTGGCCTGAATGTCGCTCATAAGGGCTGCAACCCGCCAACACGCGATGAAGTGAAGGCCGTGCGAGAGGGGTGATTTCCTGATGAAGCGGAGCCAGACTTTATCTTGGGCGCTCTATCGCTTCTTCGCAGCTTTGGTGAAGATTCTGCCGCTTTCGGTATCCCGTCTGCTCATGGCGCGGGTGTTTCGGATCGTTGGCCCGTTCTTGGTCCGCGCCAACGGTCGTATGGATCGAACGCTCAAGGTGGTTTTTCCATTTCAGGACGCGCTTTGGCATCGGGAACGGCGGCATCAGGCGTGGATCAATCTGGGCAAGACGGTTGCTGAGTCGATCAAGACCCGGGCTGTGCAAGGCCAGCTTGATACCCACGTGACCTACCGCCTCGAACCCGAACTGTCTGCGATGCAGCAGGACCCGCGTGGTCAATTACTGCTCATGGGGCATTTGGGGGCGTGGGAAGTGGCGATCCAGATTGTGCCGCGGCTGGGCAAACCGGTCATGGGCGTGTATCGCCCTTTGGCTAATCCGCGCATCGAAGAAGAGCTGCAAAGGAGCCGGCGGGCGGCTGGGATCGACATGGTTTCCATCGATGACCCGACCTTGGTGCGCCGTGCGATCCGGCACCTGAAGTCCGGCGGATTGCTCGCCATTTTTGTTGACCAGCGCTGGGGGCGAGGCGCGTTGATCGACTTGTTTGAGACGCCAGCACTCACCACGCTATCACCCGGCCTGTTCCAATTCGCCTCCAACGCCCGTGTGTCCACGATGATTTGCCGCCGGGAGAGCGCGACGCGCTTCGAAGCCGTGCTGGAAAGCTTGCCTTATCGGGTTCAGGAGGGCGACGACTGGCGCGAGCGTGGTCGTTCCATCATGCGCGCGTTTCACAGCCGTCTCGAAGACTGGGTGCGGGTTCATCCTGACGATTGGTATTGGCTGCAGGAGCGGTGGAAGCCCTGAACAGCCGCCCTCAGTGCCGATATTCAGGCTCTTCCACGTCCAGAATCGCCTTGATCTCCCTTAGATGTGCACCGCGCAGATCAAAACTGTAGTTGGCCCACTGCTGCGCTGTGGTTTCAGCGACATCGTCGCTGAGTACCCGCAATTTTCGGCCTGAAGCATAAGCGGTCATCAGCGTTTCAGCTGCCTTTTCAAGGTAATAGAAATCATCAAAGGCATCAGAGACCCGCGCCCCAACCGTCATCGCGCCATGCGCGCCCATCAGCACAATCGAGCGGTTGCCCAAAGTGGCACTCAAGCGCTCCGCCTCATCACCCAAGCCCATTCCGCCAAAGTCGATGTCATAGGACACACGATTGAAAAAGCGGGCGGTGTTCTGGTCGATCGGGATGATGGTTGGGTCGTCGAGGGTTGATAGCGCGGTAACATATTTGGGATGCAGGTGGATCACGCAGCGCGCTTGCGGATTGTTGCGGTGCATGGCGCCGTGGATGGCGGCGGCAGTCGGGTCAGGGCCGCCCTGTTCCGGCGTCGGTAAGGGTTCATCCAGATCAACAACCACCAGATCCGAGGCCTTCACCCGGGAAAAATGGATACCGGCGGGGTTGACGAGGAAGCGGCTGCCTTCGTCATTGATGGCAAAGCTGAAGTGGTTCGAGACCGCTTCGTGCATATCCAGACGCGCCGACCACCGGAAAGCGGCAGCGAGGTCTTCGCGGGCGGTTTGGATGTCCCTTTCGGTCATCATGGACAACGCTCCTTCTGCTGCAAACTCTTATGTCAACGCAGCGTGTACCAGCGCACTTTGCACGGCTTTTATTTTTGCGTCATTGTTATCCAGCCATCGCAAAGAACCTTCATCCAAACGCTCCAGATTGCGAGGGCGAAAGTCATCCAACCCGGCCGTGGGCCGCAGAGCGCGCGGCAGGCTGTTCCAATCGACCGCCAGTCGGTGCAATCGCACCTTAGGCAGTTGGTCCCTGATAAAATCGTGGGTCTGTTCGGACAGTGCGTGAACCTGAATGTCAAAGGCGGGTTTGAGCCAGGAAATGCCGCCCCATTGTTGCGCTGGACCGGGCTTGACGGTGATCGGGCTGTCGCCGGGGCCGACGCTGACCAGTTCGATGCTTACATCAGTCCCAAAGCGGCGCCGCGTTTCGGTGATTGCTTGCAGGACCGGAGCATTGGCGTATACCCCTCCATCGACGCCCCACAAGGCTTTGCCCGCCTTGGAAACAATCTGCGCTGGGGGAAAGAATGCGGGTGCGGCGGTCGTGGCTCGGGCAACGTCTACGAGCTTGTAATCGTCATCGAAGTCTTCGTTGACGGATCCAAAAAGCTTGAGCCGCCCTTCTTCGATCAGATAGCTCGTGACCAGAGTCGGTGTCTTGCAGTCGCTCAGCCACCCATCACCAAGAACATCGGTCGCGACCTCCAGAAACCCGCTTGCCAAATATCGCGGCCCCCGCAGGAGAGCGGGCAGGCGCACCGGGTTGGGTGCGCGTCGGAAGACGTCTTTGGAGCGAACGTTGAAGATGGTGGCCAGTTGGCCAGCGTGATCAAGCTTGTCTGCCGCCAGCGCCATCACTGAGATCCCCCCCGACGACGTGCCCACCATCAGGTCAAAATGCTCGCGCAAGCGACCGCCCAGCGCTGCTTCCAGCCGTCCCAGAATGTGCCCCGTTACAATCCCACGCACGCCGCCACCCTCGACGGACAAAACGCGGATTGTTCTCGGCGAGACTTCCGAGCGACGAAAAATGCGACTGAACATGTTGGTCATGGAGTGATCCGTTCTGCGTATCGAGGGCTCATAGTAAACCCTCAGGCAATCGCTGCAATAAACCCCATGTTTGTGTCAAAGATGGTGTGTTCGTTTCCTGTGATTTCGAGGCAGGATTGCTTGGAGGCGGACCGCTTAGCGGCGCGACTTGAACACGCCTTTCAGTGTGCCGTGTTCCTGTAAATCAGCAGGAGAAACCGGCGCGTTGCCCTGATCAAGCAGGCGTCGCGCTGACATATGTTCAGCCCCGTTGCCCAAGGTTTCGCAGGCAACCAGCGCCTGATCTCTGAAGTGGTAGATCGCCAGCCCATCGGTGCCTTGGCCAGCCTGTACCATCATCGTTGCTTCGGGGATGAGGCCCGCGAGTTGGTATTTGACCTCATATTGATCGGACCAGAACCAGGGGACCGCGTGATAGGGCTGAGCCGCCGTCGTTGTGTTGGCGATTTGCTCGGCGATGAGGTTAGCCTGATCAATGGCGTTTTGGACGCTTTCCAGACGAACAGGGCTGCTCCAGAACGGCGTCGGGCTTTTCGCACAATCGCCCGCGGCGAAAATGTGCGGGTCGGAGGTGCGCATGAAGGCGTCAACAACGATACCACCGTCGCAGGTTAATCCGGCGCTCTGCGCCAGAGCATCAACGGGAACACCACCGATACCCAGCAACACGACATCGGCCTCAAGGGCATCAAAATCCACCCCCTCGTTCAGGCGCAGATCAACACCTGCGGTCAGATGGCGTTCTTGCAGGGCGGCGGAAATGGCCGGTGAAGCCACCCGCGCAAGGATGCGGTCCTGCATTTCAAAGACGGTAACGGTCTTGCCCGCCTGTGCCGCGGTTGCGGCGACTTCCAGCCCGATAAATCCGGCACCAACGATTGCAATGCTTTTCGCATTCTCCAGCGCTTGGCCAAGGGCGTCGGCGTCGTCGCGGGTTTTCAGCGTGAAGGTACGGTCCTTGAGGCGGTCTGGTACCGGCATTCGACGGGGTGCGCCGCCAGTGGCGATGATCAGATGATCGTAAGCGACCGAGCCTTTGCTGGTTGTGATTGTTTTGCCCGCCGGGTCAATGCTGCTGACAGGCTCATTCAAACGCAGGACGATGTCCTTGTCGTCGTAGAAGTTTTCGGGTCGAAAGGGCAGGCGATCACCGGTCAATTCGCCCTTCAAATAGGCTTTGGACAAGGGCGGCTGCTGGTAAGGGATGTGGGGTTCGTCACCAATCAGGGTTATCGGCGCATCGTAACCTTTGACCCGAAGCTGCGCGGCAGCTTGATACCCTGCCTGTCCTGCACCGATGATGATGGTTCCGTGATTTGACACCGCGCGTCCCCTGAGTTTTTGCGACTACAGCCTTTTATACTGATCAGCCGGTGATTCTGGCCGAAAACCGGCATTGGTGCACGTCAAACCACCAAAACAAAAGAGGGCCGCCCTTGTTCCGGACAGCCCCCTTTGAGTCTTGCGTCGAAAGTACCCTTGATCAGGCGAGATCGAAGCGGTCGTTCTCCATGACCTTGACCCAGGCCGCAACGAAGTCGTTGACGAACTTCTCGCTGCAATCCGAGCTGGCGTAGATCTCCGAAATGGCCCGCAGTTGGGAGTTGGAGCCGAAGATCAGGTCAACTGCTGTTGCCGTCCACTTGTCAGCACCGCTTGCCCGGTCGGTGCCTTTGTGGATACCGTCATCACCTGCCGGTGCCCAGACTGTGTCGAGATCGAGCACGTTGACAAAGAAGTCATTGCTCAGCGTATCGGTCTTGTCGGTAAAGACGCCAGCAGTGGACCCGGCAGCGTTAGCCCCCATCATCCGCAAGCCGCCAACAAGTACAGTCATTTCCGGTGCGGACAGGTTCAGCATGTGCGCCTTGTCCACCAGATGTTCGGCTGCGGGGCGACGGTGGCCCGGTTGGATGTAATTGCGGAAACCGTCTGCGCGGGGCTCCAGAACGTCAAAGGAAGGACCATCGGTTTGTGCGTCGGTGGCGTCGGTGCGACCGGGCGTAAAGCCGACTGTGATGTCGTGACCAGCGTTCTTAGCTGCCATTTCGACACCAACGCCGCCAGCCAGAACAATGACATCGGCCAGAGAAACCTTCTTGCCGCCCGATGCGCTGGCGTTGAAGTCGCTTTGCACGCCTTCCAGCGCGCTCAGCACCGTTGTCAGAGCGCTGCCACCATTAATGTCCCAATCCTTCTGCGGCGCGAGCCGAATACGAGCACCGTTGGCACCGCCGCGAAGATCTGTCCCGCGGAAGGTTGATGCAGACCCCCAAGCCGTTGAAACCAGTTGGGAAACACTCAGACCCGTCGCGGCGATCTTGGCTTTTAACGCGGCAACATCAGCATCGTCGATCAATGCGTGGTCAACCGCCGGCACCGGATCTTGCCAGATCAGTTCTTCGTCAGGCACCCAAGGACCAAGACTGCGCACCTTCGGACCCATGTCACGGTGCGTGAGCTTGTACCAGGCACGGGCAAAGGCATCGGCGAACTCGTCTGGGTTGGCGTGGAAGCGGCGTGAAATCTTTTCGTAGGTCGGATCAACGCGCATGGCGAGGTCGGTGGTGAACATCACGGGCGCGTGGCTCTTGGATGGGTTGTGAGCATCCGGCACGCGGCTCGCCGCGGATTCATCGGTTGGAATCCACTGGGTCGCACCCGCTGGGCTTTTGGTCTGCTGCCACTCATAGCCGAACAGGTTTTCGAAGTAGTTGTTGTCCCACTTCGCAGGGTTCTCGGTCCAAGCCCCTTCGAGGCCCGAGCTGATGGTGTGCTCGCCGTGACCGGGGCCAAAGGCGTTCTGCCAGCCCATGCCCATTTGCTCCACTGGCGCGCCTTCAGGCTCTGCGCCGACATAGTCGTCAGGGTTGGCGGCACCGTGCGCCTTGCCGAAGGTATGACCCCCAGCGACCAGCGCGACGGTTTCTTCATCATTCATCGCCATCCGGCCGAAGGTTTCGCGGATGTCGTTAGCCGCGAGCTGTGGATCAGGATTGCCGTTCGGCCCTTCTGGGTTCACGTAAATGAGACCCATCTGAACGGCACCCAATGGCTCCTCAAGTACGCGACCGGTGGTGTAGCGCTTGTCGTCCAGCCACTCGGTTTCAGGACCCCAGTAAATGTCCTCTTCAGGCTCAAAAACATCAGCCCGACCACCACCGAAACCAAAGGTCTTAAGTCCCATGGATTCAATCGCACAGTTACCGGTCAGGATCATCAGATCAGCCCAGGAGATCTTGTTGCCGTACTTCTGTTTAATCGGCCAGAGCAGCATCCGAGCTTTGTCGAGGTTCACGTTGTCGGGCCAGCTGTTCAGCGGTGCAAAACGCATGGTTCCCGAACCGCCGCCGCCGCGACCGTCGTGGATACGATAGGTGCCTGCACTGTGCCAGGCCATGCGGATAAAGAACGGGCCGTAGTGACCATAGTCTGCCGGCCACCAAGGCTTTGAGTCTGTCATCACCGCCATGATATCGGCTTTCAACGCTTCGTGATCGAGGCTGTTGAAGGCTTCTGCGTAGTCAAAGCTCTTGTCCATGGGACTGGCTGCGGGGTCATTCTGGTGAAGCATTTTCAGATTGAGCCGGTTTGGCCACCATTTTTGGTTGGCGATAGAACCGACAGCGCCGTGTTTGTGAGCACCGCCCATTACGGGGCATTTGCTTTCGCTCGACATACTCGTCTCCGATAGATTTTGCGGTGTTAATAAGGCCACGCTTTATAAGCGTGGAATTTGTGGGCGCATCTTAAAGCCAATTGTGCGCCACGGCGAGTCTAGAAACGCCGCGATGGCGACATGTCACGCCCTTAATACGAGTCGAGAAAATCCGGGAAAAACGCCCTGTGTTTTTGGCTTGCCGCGCCGGCATACCCGACCCTGAATTTAGGGGTGCAAAGGGGTCCAGCCGGTCCGAAATATTCGCCGGTTCAGGCCAGTGTGCAGCGCTGCATTTTGCCCACGGGAGCGGCGTGAGTTTGCCATGAATGGACGGGCGTATTTTTCAAAAGTGATTCTCCCATTCAAAGAATCAGCGGGAAAATCCGCTCAGAAACCTGAAAACCAGTCCAATTACATTCGGAACTTGCTCAGATACGCGCCAAAATGTCCTATCGTGACTAATCTTTAACATTCCGCGCAAAGCCGACTCTCCGGTTGTTGCAAAACGCCAGAGCTAATGCAACAAAGTGACCCAGATGAGACAAAAGCGCTTATCTATGGGAGGAGTTCGCCCGACGGGGCCTAAGGGAACCACGAAGCCGGGCGCAACCCGAAACGCGAGAGAGAACTAAGGAGTTCCTTGATATGAAAAAGCTTATCCTTTGCGCCGCTGCAGGCGCTGCTGCGCTGACCGCTTCCTCTGCTGTCGCAGAAGACGTAAACGTTGCCTTCTTCCTTGAATGGGCAACCCCGAACCAAATCGCTAAAGTTGAGAAAGCTTACGACGACGCCATGGGTGTTGACGTGAATTGGACTGACTTTTCAACTGGCGTTGGCATGTCTGAAGCGATGCTCGCTGGCGATATTGACATCTCCTACTCCCAGGGCCTCGCACCGTTCGTAACCGCAGTTCAGCAGGGCGCGCCGCTGAAGATGGTTGCTATTGCTGTTGCTTACGAAGCCAACGATTGTTTCGTGAATGACTCTTTGAGCATCAACTCAGACAACGCTTCTGAGCTGGAAGGCACCACGGTAGCTGTTCCTTTGAACACCATGGCTGACTACTCTTTCCGTCTGCAAATGGCTGCGTTGGGCGTAGACTTGGACGCGCTGGAAATCGTTGACCAGGCTCCGGCTGATGGTGCTGTTTCCCTCGCGGACGGCTCCGTTTCCATGGCTTGTATCTTCGGCGGTGCTTCCGCTAAGGCAGCTGGTGAAGTTGGTACGCCAATCATGTCCTCTCAGCAGAAGCTCGACGCAGGCATTTCCTCGTTTGACGTTGTTTCCGTAACTGAGTCTTTCGCAACTGAGCACCCAGAGCTGCTGAAGTCCTTCCTCGAAGTGACTGCAGAATCCAACGCTGCTTGGGCCATGGATCAGTCTGGCATCGAAATCATCGCCGGTGACGCTGGTATGGATGTTGACACCACGATGGCTCAAATGTCTGGTTTCGTATTCCCAACCGTTGCTGAGCAGCTGAGCTCCTACTTCAACGATGGCGGCATCGCTACGCAGGCTGCTGCTTCCCTGGGTCTGGTATTCTCCGATGAATCCGACGCTGCGAAGCTGGCTGCAACCATCGACGGTTCC
>PAFB01000063.1 GCA_002700865.1 Rhodospirillaceae bacterium
AGGGGTTAATCAGAAACTCGTCGGTGCCGGGAACGCGCAAGGTGATGTGGTTATAAACGATGCTCGTCCACCCATAGAATTCGACCAGGCGGTAGGTCGCCGCCAGTTCCAATCGTGCTTCCCACTCAACGGTATCCATGCCACTGGGCGCATCCGGAAGGTCGTTGATCGATCTGACTTGAGCAGTCATGGCGCAATCTCTCCTGCAATTGTCCCGCTGATCGGCACCAGTGCCAACGGGGTTTGACGGTCAAAGTGTGGCACGTTCGATGGACCTCGCCAAGACGGAGCCGCCCTTGCCATCAAAGCTATCCGAACCGGTCCACGCAGCGCTGATCGAAGAGATTTGGTTGCGGCTTCTTTGGGCTTGTTCGAAAGCAGCATAAGGCGTCATGATCCAAACCGCACACAGCCCTTCTTTTGTACGGTCAGGACTTCGTTTCGATGACGACCCCTTCGCCCCTGCCCTCCCAGACCTTCGCCAGCTGGCTGGAGGATACGAACGACATTACCAAGGCCTTTCTTGCCGCCGGGCAAATTCCAGGGTTGATCAATATCGCCGGTGGTCTGCCCGACCCACAGGTTTACCCCGCTGCACAAATCGCCGATATCGCGGCGCGGGCTGTAACGGACTTTCCCGCTGAAACGCTGGGTTACGGGCCGCTTGACGGCCTGCCTGAGCTGCGCGCGGTTATCGCCCAGCAGTATTCCAGCGACCATGTCCAGCTCACCCCCGAAAACGTCCTGATCACCACCAGCGGCATGCAGGGGTTGGATTTACTGGGGAAGGTGCTGCTCGATGAAGGGGACATCGTTGCCGGGCAGTTTCCTACCTATTTGGGGGCGCTGGACGCGTGGCGACCACGAAAGCCCTCGTTTCGGCAACTGTTGCTGCAGTCCAACGCACTCGACTTCGTCGAAACCATGCGCGGGGCCAAGTTTGCTTATACCGTTCCGAACTTCTCCAATCCGACCGGGCGGCTGGTGCCGGAAAGTACGCGTCGGGCCTTGGTTGAGGCGGCAGCGGAGACAGGGACCTGGCTGGTCGAAGATGATCCCTATGGCGGGCTAAACTACGACGGTCCCCTGCCGCCACGACTGCTGGATCTCTCTGCTGATCATCCAACACCGCAGCCAGGCCCCTACGACGGTCCCGTCATCTATCTCGGTACGCTGTCCAAGCTGATCGCGCCGGGGTTGCGGATCGGCTGGATTATCGCAGCACCGGCAATGATCCAAGCGCTCATTCTGGCCAAGCAAGGCTCTGACATGTGCACCAGCGGGCTGACCCAGCGCATGGCCTGCGAGATCCTCAAGGCCGGACTGATCGAGCAGGTAAATCCGTCCATGCTGAACCTGTACCGAAAACGTCGCGACGCCCTTTGCGCTGCTTTGGACAAGCACCTGAGCCCTTGGTTTGACTGGGACGTGCCAGAAGGCGGGATGTTTGTTTGGATGACGGCAAAGGACAAGCGGCTGAATACTGATGATCTGTTCAAGATTGGACTGGAAGAGCTGGTTTGCGTGTCGCCCAGCAGTGTCTTTGACGCCGAGGGTCGTTTTACTCACGGCCTGCGCCTGAATTTTACCCTCAATGACGAGAGCGCCCTCGACGAAGCCGTTCGCCGCCTTGCCCGTGCGACGGTGCGGCTTCTGAGGGGTTGAGGTTGCAAGAGCTCACAAAAATAGAACCAGCAGGACAGCAGGCAGGCTGTTTTCACACCAGAAGACGCTGAAACCCCAAGCTCGCCTCTGGCGGCGCTTTCCGACCTTGATTATGCTTATTGCCTTAAGATTAGACCGCCGGCAGGAGGCAAAAAGTGCGCATCATTCCCTTGTTGGTCCTTGCGACAGGCCTGCTGATTACCGCCCCCACCCCCGTTTTGGCAGACCACAAAATGCCAAAGAACCTGACCGCTAACGGGCCGTGGAAAACCAATCTGCAATACATGACCGGTTCAGTGCGCGGCGACCTGTCCGTCAATGATCGAGGCCGCAAACTGGCCATAGATCAAGCCGGTGTGCCGACACTGATCGAGGTTAAGGGCAACCTGCGCGCCTATTTCCAGTGGGCACCAACGGCAGACGACACCATCCGCTTCTTCGATCATATCGGCTACAGTGACCTGAAAAATGGCCGCTGGTCCAAACCTGAAATTATCACAATCGACTTCGACGAGCGGCGCCCCCATACCTACCCCTTTGACCCGACAGTGGTTGCTTTGGAAAGTGGCGGCTACCGGCTGTACTTCACCCGCAATCAACAGCGTCGCGCCGGTCCCTCGAACAAGATGACCATTGGGTCAGCTTACAGCAAAGACGGCATCAACTTTGCCATCGAGCCGGGGGAACGATTGAAGCTTGAGGATCGGCGAATCAATGATTGTGCGGTGGTGTTCTTTAACGGCCTGTGGCACCTGATCGCACCCAATCATGACCGAATGGGTCAAGGTTACTACGCAACATCGAAGGACGGGCTGACCTTTGAGCGGCAGGACAACCTGCAGATGAATGGCGGTGCCTGGTTGGGCAACATGATTGCCCACAACGACGCGGTCTTTTTCTTTGGCACCGGTTTCACCCTCAAGACCCGTGATTTCAAAACATGGGAGCGGGTTCAGCGTAACCGTATGGCCGATCCCGGCGTCGCCATCTTTGACGCCAAGGTACATGTGCTGGCCGTCGGTATGTGATCAGCCACGAGGGCAAATCTGGGCAAGCGGCTGTAAAGCACAAAAAAGAGGGGAGTCTTCGCGTCGTCTTTTTGCCAATATAATTATGCGTTCTTAGTGCGGTAGAACTTTCGGACGTTTTGACGCCCACCCCTTCAGTTAAGAAAACCAGCAAACGGAGCAGGCAGGACCGGGACATGATGCGAACGGTTATTCGAACATTGGCAACCATTCTCAGCGGTTGGAGTTTTGCTCTTGCCGGTGCGGCAAGTGCCGACACACGGCACCTTGACGCGCGCATGAACCATGCCGATGCGCGGCATTTGCTTGAACGCGCCGGCATAGGTGCGCATCCGGTGGAAATCAAACCGATGCTGCAAATGACCCGGCGAGAAGCGATTGAGCACATGGTGCAGCAACTCGACGTCTCTGCCCCCTTCCTCGACCCCCCGGACACCTACGAAAGCCGTTACCCGCACCACGTCTCCGAAGGCGACCATGAGTCAGCCGACCGGCAGGCCTTTCAGATTGCGCGCAACCGGGAAATGGACGCTTTCCGGCAGTGGTGGATCAGCGAGTTGATTTCATCACCCAACCCGGCGGGCGAAAGGCTGATACTGCTCTGGCATAACCATTTCGTCACGGCCTACTCAGGCTTGAACGAAGAAGTCGATGCCATGACATCTCAGCACATGATGCTGCGCGATAAGGGCAGCGGCAGCTTCCGCGATCTGCTTCAGGCGATCATCCGCGATGCCGCCATGCTCAATTACCTGGACAACAGCAGCAATCGAAAAGAAAGCCCCAATGAGAACCTCGCGCGCGAGTTGCTTGAGTTGTTTGTCATGGGCGAGGGTCATTACAGCGAGAAAGATGTCAAAGAAGTTGCACGCTCGCTGACAGGCTACGACTACAACCGACTGCGCCGGTTCGAGTTCGAGTTCAACATGTGGTCGCATGATAAGGGCACCAAGACCGTCTTCGGGCAGCGCGGCGCTTTCGATGGCGACGATATTGTCAATCTGCTGCTCGACCAGCCTCAGACCGCCTTGTTTCTGGCCGAGACCTTCTGGCGGGCCTATGTCTCTGAATTCAACACGGACCCGGTCGAGCAGGCAAAAATCGCCAAAGCTTTCCGCGACAGTGACTACGATATCCGCACTTTGCTGCGTGCGGTCTGGTCGTCGCAAGCGTTCTGGGACGCGAGCAATCGGGGGACGATCATCAAGTCGCCTGTTGACCTGATGATCGGCAGTATTCGGACCAGTGGCAAGCTGCCCGAAGACTGGCAGATGCTGCCTTACACTCTGGCTGATCTGGGGCAGAATCTGTTCGAACCGCCCAACGTGGCCGGTTGGCCCGGCGGCGCTGACTGGCTGACACCCGCCCGGATCGTCAAACGCACCGAAGCCGTCACAACCTTGGCCGAAACCCCCGCCTGGGAACCAACGGATGACCAACCTGTTCCCGCCATGATGATGGCAGGCGATGCGGGGGATAACCGCATTCGTGTCCGCTACGCCGCCGAAGACTTCGAAGGTCCACCGGCGTTCTTGGTTCGGGCTTTTGCTGATGAGATCGGCAAAGACATTCTGTGGAAGTCCGCAGTCGTTCAGGCACAAGGCGGACGCGACACGGCACGCTATGGCCGGGCCGACGGCGGCGGCGGTTTAAACTGGACCACAGCGGAATTCGACTTACCGCCGGAAATCGCAACGCCAACGTCGTTTCAGGTGGCGTTCGTGAATGATCACTGTTGCGGTGTGGGTGGCAGCGACGGTGGCGACCGCAACCTGTTCATCGACTGGCTACAATTCAACGACCGCCTGTTCCTCGCCAACGATGGCATGCAAAGGCCCGGCTGTCGGGGCTCGAGCAGCGACAATCCTGCGGGCAACTTCTATTGCTCAGGCCACTTGCAGCTCTCGCAGTCGATCTCGGTGTCGGCTTCGACAGCAAACGTCGATGTCGAGGAGCCGCAGGGCTTGCAGGTTGGCCGGATTTACTACGATGGCGGACGGGCGTTTGACCGGGGACGCGACCACAACTGGTTCTCTATCGGCTTGGACGACGTGGTCTTCGAAGATATCACCATCGAAGCCCTCATGTTTGAGATTACGGCAAAGCGCATTGATGGCCGAATGGGGCTGACGCTAAGGCTCAATGAGCGGAACTGCTTTCCGGATTGCTGGAATGATCGCTGGCCGAACGCTTCCTGGACCAATCGAGGCACGCCTTACAAGGAGGTCGAGATTCCACTCACGTCTCGCACAGATCGCACCTCCGAGCGCCAGTTCAGTCAAATGACGGATCAGCAACGGCGGTTGGTGAGCGCGCTGTGGCACAGTCTGCCTGTCATGATGACCGAGATGCAAAAGGGCCGAAATTGGCGGCGGCGCGACGGGGAAGCAACCCTTGGAACCTGGCAACCCATTCTGAAGAGCTTCGAGGCAAAATTCCAACGCAGCCGCTTTGCCCGTCTGGCGCCGTCAGAACCCGTCATCATCACCAAACCGGCCTCCGACGGTGCAGCAATGATGGGGATGATGATGGCGTCTATGGCTGACGACGCGCCCTTTGTCCTCGGCTTGCTGCGCGATGACCTGGACTGGACCGACCAACCCGCCGCCAGCGTCCTTGACCAACCCGCGCTTGGTCTTCTGGCCGGGGCGATAACCGGCCCGGACGACGGCTTTGGTTTTGCCGAACTGGTGCGCGAACCAGCCTATCAAGTGAAATGAGGATCAGACCATGGAACGTAGACACCTGCTTCGACTGCTAACAGCCGGCCTGTCTATACCCCTTGCCCCCTTGCAACTGGCACAAGCGGCACAAAGCTCTGGCCGACGGCTGATTCTGGTGGAGCTGTCGGGGGCGAACGATGGCCTCAATACCGTGGTGCCCCTTCGCAACGACCGCTACCGAGACATTCGCCCGTCGATCGCGCTGGGCAGTGATGACGTGTTCAGCCTGCACGGCGATATGGCGCTCAACCGGCGTATGCGGGCGCTGATGTCGGCTTGGAATGATGGTGATATGGCGGTGGTTCAGGGGCTGGGTTATCCCGACCAGAACCGCTCTCACTTCAAGTCAATCGCACTCTGGGAAAACGGCGGTGACGGACGTCAAGCGGGGCGTAATGGCTGGCTCACCGACGATATTGAGAGCATGGGCCAGTCCTTTGATGCGCACGGGATCAGCCTTGACGGCGGCATGGGTGTCTTCGCCTCGTCTTCCGGCCTCTGGTTATCGCTCACATCGCTTCGGCAGCTCAAGACGCTGAAGGATTTCCAGATGAACAGCACAGCAGCGTCAGACAGCGCCAATCCCGCTCTGGCACTGCTGATGGACCGGGCGGACACGCTCGACGCGTCCATGACCCGCATTTCGAAGAAAATTGCAGCACAGCCGCACTACTCAACTCGGCTGAGATTTGGCAATGGCGACTTGTCGCGACAAGCCGCCCTCGCCGCGCGGTTGATCGCGGCGGATGTCGATGCGCCTGTGCTCAAGCTGAAGATTTCAGGCTTTGACACGCACGAATATCAACTGGGCGATCATGGCCGATTGCTCGAAGATCTTGCCCAAGCCCTCGCCGATCTGCGCACGGCACTGCGCCAGTCCGGCCACTGGGACACGACCATGATTATGACCTACAGCGAGTTTGGCCGGCGCGCGACGGAAAACCGGTCCAGCGGCACAGACCACGGAACCGCCGCGCCGCACTTCTTGCTTGGTGGGTCCATTCGCGGGGGGCTCTATGGTGAGGACCCGGACCTTGAGAACCTTGAGGACGGCGATTTACGCTACACGCTGGATTACCGGTCACTCTATGACCTGATCCTTGCGCGTTGGTTCGGCCTTAACCAAAACCGGTTTTCCAACCATGCAGAGGACTGGCTCTACGCCCTTACTGCGTGATTGCGCCAGGGGGCAGATCAAGCGCCGGGTTTTGGTCAAAGAACCCTTCCGGCATCCAGTGCATAGAGGCGTAAACAATCGGTTGCACGGGCCAATCCTCAGGGCGCGGCAGGTGATGGAAATTCAGCGTGTACCAGACCACGACCTCTTCGCCGTCCAGCGCGCGATCCGCCTGCACCCATGTCGGCAGACCATCGCCGCCGGGGTGCTGATTGGGATACCAACCGGCCGGATAGAGCTGTTCGGGATCGTATTGCGTGGCCCAGAAGTGCTTGAACATAAACCCGGCACGCTTGGCGACTGGGGAGTCAGGGTGCAGCGTGGGCAAGGTGTTATGGCCGGGGAGCAGGCGATAGGCCGTGGGTTTGCCCAAAGCATTGCGCCGACTGCTGCTGACAATCTTCCATGACCGCGATTTGGCCAGATCCATTTCGCGCGCTGCTTCAGTTTCTCGGACCAGCGGGCGCTCGATAATCGCGACAGCATTGCCGTAGGGATTGTCAGGACCCATGGGTGCCGGTTCGAAATCCTGCTCCACAACTGAATTCTCAGCCCCGTCAACGCACATCTCGAAGCGGAAACTAAAGGAATGTTGGTGAACATGACTGGCTATGCCGGGGGCGATAACGGCCCCGTACTTGGGGTCTTCTCCAACGGCGATGGCGGTTGGAAATGGAATGCCGGTTGCTTTGATTTCCGTCCCCATTGTGCCGTCCTGATAGAAGTACCAGAAGAACCCATAGACGTAGTTTCCGATGGTTGCGATGGACGAGATCACCAAACGACGGGAGCGAACAGCGCGGAACTGGCCGGTGTAGGTGTCTGTATGCTTCCACAGCAGCCCATAGTCCTCTTCGTGCATGCAGACTGCATTTCGAATCGGCAACGGTGAGCCGTCCCAGTCATGGGCGCAAACGTCAAAGTAACGGATATGACCCAGGCAGTCGCAGCCAAGCTTCAGGCTGTCCAGCGCCGCGCCCAGCCCATATTCGCCCGTATCAAAGGCATTGCGGCGATAGTTGCCGCCGCCAGGGTCGCCATAGGGAACCACCATTTCCGCCATCGAAGCCCGGTGCATGATTGGGCGCAGCTCGTCCCCGTCTTCATAGCCGATGTCGTGCAGCACAAGGCCTTCACGCAGGTTATAGCCAATGCGCACGTTCCACCGCTGCCAGCGGACGTGGTAGCCATCAACCTCGAAACTCGGCCCCTCGGGCTGGTCGATGTTCAGTGGCTTGATGTCCCGACGCAAACCATCAGCAGGCCGGATAGCAGCGCTGTCCGGTGGCAGTGGCACCACGCCAAAATCATCAACCCTCAAGACCTCCTGATTCTGCAGATCCATGACGGGGTGCAGATTGGCGATAGGGCGACCGTAGCGGTTGTCCCCGGCCACATTAATCACCCAGCAATGGCAGTAAGCCAGCCGCTTACCTTCCTCGTCCGGATGGCCAAAATTGCCCGGTGCCCAGGTTTCGATAAGTACGGTGCTCAGATCCGTGATCCCGCGCTTGGCAAGGGCTTCGATCACCCGGGGATCGGCCTTGGCAATCGCGTTGCCGGTTTCGAATTCCTCCGACACGATCCGTGCCTGCACACCCGGAACGTGCTCCCACGACAGCAGCTGACCGGCATCCAGATCGACAACCCCGCGTAAGGTTCGATTGCTGCTCCGCTCATAGCAGCACACAAAAGCCCGCCGCGTTGGGCGCACCTGATCGTTGCGAAAGGCGGCCATTTGGGCGTGGTCGGGCTCATCAAGGGTGATGGTCTCAAAGAAGGCGTTGGCTTCAAGGCCTGACTGCTCACGGACACAAGCAGCGGCAGCAGCGATTTCTTCGGCCATCAGAGGCGTCAGCGGATGGTGGGTCATAGGAACGGGCTTCAGCCTGTTTGATTGTTTGAAGGCGATAATTACGGGTGCGGCGAAGATTACGGAGTAACGGTCACCTGTCTCGCAGCAGGGATCAAGCCTATTCGCCCGCGTCAAAACTGCACCCCATAGCCAGACAGCGCAATATGCGTTGCGCCGTAAAATCGCGCTTGACGTAGCCGCTGGTGGCTCGAATAAACCCTAGAACAATGTTGAACGGGGGCCTTGGCCCTTCAACCACCAGATATCAGGAACGCGTGCCTTGGATTCTCGCTATACGCTCTTTGAAGAAGCCTCAATCGCGGTCGGGATTGAGTTAGAGAATGTAACTTTAGGCCAGGGTCAGTTTGGTGTTTGTGTCCTCGCCAAAGACGCGAGTAAACCCATCGCAATCCGCATTCCAAAGCACGTTCTGCTACCCAGCGACTTCATTGATTTCAAAACCAACACCGTTAAGGCTGAGGTGGAGACGACCGACGAGGTTCGCGAGTACTGGAACCTCTATCTGGCCACAGCCTTCAACGACGACATCATGGCCGAGCGCAAAGCGATTGAGAAGTCGATTGCTGACGAAGGGCTCAATGACTGGCAGGCCGAGAAACAGATCACCATTCTCGCCCGGTTCATGAAGATCAACGAGACCGATGAAGAATTGCGCCAAACGCTGTCGTCGGCGCGGGTTCTGCAGCGTGAAGGTACGCTGGTCCACATGCCTTATCTCGACTTTGCCAACCACCGCCATCCGTCGCTGGCCTTCAAGACCACCGAAAACGGGACCGAGATCGCGGGCGATCCGATCGATGGCGAGGTCTTTGTCTCCTACGGTGCGCATGATTCGATGAAGCTGCTCAACACCTACGGCTTTTTCAATCCAACGCGGTTTGCTTACGCGGTTCCTTCCAGTTTCAATCTCAGCGCAACTTTGCAGGTGCATCTGTCAAATCGAGTGTTAGACGCCATTCGCGATGACGAGTTGGGGCCCCTTCCCCGTATCGGAAAGGGCACCGAGGGCGGCATTTTGGCGTCCTATTGCACGCTCGGGATCAAAGACCGGCCTCGGTGGGAGCGACGCTTGTGGCGACGGGCGGTTGAGCGGTCGGTGGGGCTGGACAGCAAGGAAAAGCAGATGATGCTGAACCTGTTCCCCAGCATGCAGCGCAACTCGTGGCGCGCGTTTTGGGAGACCTACCGTCGGGGTGAGCAGGTTAAAGACGAACAGCTGCGCACCCTGATGATGAACGCCTCTGCCGATACCATGCGCAACACGCTGTAAATCCAGCCGCGCTCAGGCTTTACCAATCGCCGGCGGTTTCCGTCGAATGCCGGACAAGGCGTTTCCGGCGATGGCGGCCAGCAGGATTGCACCGCCCATGAGCGTGTTGACGCCGACTGTTTCACCCAGAAACAACCAGACCCAAACCGGTCCCAAAACGACCTCAGCCAGCGACAGCAGCGCCAGTTCAGCGGCAGGCAGGCTGCGCGACCCCATGGTGAACAGGACGAGCCCGGCCCCCACTTGAAACACGCCCATAGCCAGCGCAATTCCCGTGTCTTGTGGCGTCAGTATCAGTGGTAATCCAAGCCCCAAGCATACCGCGCTCATAATCACGATCGCCAGAATACCGGACAAGAACACTGACGGCATCATCTCGACTGATTTGCCCGAGCGCAGCGCAACGGTGAAGCAGGCAAAGCCCAGCGCTGCCACAAGCGCCCCCAGACTGCCCGACACCGACACCGCCCCAGACTTGTCCGCGAACATGACCGCAATGCCGCCCAAGGCGAGCACCACAGCGACCCACGTCGCAATGCGTACCGGTTCACGCAGGACAATCCAGCCCAGTATCGCCGCCAGAAAGGGCGAGGTGGCGAACAGCAACATGGCATTGGCGACGGAGGTTGTCTGCATGGCGTAAATCGCGCCTGAATAGGCACAAACAAGCGACAGCGCCGCAATCACCCCTGCAATCCCGGCTTTTCGGACAAGCCGAAACGGCTCCGTCCCTGTCCGCCAACGGATCACACCATAAAGCAACGCCGTCAGCCCGAAGGATCGATACAGCAGGATCTGCCAGACATTGGCATCTTCAATCAGCCGAATGCCAAGGCCAACCGTGGACCAGAGCAACCCCGCCGCAAACACCAGGAATAGCCCCTGACGGCGGTTGCTTTGGTCGGTGTTTGAGTTGTTGGTCGCGGCGTCGGTCATTGGGAAAGCAGCTCTGAGGTCTTATGGATTGACCTCAACCCTATCGCTACTTCCCGAGGCTGGTTTGCAGAACGACGACATTTCCCCCTGTCGCATCCGGGCAGTTTGCGTGCGCTGCCTGCCGCCGCATCAGCCAAAGAAAAGGCCTGCCGAGGTCAACCGGCAGGCCCTGAAAAATGCTTCTGAAATTGGTCACCGCAGGCTTAGCTGCGCAGACGTGTCCAGATGCGGTCGTAGACTTCCTGCGTTGCCTGATCACACACGGCAACAAAGGCACCGGGGCCTGCGCCTTCGCGTGGATTGTTTTCTGGCATTACCGCCAGCTCAGGCTCAAGGAACTCCGTCACACCCGTCACACCCGCTGCGTACTGAGCATAGTTGGTGACGGCTGCAATGTTCTCTGGCTCCAGAAGGAAGTCCATGAACAGCAGCGCGTTGGCGCGGTTTGGTGCGTCTGCGAGCAGAACAACGTTATCCATCCAGACCACAAAGCCCTGATCCGGGTAGGAGTATTCAATGTTCGCACCCTCGGCCCGCGCTTTGGCGGAAAAACCGTTCCAGATCATGCCAACAGCGGCATCACCGGAAACCAGTACGTCCTTGGCGACATCTGAACCAAAGGACGCCCAGTTCGCGCTGGCGGACTGCAGCAGTTCGTCCAGCGCCTTGAGCTGGTCACGGTCATTGGTGCACTGCGGGATGCCCAAGTGCAGGGAAGCCAAAGCCATAACTTCGCCCTGGCTGTCGAGCACGTTAATCTTCCCGGCAACCTCTGCAGGTGGGTTGAAGATCATGTCCGTGGTGTTGATGTTACCGCTGAAGGCGTCACGGTTGACGGAGAAGCTGGTCGAACCCCACTGGTAAGGAATGGAGTGCTGGCGGCCTGGATCAAAGGCAGGATCGGCCCACTCAGGCGCGATATTGCCCATGTTCTTGAGCTCACCAGCCGCGATGGTGTCGAGCAGGCCTTCGCTGGCCATAATTTCCACCATGTAGTCGCCCGGTACCGCAACATCATAGGACCCCAAAGTACCAGCCTTCAGCGATGCGAGCAGCGCCTCGTTACTGTCATAGGTATCCATGGTGACGTCGACGTCGTATTCGGCTTCGAACTTTTCCAGCAGCTCGGCAGGAATGTATTCGAACCAGTGGTAGATGGAGAGTTTGCCTTCAGCATGGGCTGAACCGGCCAACAGAGTAAGGGCGGAGGCGCCCAAAAATGCAGTGAGTTTCATTGCGTTTATCCCATTTACGTTTTCTGTGTTGAGTTCCTGTTCTCCCCCCGCATGCCAACGAAATACGACAGCGTTACCAGCGAGATTGAAAACAGCAGCATCAGGGTCGAAAGCGCCATTATGTTGGGCTTTATCCCCTGTTTGACCGATCCGAAGATCGCCGTCGGCAGGGTTTCCACCCCTGCTCCTTTTATGAAATTGGTGATGATGAAGTCATCGAGTGAGATGATGAAGGCCAGCAGGAAACCAGAAACAATGCCCGGCCCCATAATCGGCATGAGCACGTGGCGGAAGGTTTGCCAGCGATTGGCATAGAGGTCCTGTGCGGCTTCCTCGAAACTGGCCTCGATCCCCTGCAACCGCGCCGAGATCGGCAGGTAGGCAAAAGGGATGCAGAACACGATGTGGGCAACAAGTATGGACAGCGTGCCCAGCTTGAAGCCAATGGTGGAGAAGAAAATCAGCGTGGCAACAGCGGTTACGATTTCAGGCACCATGATCGGCAGAGACAACAGGCCAAAGGATACCGCCTTGCCCCGGAAGTTCCCCCCGCGCACCATACCGATGGCGGCTGAAGTTGCGATGACTGTCGCGACGCTGGCCGCCATAACTGCAATGGTCAGCGAGTTGAAAGCCGCCTTTTTGAACTTCTCAGATTCAGGACCGCTGAACACGTCAAAATACCAACGCAGAGAGACGCCGCTCCACCGAGTAATAGAGGCATTGTCGTTAAAGCTGTAGATCATCACGATGATCAGCGGTGCGTACAGAATGAACAGGCATAGGCAGGTGACGGCAAAGAAGCCCTGATACTTGCGGAGGTCGAAGCCGGTGGTGGTCATCAGTGCTGCCCCCTCGCCTGTGCCCGCGCGTAGAACATCAGCACAATCAGAACCAGCGACAGCAGAATCATCGACGCCGCAGCACCAAAGGGCCAGTTGCCCGCCGTACCTTTGAACTGTTCCTCGATCAGCGAGCCAATCATGAAAGTCTTGGCTCCCCCCAGCAGATCAGGCGCCAGAAAGGCCCCCAGTGAGGGCACGAAAACCAGTATGCAGCCTGCGATGATGCCGGGCCGAACAACAGGCAACAGCACTTGCCAGAGGATAGTCCATTTTGGCGCGTAGAGGTCTGAGGCGGCTTCGGACAAAGCAAAATTATAGCGCTCGACCGAGGCATAAATCGGCAGAACCATAAACGGCAGATAGGAGTAGAACAGCCCAAGTTGGACCGCCAGGTTGGTGTTGATCAGCTGCAGGGGTGCATCGATGAGCCCAATCGCCAGCAAGCCTTCGTTCAAGGGCCCGTTCTCACGGATCAGGAACTTCATCGACACGGTGCGGATCAGTAGATTCACCCAGTACGGAATCGTGACCAGAAACAACCACACCTGCTTGGATCGCCCTCGACGGGTTGCGATGTAGTAGGCGGTAGGAAAGCCGATCAGCAAGCACAGCAAGGTCGCGCCGCTGGCTTGCAGGATCGAGCGAATGAAGATGTTGATGTAAGTCCACTCGATACGCGGCGGCTCG
>PAFB01000064.1 GCA_002700865.1 Rhodospirillaceae bacterium
CGTCCTTATAGACTGCGGTGAATAGCCTTGCGGGCCTGTATTGGTCAACGGCTGACCCTCTCCTGCATTGCTGGTCACACAATCCATCACACCGCTGTGCAATCGTTCATCAAGTGGCCCCGATGGGTTGTGGAATAAACCCCAAGGCTTCAGGTTCTCGTTCACGATTGATCGATTCCCGAAATCAGGTTGCCCCGCATGTCCCCCCCAAGCTCCCGTCCCTTACCACCAAATGCAACGTCATCCCGGCCTCTCTGGCGGCGTTTACTGCTGCCGGGCCTGCTGGGTGCGGCGATTGCCATGCTCGCCATTGCCTGGTTTGCCGGTCTGCGCGACGTGCTGACTTTTGACGCTCTGGCGGGCGCACGGGAGCAAGTGGCGGGCTGGATCGAAGCCAACGCTGTTCTGCTGTTCATCGCTTGGCTTCTGCTTTATGCGACCGCAACAGCCACCCTTTTCCCCGTCGCGTCGTTCTTAACGATTCTCGGCGGAATTTTTGGCGGCGCGGCTTTCGGCGTCGTCGGGGGTACCCTGTACGCGGGAAGTGCGACTTTGCTGGGCGCAACGCTGGGGGCTTGCATTTTGTTTCTGGCGGTCAAGACACTGGGGCTGGAAGGCCTGCGCAGGCGCGTTGCGCCGTTTTTGGATCGGTTCTCCACCGGCATCGAAGCCGATGCTTTCTTTTATTTGCTCAGCCTGCGGCTGATCCCATTCTTTCCGTTTTTCGCCGTCAACATCGCACCGGCCATGCTCAGCATTCCCCTGCGGGTCTACGCAGCTGCCACACTGCTGGGGATTGCACCGGCGGTTTATGTTTACACCTCTCTGGGGGCCGGAGTGGCGGATCTGGATTCGCTGACGCTGGTGACATGGCGGCTGTGGGGGCCGCTGTTGGCCCTGGCAGCGCTGTCGCTCTTGCCGGTGGTCTGGAAACGGGTTTTCGCCAAGCAAGCCGAGAAGGACTGAGCCCTTGAAAGAATTGACGGTTGACCTCTGCGTGATCGGAGCCGGGTCCGGCGGGCTGAATGTCGCTTCCGGCGCAGCACAGCTCGGCGTGCGTACCGTGCTGATCGAAGGCGGTGATATGGGTGGCGAGTGCCTGAACACCGGTTGTGTGCCGTCCAAAGCGCTGCTGCACGTTGCCAAAACCGCGCAAACCGTGCGCAAAGCCAGCGATTTCGGCATCAGTACCGGCCCAGACATTCAAGTCGATTACGCCCGAGCCATGGCCCACGTACAGGACGCCATCACCGCCATCGCACCCCACGACAGTCAGGAACGGTTTGAAGGGCTGGGCGTTACCGTGGTCCGGGCCTATGGCCGCTTCATCGACGCCCATACCGTTGAAGCGGGAGACTACCGCATCCGGGCCAAGTTCTTTGTAATCTCCACAGGGTCTCAGCCCTTGGTACCGCCCATAACCGGGCTGTCAGAAACCCCCTTCCTGACCAACGAAACCCTCTTCACCAACACCCAGCGCCCGGACCACCTCGCCATCATGGGAGGTGGCGCCATCGGGGTTGAAATGGCGCAGGCGCATGTCCGGCTGGGGTGTCGGGTGACGCTGATTGAGCGGGCGGCATCGATCATGGGCAGGGATGACCCGGATCTGGTTGCCGTGGTCCGCCGCCAGTTGATCGCCGAGGGTGTCGATATTCGCGAAAGTACCGAAGTCACAGGCGTTAGCGGCTCAGAGGGCGCGCTGTCCTTGCAACTCAAGTCCGGCACTGGCGAAGCGACACTCCAAGCCTCACACCTGCTGGTTGCCGTTGGTCGAAAGCCAGCGATTGAGCGGCTTGATCTCGACGCTGCCGGGGTCAACCACAGCCCGCGCGCCATCGCCGTTGGCCCGAACATGCGCACCAACCAGCGCCACATCTTCGCCATTGGTGATGTCGTTGCCGGGGCGCAGTTCACGCACATGGCCGCGCATCATGCCTCCGTCGTGGTTCGCGAAATGCTGTTCCGCCTGCCCGCCAAAGCTGAGACCCATACCGTGCCATGGGTGACCTACTCAGACCCCGAACTGGCCCAAATCGGCATGACCGAAACCGCCGCACGCGAGGCCGGTCAGGAGCCTCGGATCGAAATCACCAACGTTGGCGGCAACGATCGGTATATCACCGAAGGGGTCACAGAAGGCATCGCCAAGCTGGTTTTCAACGCCCGCAGTAAGCTGATCGGCGCAGGCGTCGTCGCGCCGGGAGCGGGCGACTTGATTACGCCCTTTGGGCTGGTGATCGCGGGGCAGGTGAAGTTGTCCATGCTGGCCAGCCAGATTGTGCCCTATCCGACCCACGCCGACCTGCCAAAACGCATGGCCGGCGCACACATCGCGCCGATTTTGTTCGCCAAGCGCACCCAGCGCTTGATCAACCTGCTGCTCAAACTGCCCGCTTAGGCTACACTGCCGCCATGACCCAAGACCACCGCCGCACTGATTCCGGTTCTGAGCATGTTTCCCTGAGCCAACGGTTCAAGGAGCACCCTCAGGAACGCCCCCTGACCGGGCTTTCTGCACGCGCGCTGGTTCTGGCTGTCATGTTCGTTCTGCTCGCCGAAGCCATGCTGTTTCTGCCCTCGATGGGACGCTGGCTGGAGCAGGAGCTCTACGACCGGCTTTCCGATGGCCACTTGGCGATTCGGACGCTTGAAGTCGTGCCTGAAGCCATGCCGACAGGGGCGTTGACCGACGAGCTGCTGGCGCACGTGGACGCCGATCTGGTCGCCTTCCGCTCACCGGGCCAGCCCAAACTGGCGCTGTTCCGCGACCCATCCCTGCGGGCAGACAGAAGCATCGACCTGCGCAGTGCCAACGTCATTGAGCTGTCAGCCGCTGCTTGGCAACTCATGCTCGACCATCGCACCGATGCCATTGTGCGCGTGGTTGGCAACAGCCCGGTCGACCCCATGGCCGAAATCGAACTGCTGCTCGGTCAGGAACGGATTTGCGCCAACTTGCGTTCTTATGCGCTGCGGATTGCGATGCTGTCTCTGTTTATCGGGGTGGTCACGGGGCTGTTGCTCTATCTGACTTTGCGCTGGCTGATTGTTCGGCCTGTGGTGCGGCTGACCCGCGCGGTGCAGACCTTTGCCGAGCATCCGGAACGGGCGCATGTGCCTTTGGCAGGGCGCAATCGGCAGGACGAAATCGGAACGGCATCACGCCAGCTGGACGCCATGCAAACCACCGTGCGCGCGGCGCTGGCACAAAACCGGCGGTTGGCGTCGCTGGGGACGGGTGTGGCGAAGATTTCCCATGATTTGCGTAACCTGCTGACAACCTCCCTGCTGATTACCGAACGCATGCAAGCCTCCGAGGACGAGCGCCTCGCCAAAGCCGCGCCACGCCTGGCTGAATCAATCGAGCGCGCCGCCTCGCTGACCCACACCATCGTCCAACACGCCCGCGAAGGATTGCCGCCGCTCAGCGTTGAACCGGTTGTGCTCAAGCCGTTCTTTGGTGGGGTGATTGACCGGGTGCGGCAGCGGTGGGGACCGGAAGGGCGGACGGTATCGCTGATTGAAGATTATCAAGTCACAACCGCCAACCTCGACCCGCTGCAAATCGAGCGCGTGCTCAATAACCTGCTTGATAACGCCTACGAAGCTGGTGCTGGCAAGGTGGACCTGACCGCGCACGCCACCGAAGAGGCGCTGGTTATCGTCATCAGTGACAATGGTGCCGGCATCCCCGACGCGGCGGTTGCGCATCTGTTTGATGCCTTCAAGGGGTCAACCAAGCGCGGCGGGACCGGACTGGGCCTGCACAATGCCGCCGAAATCATTCATGCCCACCGCGGCACGATTGAACTGATGGACACGGGCCAGGAAAGCACCCGTCCCACGACCTTCCGGATTGACCTGCCACAAACGGCTTTGAGCGCCCCCCTGATCCCGGAAGGCCCAAGCCGGTCCTCGGGTCGGTCGCGGGTTTAGCGCTGCTTGACCAAAGGCTGGTTGGCGTGTGGGGCGAGGTCCCAAGGGAAATAGATCCACGTGTCCTGACTGACCTCTGTGACGAAGCTGTCAACCAGTGGCCGCCCTTCGGGCTTGGCATAAACCGTGGCGAAGTGTGCCGCTGGCAGCAAATCGCGAATCGCGCGGGCGGTTTTGCCGGTATCAACCAAGTCGTCGATAATCAGCCAACCCTCTCCATCGCCCACGTCCTGAGTCGGCTTGAGGATTTGCAGCTTGCCTTGGGCTTTTTCATCATAGGAAGCGACGGAAATCGTATCGATCACCCGGATTTCCAGTTCCCGCGCGATAATCGCGGCCGGAACCATCCCCCCGCGCGTGATGGCAATAATGCCCTTGAAGGGGGATGCGTTATGCATGTCGAGCAGGCGCCAGGCCAGCACTCGGGTATCCCGATGCATTTCATCCCAAGAAACGTAAAATCCGCGATCCATCATGCCCTGTCTCCCGCTCAGAATTGGCCGCAATACTATGCGATTAATCTCATAGGCGAACCAAGCGAAAGAATCGACGGTCCTCTATGCCAGAACTTCACGGCAGCGCTCGCTGATGGTTTACTGCACCCTAAACCTTAACCGGAGTCGCGAGCATGATCCTTTTGCCCTGGGCCGTCGCATCGAGGGTGACTGCATATTTCAGGATTTCGGCTCGGCTTGTGGGTTTTGGCCTGGGGTTGATGCTGAATCTGAGCGCAATCACGGTCGCGCCTGTGGCGCACGCACAGGACAGCGCAGAGGCCTGCGGCGCCATGGCGGCGGGCGACTGCCGCATTGCCGGGTTGCGGGCCCAGTTCGGGTTGGGTGTCGCTCAGAACAAGCCAGCAGCGCTGGCACTGTTTGAAGCGGCCTGCGATCTGGGCGACCCTCTGGCGTGCACCGAAGCCGGTGTTGCCCACGCCAGCGGCAACGGTACCCGCATCGACCGTGATACCGCCCGAACCTTTTATATCCGTGGCTGTAAACCAAGCCGAAAGGCGCTGTGCCGCGATCATGGCCTGAGCTACCTCGACCCCAAAAGCCCGGTCCAAAACCTGCAAAAGGGCATCACTATTCTCAGCCAAGCCTGCGTCGTTGGCAGCGTTAGTGCCTGTGAAGGGGTTGCACAGATCCATGCCTCGGGGGCGGGAGGCAGGCCGCCTTTGATTGGCAAAATCGATGCTATTCGGTTCTATCAGCAGGCCTGCGGGCTGGGTTCAAGCGAGGCTTGCATGAGCGGTGCGGCGCTGGTTTCAACCAGTCCAGCCCTGAGCCTCTTTTCTCACACAAAGGCATCGATGCTCAGCCTCGCCTGCCAACAACATTTTCTGGACGCCGCCTGCGTGCAACTGTCCAACGGTGATTGAGCGCGGGCCCTTGGCTCAAGCGCCTGTGCTTATTGTCTCGATTTGCTGCACCCCGGTTATCTGCCACCGCCCCTGCATCCGGCCCAAGAAATAGACCGCTCGCACCTGTTGGCCGGTTGCGTCTTCGACAAGCACGATCTGCGCGGCGTTGTCACCGTTGATGCGGGAATCCTCGAAGGTCCAGCGGCGGTTGTCATAGATGACCCGATAGCCGCGTTTGACCATGGCCATGAAATTCTTGGAATCGCCAAAAGCGCCCTGAATGCTCGGCGCGGCGTGGTAAAACGCACCGGGCCCGTCGCTGGTTTGGAAGGCCAGCAACTGCGACTCGATCACGGCCTGTACCTCTTCAATCACCGGCGTTTCCAGAGGCTGTTCGTCAACCTCGCCCCCCGCAGCCCAGGCCAGACCGCCCCAAATCGCGATCACTGTGGCCAGAACACCGGCAAGCAACCCATTCCGGGTCAATTTTTGCATTTGCATGGTCCTGCACTCCTTTGCATGGCTGAAACGAAGAAAGCGGCTCTCGATCCTCTTGCCCTATCGCCTCGGTTTCACTACGTTCCGGCCATCGACGCGGACCCATAGCTCAGCTGGATAGAGCGCCTGACTACGAATCAGGAGGTCGGGAGTTCGAATCTTCCTGGGTCCGCCATCGTCGAAACCTTCCCAAACACACGCTTTACGTCACGCACTTCGGGCCTTCCCCTTAACTTTGGCCGCCAAGGGCGGCAATCAAGGTCGTGCGGCAATGATGGTATCAGCGGTCTTTGGTGCGGTTGGCCTCGGCTTCGAGCAGCACCAGCCAAGCCTTGAGCTGCGTCTCTGACAGCGAACCGATGCGGTCGGCGAGAACGTGGGCGAAACGGGTATGGGTGGCCGACAGGCCGCGGGTGGAGATTTTCACCACCGGATGCGAGGCTTGCGCCAGATCCGCCAAGGCATCGGCTTCGTCCCAGATGATACCAAAGGTCTGGCAAACGGCGTGCAACAAACGCCGCGAAGGCTTGCCGCGCTGACCATTCTCCAAAGCGCTGAGATACGCGGCAGAGACGCCAAGCTTTTCCGCCATCTTCTTTTGCGTCCAGCCGCGCGAATCACGCAGCGCCACCATTTTTTCACCAAAGGGTGTCAGGCGACAGGTCCCTGATCTTCTTGATGTAGACATAAAAAGCCCCTTGCCCGCCGTGGCGGGGCTGGGCGAAGTCGAAGGCGACAATTTTGGACCGCAAAGGCTCGCTGTTCAACCACTGCGGCAAGGCACTGCGTAAGACCCCGTCCCCGCCGTGGGTGTAGCCCTTGCCCGTGATCACCAGAACCATGCGCCGGCCCATGGCCTGGCTGGCCTCGATGAAGCGCTGAACAGCGCCCTGAGCCTGGTCGCGGGTCATGCCGTGCAGGTCCAGCGTGCCTTCGATGTCCAGCTTGCCCTTGCGCAACTTGTCCCCGCGCCGACGATCCAACCCCTGCAACTGTCCCGGCTTGAGGTCGCCTTGCGTGCCGCCGTAGTTGACGGGCAGACGCCGACCCGCGAGCAGGGCATCGCTGGCAACGGCATAGGCGGTCTTGGTGCGTAGTTTGGGCGCTGGATGGCCAGATTTGGGATTAGTCGGCGTAGTAGCGCGTGGCTTGGCCTCGCGCTGCCGGGTCGGTGGCAGCCGGTCAGCAGCGTTAATAATGCCGCGAAAGGTCTTGGTGGTGGACAGCCGCATCGGGCTTACCGTGTCTTTGACCGCCTGCCAGACAGCGCGGTCATCCGCACTTGACGGCGGCACCCCCCGACGCCGTTTCGGTGAATTTGCCTTAGCGCTTCCGCTGCCTTTTTTCTTCCCCGAAGACACCATCCACCCGCTTTCTACGCCGTGGCCGACACGGGTTGATTGCGCCGTCGGCCACCGCGGCGCTTGGGCTTGGGTGGCAGCATTCGCACGGCGGCCCCTTTGTCCGTGGACCAGCACAACATCTGCTCAGGATCAACCTGCGGGGTCTGCAGTGACGGATGCACTGCCATGAACCCCCCCTGCCACAGCAAACTCACCAGCGCGTCTTCGTCGCCCTCTGAACCGGGCATGACGATCAGCGCGTCAAAACGCTGTTCAACCATGTCTTCGATGAATTGCGCAGGCGTTTCCTGGATCACGCCCAGCCGCAAATCGGTCTGGACAAAGCGACGCTTGCAGGCTTCAGCGCCCTCGTCAGTGGGGTCAACGATGACCAAACGGGCAGCGGGTGGCAAAGCCGGCAGCAGGCGCGCAACGGCGGCCTCCAAGTGCGTGCCAACAATCGCACCAACCCCTTCGCCAATTCCGGATAGAGCGAGCGGCGCGAGTGTGTCGAGAAAATCTGTATCGTGCTGTGCCAAGGGCTGTTGATCCTAACCCAGAGAGTTCATCTGACCCCTGCAAGCGACCATGCAGCAGGAGCCTTGTGCAAACATAGGCGTGAGTTAGCGTGTGGGTAGCCTCATCGCAAGACTGTTTGAACTCAGTTCGGATGCAATGGATTTAGGCAAGAGCATCGTATAAACCCCCGGCGATTTCATCCGCCCGGCCATGGCCAGCGCTCCCGCGCCAGAGCCCCAGAAAAAATCCCCGCGCACCGCCCCGTTGATGGCCGACCCGGTGTCCTGTGCCACCATCATTCGGCGGATGGTGCGACTGCTGCCGTTTGGCGCGGTGGCGTGGGTTTCCAGCCACAGCGGCACGTGCAAGGGCATGAAGTCCAGATCCACGGCCAGCGACCGCTCGCCGGTCAGCTGAATCCCCTGCGCACCAATGGCGCCGTCGTTGAGGTTTTCCTGAAAGAAGATAAAGCGCGGGTTGGTGTTCATCACGTCCATGGCGATCCGAGGACGCTCTTTGAGCCAGCGCGTGTAAGATTGGATCGACGCGCCGTATTCAGCCTTGTCGTAGCCGCGCCGCTCAAGTTCATCGCGCAGGCTGATAAAGGGATGGGCGTTATTGGCGGCATAGCCGACGCGGGTGGTGGTGCCGTCGTCCAGCTTGACCACGCCTGACCCCTGAATCTGAAGCATGAATACATCAACCGGGTTGTCGACATAGAGCAACTCCAGCCCGCGATTGCGCAGCGCGCCAGACTCGATTTCTGCGCGGGTGAAGTACTCCTGCCCATTCACCAGCTCCGGCGGGCGCTGATACAGCGGCCAGCTATAAGCGCGGGACCGGGTCCGTGAGGCGTTGATTTCGGCTTCGTAATAGCCGGTGAAGGTCCCTTCTCCGCGCACTTCAAAGGCGTTGAACTGCTCTTCGAAAAAGGCCCGCGCCCGGTTGTGGTCGTTAACATCCAGCGCCGCCGCCCGGGCACAGACACCCTGCCAATCCCGCACTTGCCCGCCCAGCGCCGAAACCGATGCCGCGTCATCCGGGGAGCGTTGAGTCAGGACTTTGCACGACTGCTGGAAGGCAGCCAAGGCGTCGCCGTGGCGCTCGGTTCGCCATCCGGGCAACGAGTTTGCCAGCACGGGCGAAAGCGTCAGGCCCTCAGCCTCAAAATCCTGCCCGATCCGGATCACTGTGCGCTTTGACAGTCCGTTGGCCGATGTTCGCGTGGAGGTCAGCCCCGCCCCCGGAACGCGCGCCGCTGTCTGCACACTGCCGCTGGTAAAGAGCAAACCCCGCTCGCGAAAGGTCGTATCACCGTTCACCGAAACGGTTTGTGTTGCACTACAGCCGTAGAGGATCGCTGCGCCCATGAGCAATAGGGCTGAGATCAGCATGCGCCGAAACATAGGCGGTCTCACTTCAAAATATCTCAGGGCACCCGAAAACCGGTACCCATCCTGAAAATCAATATCGCCATGGCAGCGATACCAACAAATGTCTAATCAAAAGAACGCCTTAAGCGAATGAATTCACGTTGATTCTCGAAATTTGAATGCAAACCAACACTTTAAAGCGCATAACACGATATACGGTGCATAAAACACGTACGGGGTGGCAAAATCCAGTCAAATTGTCTGAGACCCCAATTTTTCCAACCTCAACCCCCCATCGAGGCATCCAAGCCACAACCCTCCCCGTTTCCGCCCATGAAAAAAGGGCGAGCCGATTGAAGTCAGCACGCCCTATTCAGCTGTTTTTTTGCGGTGCGAAGCCCGAGCCTAAGCCTGGGTTGCGATCAGGGTCCAGATTGGGTCGGAGGAGCCCATTTTGCGGGAGAAGTTCCAGTGGTCTTCGATTGTCGTGGTCTGGTTGGGGTCGCCGGAGACGATCTCGCCAGCTTTATCGCGCACCACCTGAATTTGTTCCGAGCGCACGGTCAACGTCAGAAAAGCCGTATTGCCGCTGATTTCAGCGCGGAAATACTGCGTCTCCGGGGCTTTGAGCAAGGTCAGTTCCAGTACTTGCCCATTGGCGTCGCGGTCGTCGATCGCCTGCGCAAAGCCAGCATAAACATCCTTGGAAACGAAGGAGGAGAGCGTATCTTTGTCGCCTGACGCGAAGGCGCTCAGAATCATCTCAAACGCATTGCCGGCGTCGCTGAGGAAATCACCGGGATGGAACAGCCTGTCTTTCTCGCTGATTTCAGACAGTACAGACTGAATCTCAGCAAAGTCAGACGCCGGATCAACGTCATCACGGCTCAGCGAAAACGGCTCCTGCGGGGCGGCGGGATCATCATTAGCGGCCTGATTGGGGTCTGAAGGGCTGTTGTCGCGGTCGAATTGGGGGATGAAGCCCTGATCCTGTCCCAGAACCGAACTGAGACGCCAAAGCACGAACACCACGGCCACAGCGAGGATAACAAGAGTGATGGTCACAGACGGTCTCCTTGGTCCGGAGCGTTTTGCTTTTTTTGCCCGCAATCCTTTCGCGGATTGTGGCTACGCCCCATTTGTATTGAACACAGGTAGGGGCGAAACCCAGCCGGGGCAACGCTCAAGAACGGATTCGAGGGTTTCGAAGCACGAAAGGTAGGCTTTTATGACGCGGTTGTTACTGTTGGCCTTCATTTTAACGCCGATTATCGAGATTGCAGGCTTCATCACAGTCGGCGGCTGGATCGGGTTATGGCCGACCCTGCTGGTGGTCCTGCTGACGGCCGTAGCGGGTACAATTCTGGTGCACCAGCAGTCGGCTCAGGTGATTTCCCGCATCAACACACAGCTCGGCGCCGGGCAAATTCCCAGGCGGGCGTTGTTCGACGGGCTGTGTCTGTTTGCTGCGGCGCTGCTGCTGCTGACGCCGGGGTTTTTCACCGATGTAATTGGCATAGGGCTGTTGTCACCGCCGGTGCGCTCCTTCCTTGCACCGCGCCTGCTGCGATGGGCGCAGAGCCGAGGCAGCGTGTCTTTTTCGGCAAGTGGGGCCGGAATGGCAGGAGGAATGGGAGCAGGTATGGGAGCTGGGTTTGACACTTATGATTATTCATCCACCTCACCGCGCCAATCCACCCACGGCGTCATCGAAGGCGAAGCCGAAGTGATCGACCCGGATGTAGCCAACCCTGATGTAGCCAACCCTGGCGCGAACGAGGCCGACAAGCGCAACGCAGACTAGTCGCCACCTGCCCTGCGTGCTAACACCCGCCCGCATCTTTGCTCCCTTTTCAACGACATCGAGACCAGCATGGCCGAAAACGAAACCCCCGAAGCCGCCGCCGCCTCCCAGCAGCAGGGTCTGGCCTTCCTACACCAGTACCTGAAGGACTTGAGCTTCGAGAACCCTAACGCTGCCCTTGGCCTGATGGCGCGGGGCAAGCAGCCGCAAATCGACATCGACGTTAACGTCAACAACCGCGATTTGGGCGAGCGTCAGTTCGAGGTCGAATTGCACACATCGGTCAAGGCAACCATCGAAGGCCAAACCGGCTTTATCGTCGAATGCGTCTATGCCGGTCTGGTCCAGATCGGCACCGATGTTCCCGATGAGGCGATTGAAAAACTGCTGGTGGTCGAAGTATCCCGCTACCTCTTCCCATTCGCGCGTGAGGTGGTCGCTGATGCCACGGTCAAGGGCGGCTATCCGCCCCTACTGCTCAATCCGTTCAACTTCCTGACCTTGCTTGCAAACCGCAAGGACCGGGGCGAAATCGACGAATAACCGGCGCTGATAAGCCTTACTAGGGCTGGCCTTGGCTAGTCCTGCTTTCTACCCACCCCGTATTTGGTCCAGATCGGGTCACTGATTTCGCCCAAAAAGGCGCGGTGACGCTCAGTGTCGGCCTGTGAAACCGGGAAGCTGCGGGCGGGAAAAGGGCCGGTGACGGCTGGGTCGGATCCAGCCTGCCCCGCACCCTCACGCCCGCTACCCTCACGCCTGCCCTCGCCGGTTTTACGGGTTGCCGGGGCCATGGCGTCCAGCCCAAAACCGGGCTGGCGACCGCCGCGTAACTCCAAATACACCTCTGCCAGCAGCTCACTGTCCAACAGGGCACCATGCAGCGTTCGGCTGGCATTATCGATGCCAAACCGGCGACAAAGGGCATCGAGACTGGCCGGAGAACCGGGGAAGGCCTTGCGTGCCATGGCCAGCGTGTCGATGGCGCGGCTCTGGGGCAAAATCGGCCGCCCGACAGTCGCCAGCTCCGCATTGATGAATTTCATATCGAAGGAGGCATTGTGGATCACCAGCGGGGCGTCGCCGATGAAATCGAGGAAAGCCTCCACGTGCGCTTCAAAAACCGGAAATCCAGACAAAAACTCCGCTGACAGTCCATGGACTTCATAAGCGCCCGTGGGCATGTCGCGCTGCGGGTTGATGTACACGTGAAAGGTCTTGCCGGTCGGCAGCATTCCATCGAGTTCGACACAGCCGATTTCCACAATCCGGTGGCCTTCGCTGGGCTCAAAACCCGTTGTTTCGGTATCGAGGACGATTTCTCGTGTCATGGGGCCGTCTCCGGTGAGGCTGAAAGGGACGCAGGCAAAGGCGGGAGCAGGTTTGGCCTGCGGTGGATGCTGCCTTTGAACAGGCTGTTGCGTCGATGGTGGGGGGGCCAGGTTTTGGCGCGCACCGGGACGCGGTCCGCCTGCACCAATGCCGCCCAAGTCACCGCCCGGCCCAACCCCGTCGCGATCACCACATCCGCACGCCTGCGCTTATCGCGATCCGGCACTTGCCGGGCGAGAATGCCGGCGAGTTTTTCCGGGGTCATGCCACGTCGGGACAAGGCGCGCCGTGCTTGCAAGGCCGCCGGTGCCGATACCACCCAAACCGCATCACAGCGACCCTCACCGCGGCCTTCGAGCAACAGCGGAATATCCAGCAGCACTTTACGCCGCCGCTGTCGCTGCCAAAGCGCCAGTAAACGGCGGTTTTCGTGGTAAACCAGCGGGTGCAAAACAGCTTCGAGCTTGCGCAGCACCGAACGGTCCTGAAACGCCAGATCACCCAGCGCCTTCCGGTCCATGCCCCGGTCCGCCGAAACGGCTTGTGGGGCAAAACGGGCAATGGCGGGTAAGGCTTTTCCGCCCGGTCCTGTCAAAGCATGAACCACCCCGTCAGCGTCAAAATGCGTATAGCCCATCCGGACCAGCATCTTTGCTGCGGTCGATTTTCCCATGGCAATTGAGCCTGTCAGACCAATGACTTTCATGAGTCTCTCTTAATTCTACAACCCCATGCGGGTTTCGACTTTGTGCCGCAGGCCGCGATCAACGGTGACGCGCGCGCCAAAGAACGCCTGAAACGCTGGACGGGCCTGATGAAGCAGCATGCCCAGACCATCGACAGTGCGGCAACCCCGCGCTGCTGCGGTTTCCAATAAAGCCGTTTGCAGTGGTGTATACACGATGTCATTGACCACTGTTTGCGCGTCCTGTGCTGCCAAAGCGCAGGTGATGGGGTTTTCAGCTTTCATCCCGCGTGAACTGGTGTTGACCAGCAAGTCTGTCCGTTCCCGGTTCAGCAAATCTTCGGCATCGTCCCACGTCATGGGGTCAATGCGAGCGGTTTCGGCCAGCTCCTCAGCCAGAGCCTGTGCGCGGCTCAGGGTCCGGTTGGCGAGCGTGATATGGTCAACGCCTGCGTCCTGCAGCGCCACCAGAACCGCCCGCGCAGCACCGCCCGCGCCCAACACCACCGCCCGCTTCGGCACCTGCCCCAACAAGCCCGGCGCGAGGTTTTCCCAGAAGCCATAAGCGTCGGTGTTGCGCGCCTCGATTTTGCCGTTCTGAAATACCAGCGTGTTCGACGCCCCTATTCGCCGGGCCGTGTCATCGACACTGTCAGCCATGGCAAGAGCGGCCTCTTTATGGGGAACCGTGGCGTTAACGCCCTGAAAACCGCTTTCAACAAGTGCTCGGATGTCAGCCTCGAAGCGATCCGGGTGCAGGTCCAGCGCTTCATAAGTACCGGCGATGCCCGTGGCCTCCAGCCAGTGGCCGTGAATGGCCGGTGACTGGGAATGGGCGATGGGATGACCGACAACAGCTGCTTTCAAGACTCTGCCTCTCATGGTTCAGGTCAGCAGCGCTTGCTGTTCACGGAAGTGCGCCAGCAGGCCCGTGAGGTCCATCCCCAGTATGGTAAAGAAATCGCCTTCCACGGAATCAAACAACTGCGCGCCCAAGCCTTCGAGTTGATAGCACCCTACTGACCAAAGCGCTTCCTCCCCCAGCGTATCGAGATAGGCGCGAATGTAAGCGTCGCTGAGCAGACGCATGGTGAGTTTTGATGTCCGCGTTGACGACCAGCGCCGCGCACCATCCACGCAAACAGCCGTTGCCGTGATCAGCTCGTGAGTCTTGCCGCTGAACTGGGCGAGGTGCTTGTGTGCCTGGCCCCGATTTTCCGGCTTGTCGAACCAGATTTCAGCTTCACCGCCATTGTCATCGCTCAGAACCAGAATCTGGTCAGCACCGACAGTAATCTGCCCTGGATAAGCCCTTGAAACCATGGCCGTTTTCTCAAAAGCCAGCTCTTCCGCTGCCTGTGCCGCCCGGCCACCGTCTTCACGAACGCGGCGCTTGATAACCGACTCATCGAGATCCGAGGGCGAAACCACCAGCGGCAGTCCGGCGTCAATCAGCATGGCCATGCGGGTCTGAGACGCCGAAGCCAGCAACAGCGGCTGGTCGTGCATCCAACCCAGCTGGGGCGGCAAGGGTATATCGTCGAAATGGTCGCTGATCATCAGCCGTTGGTCCTTTTTTCGCCCGGCAGCTTCGACAGTTCCCCGTTGTCGGTCACGGGTCGAGTCGCGCTCTGGAAGCCCGAGTTATTCCACTGAGCTTGTGAGTAAACCGCATCATGGGTTGGGGAAGAGGTTGAGTGCTTTTCTTATACTGAGGACAACTGCTGCTCCACAATGCGGTTTTCAACCGTGGACAAGGATAGAGCTAAAAATCCGGACAAGGTGGATGGAAAATTCCTAATGTCGATCGAGGGTCAATCGACTTTCTGCTTTAGCGCCTGATGAGCAGCGGAATTTTTGCCATTTTTCACGACTTGAGAGCCGAAACAATGCGCATAGTACTAGCGTCGCCCTACTGGGGGTAAGTCATGGATATCTTTTGATCCACACATTCTGACCCGGACAACAACCACATCAACCTTTGTAAATTTCTTCTGTTTTGTTTGGGGGAGAGTGCTAAGCCACCAGTGCTGATGTCTTCAAACAGGATAGACCGAAGCCATCAACACTTGGGCACGGGTTGTGTGTGCTGCCTTGGATGTGCGCCAGCGGGCAAACAGCTTTGATCACGAGCAGCTTGCCTTTTCCGCCGTCTCCCCGCAGATCAAAGGCCATGACAGTTCAGCACTCAAGCGACAAGCCGCTGCTCGCAGCGCTTCATGGTCAGGCTCAATGGCCCAGACCGGTATGGTTCATGCGACAAGCGGGGCGCTATTTGCCGGAATACCGGGACTTGCGCCAGCAAGCGGGCGGGTTTCTGGACCTGTGCGACAATCCGGATTTTGCCACTGAAGTTACTTTGCAGCCGATCCGGCGCTATGGCTTTGATGGATCGATCCTGTTTTCTGATATCCTCACCATACCTCGTGCCTTAGGTCAGGATTTGGCCTTTGCTGCGGGTGAAGGTCCGGTTTTGGGGGCTTTGCCCGACTTGGCGGCCATGACGGATCGCTTAAACAGCGGCGAGATGGCCGGGGTGCTGCATCCGGCTTATGGTGCCGTCAGTCAAATTCGCAGCGAACTGCCCGACGCCACCACGCTGATCGGGTTCGCAGGCGCTCCGTGGACGTTGGCGACCTATATGATCGAGGGCGGGTCGAGCAAAGCTTACGCTGCGACCAAAGCCATGGCCTATGGCGCACCGGAGCGGTTTTCCGCGTTGATGGCGCTGCTGGTCGCCAGTGTGGCGCAACATCTGGTGGCACAGATCCGAGCGGGTGCTGATGCCGTCATGATCTTTGATTCTTGGGCTGGTTCGCTGGACCGTGATGCACAGCTTGCCTGGTCCGCCGCGCCGCTGCGTGCCATTGTTGAACGCATCCGGCAAAGCGAGCCGCAGACCCCCATTATTCTGTTCCCGCGCAAGGCCATGTTCGCTGCGCGCGCCTTGGCTGGCATCGATCCCCACGTGACGCTTCAGGTTGATTATGCCAACGACTTGAAAGCGGCGGCGAGCTTGGATTTTGCAGCGGTACAGGGCAATCTTGATCCGGGTCGGTTGCTCTCCGGGCAGGCTGAGGTGGCCGAAGCCACGCGGTCGGTGCTGGCTCAGGTCGATCGGGACCGCAGTCATGTCTTCAATCTTGGCCATGGCATTTTCAAGGAAACCGACCCCGATGCCGTGCATTGGGTACTCGACGCAATCCGCTCACAAGCCTAAACCCTGATCCAGACAAGGGGGCTGACAAGCAAAGCCTTTCTTTCTCGGTCTCAGGGGCCTTTTTCCAATATTTTCAGAGGTTTAGCGCCATGCTCGCAATCTTTCTGACGCTGAAGTCGGTTCATATCATAGCGGTTATCGCCTGGATGGCAGGCTTGCTGTATCTGCCGCGCTTGTTTGTCTATCACGCCAACGCAGAGACGGGCTCGGATAAGTCGGAGACCTTCAAAGTCATGGAACGGCGGCTGTACAACGCGATCATCAATCCCGCCATGGCTGTCACTTGGCTCGCTGGGTTGGGAATGGTGGTCTATTGGGAGATGAACGGCATCACGACGGCCCGCGAGTTTTGGTTTGTTGCTAAGTTTATTCTCGTGCTGGCCATGAGCGCTGTTACCGGCATGCAGTCGCGTCACGTGAAAAACTTCGCCAGCGACAGCAACACCCGAAGCGCCCGCTACTTCCGGATTTTCAACGAAGTACCGACGGTGCTGATGATCCTGATTGTGGTGTTAGTGGTGGTGAAACCGTTCCAGTAGATCAAACCGCAGAACAACGCTCGGGTGAGAGGCGAGGTCACAGGCTGAACTCGGGGGCAAATTCAGAAGCAATTTTGGGGGAAAGGTCAGCAGACCGTTGACAGGGTCGGTGAGCCTGCTTAAGTGGTCGGCGTGTAGGTCGTCCGACTCACACAGGCCGCTCGCGGCCTTGGTCCCTCGTCCGAGGTGAGGCCAGCTTTCCCGCTTTCTTTCGCAGTTTGAGTTGAGATCGGTTGATCTTCTGACCGCTGCGCTCCGTACGTGCTCCGCGCTGCTGACAGCCGGGGCTGGTTCTGATTTCCCACCCTGTGGAAGCGCGCTGATGCGCTGCCGGGTTGGGCCTTCTCCAGATGGATCATTTTCGACCTATGCATCTCGAAGATCTCAAGCAAAAGACCCCTGTTCAACTCATCGCTATGGCCGAAGAGCTGGAAATCGACAACGTCGCTTCAATGCGGAAGCAGGAGCTGATGTTCGCCATTTTAAAGGGTGTGGCGGAGAACGATGAGTCGATTTTTGGTGGCGGTGTTATCGAAGTGCTGCAGGACGGTTTTGGGTTCCTGCGCTCGCCTGAAGCCAACTACCTCGCTGGTGCCGACGATATCTATGTTTCCCCGAATACGGTGCGGAAATTTGGATTGCGCACAGGGGACAGTGTGGATGGTGAAATCCGCGCGCCACGCGACAATGAACGCTATTTTGCCCTCACTACGGTCAACACGATCAACTTTGAGGACCCTACTTCCACGCGAACTCGGGTCAACTTCGACTCTCTGACACCCCTGTATCCAGACGAGCGGCTGAAACTTGAGGTTGAAGATCCGACCAACAAGAACCTGACCGGCCGGGTCATCGATCTGGTCAGCCCCATTGGTAAGGGCCAGCGCGCTTTGGTCGTGGCACCGCCGCGTACCGGTAAGACGATGATGCTGCAAACCATCGCTGACAGCATCAGCCGCAACAATCCTGAAACTTATCTGATCGTCCTGCTGATCGACGAACGGCCAGAGGAAGTGACCGACATGCAGCGCTCGGTGAATGGTGAGGTTGTCGCTTCCACCTTCGATGAACCGGCGACAAGACACGTGCAGGTTTCGGAAATGGTGATCGAACGCGCCAAGCGACTGGTGGAGCACAAAAAAGACGTGGTGATCCTGCTGGATTCCATCACCCGCCTCGCGCGTGCTTACAACACCGTTGTTCCTTCATCGGGCAAAGTGCTGACCGGCGGTGTTGATGCCAATGCTATGCAGCGGCCGAAGCGGTTTTTCGGCGCGGCGCGCAATATCGAAGAAGGCGGCTCGCTGACGATTGTTGGCACGGCGCTGATCGATACTGGCTCGATGATGGATAAGGTAATCTTTGAGGAATTCAAAGGGACGGGTAACTCGGAGATCGTTCTCGATCGCAAGCTGGCGGACAAGCGCACTTATCCCGCCATCGATATCGGCGGTTCTGGCACCCGGAAGGAAGAGCAGCTTGTTGAACGCGGCGAACTTGCCAAAATGTGGGTGCTGCGGCGGATTCTGATGCCCATGGGTCCGGTCGACGCCATGGAATTCCTGATTGACAAGCTGCGGACATCGAAGTCGAACGACGACTTCTTCCTGTCCATGAACCAGTAGCGTGCAGCGGCACTGATGCATGTCCCGCGCTGACACCATCTTTGCCCTGTCCTCAGCCGGTGGCCGCGCAGGCCTCGCGGTTATACGGCTGTCGGGGCCGGGCGCTGACGCGGCTCTTGAACAGCTACTGGCCGGCGCACCCGGCGCGACCTCCCCGGCGCTACCGAAACCCCGGGTTTTGCAGCGCGTCGATCTGCTCGACAATTCGGGGCTGTTGCTCGACGAAGCCATGGCGGTGCGCTTCGTCGCGCCGCACTCCTTCACCGGCGAAGCCGTGGTCGAGCTGTACACTCACGGATCGCCCGCCGTCATCCGGGCCGTGTTGGCAGCGCTCAGTGCCCTTGCCGGCATGCGGCCCGCAGAGGCTGGCGAATTCACCCAGCGTGCTTTTCTCAACGGCAAGATGGATTTGGCAGCCGTCGAGGGTCTGGGCGACCTGATCGACGCTCAGACCGATGCTCAAAGGCGGCTGTCCTTGCGCCAGCTGGGTGGGGCGCTGTCACATCAGGTTCAGGCGTGGCGGGCGGCAATCATTGCTTTGCGCGCTGAAACTGAAGCCTGGATCGACTTTCCCGATGAGGATTTGCCTGACGATTTTTTTCCGACCGTGCGGGGCCGGGCGGTTGCCCTTGCCCAGGTTATGGCCTCAGCCACCGCGCAATCCCACCGCTTGGCTGCGCATGTGCGCGATGGCTTCACCGTTGCGCTCGTCGGGTTGCCCAATGTCGGAAAGTCTTCGTTGCTGAACGCTTTGGCGGCGCGCGATGTCGCGATCGTGACGGACGTTGCTGGCACCACCCGAGATGCGCTTTCCGTGCCGATTGAGTTGAATGGATTTCTGGTCAACGTCGTCGATACGGCTGGACTGCGAGCGACAACCGATGAGGTCGAGGCCATTGGCGTTGACCGCGCTGTGCAGGCCGCGCAATCGGCTGATCTCGTGCTTTGGCTGATCGATGAGCGCGGTGAGGACCCCGAAATTGGGCGGTATTTGTCGGCCTGTGAGGTGATCAAAGTTGCGACCAAGCAAGATTTGTGGGCCGGCAGTGGTTATGAAGTCCGCGTGTCTGTTCAGGCTGGCAGTGGTCTGGACCACGTTCTCAGCACCGTTCAGGCCCATTTGTTGGATGAGCGGTCTTCCCTGGATGATATTCTCCCCATGGGCCGCCAACGCCACGCCCATCACGTGCAGCAGGCGGTCGACGCTCTTTCGCGCTGTGGGGACATCGAAGAGCTGGCTTTGCTGGCTGAGTGCATGCGCGATGCGACCGGCGCGCTTGGTCGGATCACTGGTACGGTTGATGTGGAAGACGTGCTCGACCATATTTTCAGCCGATTCTGTATTGGCAAGTAGGGTTCTGCTTGCCTGTTTTGGGCCTCAACAAGGACGTTTCACGTGAAACTCTATCGGCGGAATGATGCTGTGCCTGACGGGCTGCGCTTTGATGTGCTGGTGGTTGGCGGTGGCCATGCCGGCACAGAAGCCGCCGCCGCTGCTGCGCGCCTGGGGGCACAGGTCGCGCTGGTTACGCACCAGTGGGCGACTGTTGGCGAAATGTCGTGCAATCCAGCGATTGGTGGGCTGGGCAAAGGGCACTTGGTGCGGGAAATCGATGCGTTTGATGGATTAATGGGCCGTGCCATTGATCGGGCCGGCATTCAATTTCGGATGCTGAACGCCTCCAAAGGACCCGCTGTTCGCGGTCCAAGGTCGCAGGCAGACCGCCGCCTCTATCGAGAGGCCATCCAAGTCTTACTTCAGGAAGAGCTTACTCTAACTGTGGTTGAAGCAGGAGCGGACGATATTCTGCTTGGCGAGAACGGGGCAGTAACGGGCCTCAGGACTGACCGAGGCGATGCGATCCAGGCTGGTGGCGTGGTCATCACAACAGGAACATTTCTGCGCGGGAAGACATTTATTGGCGACGAAGTTGCTCATGAGGGTCGCGCCGGAGAGGCCCCAGCGGTGGCCTTGGCCGACACGATTGAGCGGCTGGGTTTCCGCTTGGAGCGCCTGAAAACCGGAACACCAGCGCGCCTCGATGGGCGCACCATCGCCTGGGGTGGTTTAGCCACGCAGCCGCCGGATCCCGTCTTGGTGCCTTTTTCGACCCTGACCGACCGTATTTCTGTGCCCCAGATCGACTGTGGAGTAACGTTCACGACTGAAGCCACACACCGCATCATCCGGGACAACCTTGAGCGCTCTGCTGTCTATTCTGGCGCAATTGACGGCGTTGGACCGCGGTATTGCCCATCGATTGAAGACAAGGTTGTGCGGTTTTCCGACAAGCCCCGGCACCAGATTTTTCTGGAACCAGAGGGACTTGATGACCACACAGTTTATCCCAACGGTATTTCAACGTCGCTTCCCAGAGATGTTCAAGCGGCGATGTTGAAGACCATTCCGGGTTTGGAGCGAGCAACCATTCTTCGGCCGGGCTATGCCGTTGAATATGATTATGTGGACGCGCGAGAGCTGGAAGACACGCTGCAGACTAAGCGCGTGCCCGGCTTGTTCTTGGCGGGCCAGATTAATGGGACCACAGGATATGAGGAAGCCGCAGCGCAAGGATTGATGGCTGGGGCTAATGCTGCGCTGATAACCGCTGGTTCTGAGCAGCGCCTGCGGGTCGGGCGTCACGAGGGCTACATCGGCGTTATGATCGACGATCTGGTGACGCGGGGCACGACCGAACCCTACCGCATGTTTACCAGTCGCGCTGAGTTCCGCCTGCGCCTTCGGGCCGACAACGCTGACCAGCGTTTGACGCCTTTGGGCCTGGCCTTGGGTTTGATCCGCAGCGACCGCCGAGAGGCGTTTCACGTGAAACAAGCGCTCATGGACGCTGCCTTTGCTTCATTCAAAAACCTGTCGCTGAGCCCAAATGAATGGGAGCGCGCCGGGTTTCCCATCAAACTTGATGGCAGAAAACGCACGGCGCTCGATATTCTGTCGATGAAATCGGTCACTCTGGAACAACTCCAAGCGGCTTTCCCATCGCTCGCCGGCCTTCGGCAGGACGTTGCTGAGCAAATAGAAATCGCATCCGTTTACGCAGGATATTTGGACCGGCAGGAGCAAGAAGTTGCGGCGCTGCAGACGGAACAGGACGCGCGCCTCCCTGCCGATCTGGACTACAGCGCCATCGGTTCGCTGTCTAATGAGATCCGCGAAAAACTAGAGCAGGCGCGGCCTGAGACGCTCGGGCGGGCTTCCCGAATTCAAGGCATGACGCCAGCAGCGCTCGGCGCTTTGTTGCAGTACGTCAAGCGTCGCGGCGAAGACCGGCGCACACGCCCCGCAGAGCCAGCCCAAGCCGCTGACAAGTCGGCAGCCTGATCGCCATGGCAGCCAGCAACAGGCGCTCATCCCCACACAAGCCGCAACCAAGGCGGGCGAAAAAGGACACCCGCCGCCTGAGTCCGCCTCCGCTTTCGCCTTTGTTCAAGGAAACGGCTTCTCGTCTGGCGCTCAGCGACGCGCAGATCGAACATTTGCACACCTACGTCGAGACGCTGGGCAAGTGGCAGCCCAAGCTGAACCTCATCGGTCCCAGCACCTGGGATGACGTCTGGGACCGGCATGTGGTGGATAGCCTGCAGTGCCTCGATTACCTTCCCGAAATGACTGCACCTTCTGGCCCTCAGAACGCTGACAAGGCCAGGTTTGAGTCGGCTGACCGTTTTCCGCGCGGCGCAGCGGATATTGGCACTGGTGCTGGGTTTCCCGGGATCGTGGTGGCTATAGCCACGGGCCAGCCAGTGACCTTGATCGAGGCCGACCATCGCAAAGCGGCGTTTCAACTGGCGGTAAAGACAGCCACGCAAGCGCCGATTGCGGTCCTGTCCCGCCGGGTCGAGGCCTTGCCAGTCCAACCCCTGGACCTGTTGTTCGCCCGCGCCTTTGCGCCTTTGCCGCGCTTGCTCGATTGGTGCGCACCGCTGATTGACAGTCAGACCCAGCTGCTTCTGCACAAAGGCCGCAGCGCCCCCGAAGAAATTGCTGCCGCTCAACAGACACACCATTTCGAAACCGAGAGTTTTCCCTCGCTTATCGACAGCGACTCGGTGATTCTGCGCTTGCGCAACATCCGTCCAGCGCGTTAAGTCCGGCTCTCCGATTGCAACAGGAACCCGTCCCCGTGTCTGAACCGGTCATTCTCGCTATTGCCAATCAAAAAGGCGGCGTGGGCAAAACCACGACCGCCGTGAACCTTGGCGCAGCTTTGGCCCGCAAGGGCAAGCGTACACTCATTATTGATGCTGACCCACAGGGTAACGCCTCCACCGGTCTGGGCATTGCAGCCGACGCTCGGGAAGCCAACCTCTACGCGGTTCTGGCTGGCACAGTCAGCGCAGAAGCAGCGATCCAACCTACGTCACAGGATCACTTGTTCATCCTGCCGTCGAACCAGGATTTGGCAGCTATGGAGATCGAGCTGGTTGATGCTGATGCCCGTCAGTTCAGCTTCCGAGATCAACTTAAAGACGCATCAAAACAATTTGAGGTGGTGTTGATCGACTGCCCGCCGGCGCTTGGGTTGCTGACCCTCAATGGTCTGGCGTGGGCGGATCGAGTGCTGGTGCCGTTGCAGGCTGAATTCTTCGCGCTGGAAGGCCTGGCATTTCTGCTGCGGACTTTGGACCGGGTAAAGCGCGGCTCAAACGCTTCCCTGCAGCTGCTGGGTGTGGTTCTGACCATGTATGATGGTCGCAACCGGCTGGCGCAGCAGGTTGAAAACGACGTTCGCACCCACCTGCGCGGCCGGGTTTTCGAAACCAAAATTCCGCGCAACGTGCGTCTTTCCGAAGCCCCCTCGCACGCGCAGCCTATTTTCGACTATGATGCCCGTTCGACGGGTGCGCAGGCTTACGCCGCGCTGTCGGATGAGGTTGTGGCCACCTTGGGCTTGTAACACCGTCACCATTCGGCACAGCGTCACAAAGGGCGCGGGTCTTTGGACAAGGGAAGGACAACACCATGGCACAGAAAGGTTTGGGTCGCGGGCTGAGTGCGCTGTTCGACGATGGCAACGCTGAGTCCAGCGGCGCATCCGGCCCAGAGTTGGTCGCCGTCAGCGACTTGTCACCCAGCCCCTTCCAGCCCCGCCAGATTTTTGACCCCGAACGCCTCGACGAGCTGGCTGCGTCGATTCGCAGTCAGGGCATTCTGCAACCATTGCTGGTGCGTGAAGCCAGTGAAGGGGTTAAAACGCGCTATGAAATCATCGCCGGTGAACGCCGGTGGCGTGCGGCACAGCGGGCGCGCCTGCACGAAGTGCCGGTAATCATCCGTCCACTGAGCAATGTCGACGCGGCTGAAATCGCCCTGTTGGAGAACATCCAGCGTGAAGACCTGAGCATTTTTGAAGAGGCTGAGGGTTATCGCCGCTTGATCACTCAATTCGGATACACACAAACCGACGTGGCCGAACGCGTGGGCAAGAGCCGGGCGCATGTCGCCAACAGCCTGCGTCTGCTCGCCATGCCTGAAGCTCTGCGGCGCATGGTCGAAGATGGTCAGCTGACAGCAGGCCATGCGCGCGCCCTGCTCGCCGTTGAGAACCCGATCCCCCTCGCCCGCCAGGCGGTCGCCGAGCGCTGGTCGGTGCGCGAGCTTGAACGCGCCGTGCGCCAATTGTCGTCGCCTGCAGACCTCACCGCTGGCGACAGCAGCAGCGCCCTACCCGGCGGCGCGTCAGACAAGGACCCGGATTTGCGGGAAGCCGAAGAGGCCGCGACGGCAAAGTTAGGCTTGTCGGTGCACATTCAAGGCTCGGGCACCAAGGGTCAGGTCCGAGTGTCCTATGCGTCTCTGGAGCAGCTTGAACTGATTTTGTCCAAACTCTCTGCCAAGGGCTAAACGGCAAAAAAGCGCCAAAACACGGCAAAAACCGCCCTTTTGGCCGGAAAAATGAGGTTTTAGACGCGTCCCGAGAAAAAGCCCTGTACGTGACTGGCGCCGCAACTTTCTCCAAACCGCCGTTCGTCGAGGGTTTCCACGCCCTCAATCACACAGGTTTTGCCAAGCCGCCGGGCAAAGCCTGTGATCGTGCCTAAGGTGCCAAAGGCATCGTTATCGAGCCAAGCTGAGCGCAGCAGGGATCGATCGATTTTTAGGCCTGTGATGCCGGGAACAACCGCTTCATTAAAGCTGGTCCCCCCCCCCGCCAAAATCGTCCAGCCAGATGTCCAACCCAAGAGCCTTCAGAGGTGAAAGAGCCTGCGACAAGGGCGCATCCTGCGCCTGCAGCGGCCATTCGGTGATTTCAAAGACCAGGCGAGCAAGAGCATCGGCGTGGGTCATGAGTCGGTCGTGCAGGATGCTGAGCCAGCCCTGATCGGCCAGAGTGCTCCGGCATACGTTGATGCTCAGCTGCAGATCGGCGTCGGCGTGCAGACGATCCAACGCCGTGCTCAGCATAGTCCGGTCCAAGCCGGCCAGCAGCGCCCAAGGCTCACCGCCCGTGAGGACCTTACCGGCACTGTGCACCGCCCCGCCGGAGTCCATGAACCGCGCGAGGGACTCGTGACGACAAGGGTCGTCCTGCTCCAGCGCGTAAATGCCTTGATCAGCCTGTTTCAAGCTATTGTGGTTCAGGTAATGGGCAAGGCCCTGCTCGGTGGTGTCGCCATGACCGGTGCGCGCCAACCACTGCGCACTCAACACACCGACGCGGACCAGCATGCCTTGAGTGATGGAACAGGTTACTCGGTGGATCTGCGCCAGCAACACACTCAGCGCCTCGGGGTCCAGATCTTGGGCCAGCACAAATTGTGTGAGGATGGGCGGGCCCTTTGGTCCCATCCCTGTTTCCAACTCTATATCTGACCCTGTTTCTGACTGTGGCTCCGCCTCTGCCTCCAGCGTCCGAATGACGGCTTCCAGTGCAGCGCGAAAATCCGCCGGTTCAAGCCGCTGAATGCGCAGGCTCAGTTGGCCAACAGCAACAACCTCATCGTCAGGGCTTGTGGCGTCGGCGACGGTCATTTCCATGACCCAGCCAGTCGAGGGGATTGCCGCCTTGTTGCTGAGCGGTCCTGGGCCCTGACGGCGCATAACTTCTTGCACCCCGGCCACGGCGCGCTGAAGGCTGAAAGCAGAAATGTTGCTGCCTGGGTGCGCTTTCATGGAGAGTGTTTGTTCCTTAAGCCGGGCAGGGGTCAGCCGACAAGAATAGAGGGCGTCAGAATGGGCCCTAGGCTAAACAGATAAAATCCGAAATAACAAGTTCGAGCGGTGTGAATTCCTAGAACAACTTAGAAAAAAGTCTCATTGAGCTAAAAACACTGGGTTTTGCCACAGTTTGTTCGGCTTTTCGACGCGAGTTTCCTTATTCTCGCCGTAACATTGTTGCCAATAGAGCACACTTAGGCATCATAGACCTGAGATATAAACACCACCCTCGCGGAGAAGACCGTGCAACAAACCATCGCTCTCGTCGACGACGATCGCAACATCCTCACATCCGTATCCATGGCCCTGGAGGCCGAGGGATTTCGGACCCGCACGTTTTCTGACGGATCGGACGCTTTAAAGTCTTTGACCGTACAGCCTGCTGATCTGGTGATCCTCGATATCAAGATGCCCCGCATGGACGGCATGGAACTCCTCAGTCGCCTGCGCACACAGAGTCAGGTGCCGGTGATCTTCCTCACGTCCAAGGACGACGAGGTTGATGAGGTTCTGGGCCTGCGTATGGGCGCTGATGACTATATCAAGAAGCCGTTTTCCCAGCGCTTGCTGGTCGAGCGCATCCGCGCTTTGCTCCGTCGCGATGAGATGACCGCCGCTGCGCCCGAACGCGAAGTTGGCAACGACGTTCTGACCCGCGGTGAGCTGCGCCTCGATCCCGTGAAGCATCAGTGCTTGTGGAAGGCCGACGACATCACGCTGACGGTGACTGAGTTTCTCATACTCAAATCACTGGTTCAGCGTCCCGGCCACGTAAAAACCCGCGACCAGCTGATGGACGCGGCCTATGGCGAGCACATTTACGTCGATGACCGCACCATTGATTCGCACATAAAGCGGCTGCGGAAGAAGTTCAAAGCGGTCGATGAGAACTTCAACCAGATCGAAACCCTGTACGGGGTCGGTTATCGCTACAAGGACACAGGCTTGGCTGCCTGAAAGGTCCCCAGCGGCCGTGCTGCCGAAGCAGGGTCTGTGCAAGCGGGTGAGAAGGGCCTATTTTAGCGGCTGGATTCCTTTGAATTGGCTTGACCCTTGACCACAGCACCACCGGAAAAAGTGAGCAAGAAGCCCCGGCGTCCGCGTTACAGCGGCGCTGGTCTGACGGCGTTGGTGTTGGGCCGACGCATCCGCTGGCGGCCGCGTGGACCCGGTTCACGGTCGCTGGTCGGCCGCATTCTGGCGATCAACATGATTACCCTGCTGATCCCGGTTATTGGCTTCCTCTATACCGACCGCTACCGGCAATTCCTGATCGACGGTGAGTTGGAGGCCCTGCGTTCGGAGGGGCGCATTATCGCGGTTGCTTTGGGCTCAGCGGCGGTGACGGGCGAGGCATCGGACAAACGCCTGGACGAAGACCGCAGCGCTTTGTTCCTGCGTCTGCTGACCATCGACAGCCCCTCACGCGCGCGCCTGTTCGCGCTCAACGGCGACTTGCTGGCCGACTCCCGAGCCCTGCGCGGTGGCACCACGCCCATTTACGCGCAGTCGCTGGATGAGCCGACTTTGTTTGAAAGCCTGTCACCGCGTTCAATCTGGCGGGCCATCCGGCGCGGCGGGCGGCAGTTTCCCCGTTATATCGAAACCATGCCCCAGCGGGCGGATCACTACCCTGAAGCGGCAGAAGCGCTGTTTGGCAAGTTTGCCAATGGTGTTCGCGGGGCGGATGGTAATGCGCTGGTGCTGTCTGCTGCTGTCCCGGTGCAGGAGTATCGGCGGGTCCTCGGTGGCCTGATGATCTCGCGCGAAACCACGGTGGTGGATGACCGAATCGCCTCCATGCAGACCTTGATTCTCTCGCTGTTCCTGATTGCGCTGGTGATCACGGTGATGCTGTCGATCTATCTGGCCAATACCATCGCCCAGCCCGTGCGCGCGCTTGCCAAGTCCGCAGACTTGGTACGGCGGCAAAAGGATCGCCGCCACGCCATTCCGGATCTGTCTGAAAGAGGCGATGAAATCGGTGATTTGTCGCTGTCGCTGCGGGATATGACGGAGAGCCTCTGGGATCGAATCGATTCCATGGAGAGTTTCGCCGCTGACATTGCCCACGAGTTAAAGAATCCGCTGACGTCTCTCCGATCTGCGTTCGAGACGCTGTCCATGGTGCAGGACCCGAGCCAGCAGGAAGTCTTGCTCGATATCCTGACACACGATGTTGACCGTATGGACCGCCTGATCAGTGATATTTCAGACAGCTCGCGGCTCGACGCCGAGCTGGCGCGCTCGCATTGGGAGGAGATGGACCTCTATGAATTGGCGCAGGATGTGGTCTCGCTGCAGCGGCAAATGGCGGAAACCGATGTTGAAATCATTCTGGAGCCGAGCGAACCCCGCCGCGCAGGCTTCCCCATTCTGGGCGCAGAACTGCGTTTGGGGCAGGTGCTGGTAAATCTGATCACCAATGCGCAAACGTTCTCGCCGGAAGGCGGTAAAATCTGGGTCCGGCTGTCGCGGGCGCGCGGGGATATTTTGCTGACGGTCGAAGACCAGGGCGTTGGTTTTCCCGCGGATAAGCTCACTAAGGTCTTTGACCGGTTTTACACCGACCGACCGGAGCAGGACGGCTTTGGCAAGCATTCCGGCCTGGGGCTGTCCATCTCTAAGCAGATCGTAAACGCGCATGGCGGTAAGATCTGGGCTGAGAACGCTGATCGGGGCGGCGAAATTTCCGGGGCGAGGGTGGTTCTCCGCCTACCGGAAATGCCAGCGGACTTCCAGTTATGACCACGTCCCGAGACCGCCGCCGCCTGTTCATCGTATCCAGCCTGTCGGGCGCCGGTCGGACAACAGCGCTGGGGGTCCTGTCGGACTTGGGATTTCTGGCCAGTGATGCGACACCGGTGGCGCTTTGGCCGGCGCTGCTGGCGGAAAGCGGCGGGGCGGACGTGGCGATTGGCTGGCCGATCGCACCGGCTGATAGGCAGAGCGGTACCGGGCCCAACCCGCTGGTTTCGCTGCCTGAAGATGTTGATGTCACGCACCTGTTCCTGAGTGCCGAGCTCGAGACGCTGCGCCGACGCTATACCGAAACCCGGCGCACCCACCCGTTTGATCAGGGTAAAGGCCTGGTCGATGCGCTGACAGCTGAGCAGCAAGCCTCCCAGCCGCGACGGGCTATGGCCGATCAGATCATCGACACCACCGGCACAAAACTCGCCGACCTGCGCGCGACTCTCCTGTCGATTGCCGGTGCCGACGAGGATGGGTTGCAGATTCGGACGCTGTCGTTTTCGTACCGGCAGGGTTTGCCGATGGACGCTGATATGGTCATCGACGTGCGCTGGCTGCGCAATCCGCACTATGAACCCGCGCTGAGAGCCAAAACCGGGCAGGAGCGCGCGGTTGGCGATTATATCCGGCAGGATGAGGGTTTTGACGCCTTCGAAGAGCACTTGCGCCGCCTGCTTGAATTCACCGCCGAACGCCAGCAGCAGGAGGGCAAGGCCTATTTCACCTTTGCTTTTGGCTGTACGGGCGGCAAGCACCGCTCGGTGTTCTTCGCTGAACAAGCGGGGGTATGGCTGCGGGACGCGGGATACCGTGTACTGGTGCAGCACCGGGAGATCCAGCAGGGCTGAGACGGAGTTCTTTGGAGTCGCGCGGATCGGGCGATTATGGGCATCAGGCCGGGTCGGATACAGCAATCGGCGGCTGTGGCGGGTCATTCAAGAAAGGGTGGGTGCGGGCTGCTTTTGGCGCGGGGAGCCCGGAGAATGCGGGAATCTCAAAGGGAGTTGCGCGACCCTCGCAACCCTGCACAGACCGGGCAGGCGCTCAAACCACAAAAGCACAAATAAGCGCTTGATCTATGTCGGGGAGAGCGATACACACCCCTCCATCCCCGGCGCGGGTGTAGCTCAGGGGTAGAGCACTAGCTTGCCATGCTAGGTGTCGTGAGTTCGAATCTCATCACCCGCTCCATTTAC